>NZ_JBIAVJ010000034.1:0-103070 GCF_042894025.1 Streptomyces sp. NPDC001549
CTACGACCTGACACTCCTGAACAAGGTCCTCAAGGCCGCCGGCAAGCCCGAGGTCTCCGACGCCGGCCTCGGCGCCAAGTAACCCCGCAATCCAGGAACCTGGTCGCGGGTCCGGCCCTCCTGCGTGACGGACGGCGGGTGATGCAGTCCTCGGCCGTCCGTCGCGCAGCCTGCTGGGCAACCTGATCAGGAATCGGAGCGGAATGCCCCGTGGACGCGCAGGTCGCCGTTGATCGCCACCTTCCCGTCGTTCGTGTGCATGATCCAGGCGCCTCCGTTACGGACCGACAGATGCGCGCCGGCGTTCACCTTCCCCTGCAGGCGCGACTCGCCTTGAACGCGCAGCATGCCGAGGGTGGTGAGGTCCCCGGTGACGGTGACCGTGTGGTCGGCCTTCACCTCGCCCTCGGCATCCAGGAGGCCGTGGACGATCAGCCGCGGCGGGCTGTCCTGCGTCTCCAGCACGTTGTCGACGCTCAGCCCGCCCTGGAGGGTGAGACGTTCCTTGACCTGGGCCCGGTGGGTGACCAGGTCGTTCAGGTCTGCCTTGTCGGCCGCGACGGTCCCCCACTGGCGGCTCCCGGCGCCCTGGAACACGTTCATCCCGGAGGCTGGGAACTCGATCCATCCGTCGGCGGCCGTGCGGCCCTGCACCCACTTGGTGTTGATGCCGTTCAGGTCCGCCAGGTCGGCGGCGACGGTTCCCCAGTCCTGCTTACCATCCTTGCGGACGTTCACTCCCGACTGCGGGAACTCGACCCATCCCTTGCCCGAGTCCCGGTCCCCCACCCACTGGGTGTTGATGCCGTTCACGCTGATCTTGTCGGCCGTGACGGTTCCCAAGTCGCTTCCACCGCCGCGGCCGACCCTGATTCCGTCGGCCGGGAACCCGATCCACCCGGCGTCGCTCTCGCGCCCCCGGACCCACGCCGCGGTCACGGTGTCGACGTCGGTCCTGGCGGCGGAGAGAGTGCCGAGGTCGTTGGCCGCGCCGCGGATCTGGGCGCCTTGCGTGGTGAAGACGATCCGGCCCTTGTCCGTCGTGCCCTCGACCCACGGACTGTGGATACCGGTCGTCGCGGTGACGCTCTCGAACTCGGGGCTGCGCAGGTGGACGGTGGTGGTGAGGAAGTACCCGGGCTGCTGCCCGCCCGGTGAGGTGGCCGTCAGGGTGTACGTGGCGTCCCGCTTCGGCTCCTGGCCCGCCGCCGGCGACCACTGCCAGCCGGTCGTGCCCTGCGTCGGCACAGCCGTCTCCGGGGGGCCGTCCGGACCCTGGATCCGGGGTAGGTGAGGGTGTCGGGCCCGTCCCACTGCAGGACGACGTCCTGGCCTCCGGCCACCAGGGACTGCTTCGCACGGAAGTTGCGCGGAACCTTGGGGAGCTGCTTCAGCAGGCTCAAGGTCATGGGGTTCTTCTGCACCCTGGCGCCGTTCGCCGCCCTCTCCGTCACGCGCAGGATTTCCAGTCCCGATGCGCTGGAGACGGGGAAGCCGTCCAAGACCAGGGCCATGGAGCCGGCCTCCTGGAACAGAGCGTTCGGCTGGGCGGTCACGGTGAGGACACCTGTGGTGTCGTCCCAGGCGACGATCGGCTCCTCCCCCTTCTTCGTCGCGGTGTTCCGCTCGACCCGCGCGGTGATCGTCTTCGGATGTGCCGTCAGATCGCCGGCCGCCTGGCCGCAGGGCACTCGTACCTCGATGGAGTACCAGATCACCTCGTCCATGGTCGGATTGGAGACGACGATGTAGACCGATCCCTGGCGTTCCCCGCCCGCGACCGGCACCTGGAGCGGAGCCGGATCGGTGAGTATTTCGTAGTGCAGAGAAGCCATCGCTGAAGACCCCCTGTTTGCGCGGTCCGACGCCTGCTCCCCGACGGGTGCAGCCTCTCCAGCACAACACTTACCGGACAATCCGACACCCGGATCCGCCCCAACCGGCGCGAAACGGATGTTCACTGGCCGAATCGGGAATCTCCCACTTTCCGAGAGCGCGGCTCACGGCCTCGGCGGTGTCCACCGGGACACGGGCTCAGGCCCACTCCCTCCCCTTACCGGCCCGGCCGGTCCGGCCCCTGTTCTCGACGCTACGGGCGGGTCTGACCGTGGGCCCGGCGCGGGTGACCAGGGGTGTGGTGCCGCGTTGTCCCTGCATGGACATGGACGACGAAGACTTCCTCGGCGTACTCCTGGACGCCACCACCGACACCCGCCTGAAACTGCTCACCGGGGACGAAGCAAGAGCGGTCATGATGCTTCTCGGCACCCTCGAGAGCGAGACCCGCTCCGCAGAGGTCCGCCAGGCCGCCGGGCGAATGCGCTACCGCCTCGGATCCCGCCTCGCCCTGCCCGCACACACCGCCGGGCCCGTCACCGCGACAGAAGGCTGACAGCGCGCGGACGGCCCTTGCACCGCCAGAGGCAGGCTCGCTGGACAGGTTCACCCGGCCGGAGAAACCGACAGCGCACCTGCAGGTTGCGGAGTCAGCTGCCGCGGGCCCAGGCCGTCTCTTTCGACCTAGACCACCTCTTTCGGATCTTGTCTGCCTGGCGAACTGGTGGCCGTGACCGGTTCTGCAGCGGGTGGGCCAGGGCTGTCAGCGGTAGCGGCTAGGTTCGTCGGCAGGGGTGCTTTTGACTTCGGGGAGGGGTGCCATGGCTGACGGGATCAAGTGGCTGGCGGCGGGGGACATCCCTGTGGAGGGTGTGGTCTTCGCGTGCGGTATATCCGCTGATGAACTGGCTGTGCGTTTGGGAGGAGTCCTAGGCGAGGCAACGGAGCCCATCGCTGACGGCGAGGTGGAGCACCTGGGCATGAGAGGTCGCAGCTACGGCGTGCGCGGCGACGGTGTCGTACGGGTCGGGGAGGACGCGGGGTGGGCTTTCGCCGTGGAGTACGGGGACTCCACCGGTGCGGACCGTCTGGAAGAGATCGCCTCCGGCAGGGTCGATGCCGTGCACTACCTGCCGATGGGCGCACGTCCGCCTGCCAGGTTCCACTACGCCAAGAACGGTGTGCTGACCTGCGGTTTCGGGATCGGCGAGGAGAGTCGGCGCTGGGGTGCGGAGCCAGATCTGCTCCTTCTTGAACTTATTGCCGAAAAGGTACTTCATCCCGACGGCAGTCAGAACTTCCCTCCTTCCAGGGAGCATTCCATGGCTTACCAGGAGCGATCTCTCGGTGTTCTGGAGCAGCGGTTCGGTCTCTCCTTGCCGCGTGCCGTCCTCGGCGAGGCCCGCCTGCCTGCCTATGGCGTCCGCGGCACCCCCGCCATGCGCACCGGGCCAGAGCCCGACCACCGGCAGATCAAGGCATGGGCTGCCACTCTCGGCCTCACCTGGAACGACGCAGGCGGTCGCGTCCCTTCCCACGTTCGTGAGGCCTGGAACCATATTGCTCGGCAAGATCCGAAAGAGACGGCCTAACCCCGGGCGTATCCGGCATGCCCGGCCCGGTCGGCGAGGGGCTGTTGCGCGGCGGCCGGTGGCGTGAAGAGTGCCTGGACGGTTTCGGTGGCCAGGTCTCGCAGCCAGGTGTGGGCGCGGTCGTTGTCGTAGCGCTGGTGCCACAGCAGGTACAGGGGAACGTCGGGCAGCGGGAGTGGCAGCGGCAGTGTGACCAGGCCGAGTTGTTCCCGGGCCGTGCGGGTGACCGCGTCGGGGAGGGTGACGGCCAAGTCGGTGCCGAGCGCGAGTTGCAGTGCGAAGGCGGCGGTCGGTCCGGCGGCGACGACGCGTCGTTCGAGCCCGCGTGTGGTCAGAGCGTCGTCGATCGGGTCGCGCAGGCTGCCGCGCCGCGAGACGGTGAGGTGTTCGGCGGCCGCGTAACGCTCGAGGCTCAGCGCGCCTTCGGTGAGCGGGTGGCCCGGTCGGACGGCGACGACCAGCCGGTCCCTGCCGACGAGGCGGTGGCGGATGTCGGGGAGCGTCGGAGCGCTGGAGCTTGACTCGAGGTCGACCTCACCCCGGCGCAGCTCGGCGTCGTCCGTCCCGGGTTCGGCGGACAGGCGCAGCCGGACGCCGGGGGCCTGATGGTGGACGGCCGTGGTCAAGGCGGTGCCGGAGGCTGCGGTCAGGGCGTCGTGCCAGCGCACGGTGAACACCCGGTCGAGAGCCGCCAGGTCGAGCTCCTGCTGCGCGGAAAGAAGTTGGTGGGCCTGCTGTACGAGGGCGTGGACCTCGGCGCGCATGGCCAGCGCGCGGGTGGTGGGGACCATGCTGCGGCCGGTGCGGACCAGGATCTGGTCACCGGTTGCCTTGCGGATGCGGCCCAGGGAGCGGCTCATCGCCGGTGAGGTGACGTGGAGGCGTGCTGCCGCGCCGGCGACGCTCCCCTCTTCCAGCAGGGCGTCCAGGGCCGTGAGCAGGTTCAGATCCAGTTGCATGTCAGTAACTCTACAAGTGACAAGCATGCACTTGTTGTTAATGATCGGGCGCCCTACCTTCGAAGTGCGGGGGCGAGACGACCGCCTCGCTTCACCCCGCTTCCACCGATCCCCCAGGGAGCCCACCATGAGCACAGCCATGCCTTTCGACACCGGTACGACGCTGCTGTCCGACGTGGCCGCCGCGGTGAAGACCGCCGGCGTCACGCTGCGCGACCGCTACACCTCGTACGCCCGGGGCGTGAGTCTGGACGAGGTCGTCGGCGAGATCCACGCCAACGACGACGCGGTGCTGGACGTACTGCGGGAACCGCTGCTGCGGGCCCGGCCGGGGTCGCAGTGGGCCGAGGACGAGCTGGCCGGCGGCGCCCTCCCGCCTGGTGAGTGGTGGGTCGTCGACCCCGCCGAGGGCAACATCAACCACGTCCACGGCATGGAGGACTGGGCCGTCACCGCCACCCTGGTCAGCGACAACCGGCCGGTGCTCACCGTGGTCCACCTGCCGCTGACCGGCGACACGTACACCGCGGTCGCCGGCGGCGGTGCCCGCCTCAACGACCGGCCCCTGACGGTGTCCGCCAAGACCGACCTGGGCGCCGCGCTCACCGGCACCGGCCAGGCCAAGCCCGGCGAGGACGAGCGCACCTTCCGGCGGATCGGTGACTCCGTCACCGCCATGCTCATCAACGGCCTGGTCGTGCGCGTGTCCGTTCCCGCCACGATGCAGCTCATCCACGTCGCCGCCGGGCGCATGGACGCGTTCTGGCAGTTCTCCGACGTCCGCTCCGGCCTGGTCGCCGGCGCCCTGCTGGTCTCCGAGGCCGGAGGCGCCGTCACCGACCTGGCGGGCGAACCCTGGAACACCGGCAGCCGCGACTTCCTGGCCGCCGCCCCCGGCATCCACGCCGCCGCCCTCAAGGTCCTCTCGCCGATCGCCTGACCGGACGTCCCCGCCCTTCCCACCTGGTATCGCAAGGAGCATCACCGCATGATCAACATCGGCATCCTGGGCGCTGGCCGCGTCGGAACCAACCTCGCCGGCAAGCTCTCCGCAGCCGGACACCATGTCACCCTCGGCAGCCGGAACCCCGAAGCCACCGCCGCCCGCACCGCCGGACCCGCCCCGCGGCTCGCCTTCGCATTCGCCGACCAGCGCACCACCGCCCGCACCGCGGACATCGTGATCAACGCGACGCCCGGCGACAGCTCCCTGGAGCGCCTCACCGACCTGCGCACCGAGCTCTCCGGCAAGATCCTCGTCGACGTCTCCAACGCCACCCGCGACGCCGCTGACGGCCTGCCCGGCGACCTGTGCTACCCCGGCAGCAGCCTCGCCGAGCAGCTCCAGGCCGCGCTCCCCGACACCCATGTGGTCAAGACCCTCAACACCATGCTGTTCATGGTCATGACCGCTCCCGAGATGCTGGCCGCCCCACCGACCGCCTATCTCTCGGGCGACGACGAACACGCGAAGAGGACCGTCACCGGCCTGCTCGGCGACCTGGGCTGGCAGCCCGAACGGATCGAGAACCTCGGCGGCATCATCACAGCCCGCGCCACCGAGGCCATGATCCTGCTCGTGCCCCACATCCTGCGCCGGCACGGCTTCAAGCCCTTCGCCGTCTCCCTCGCCCGCTGACCCCGCCAAGACCGGGTTCAGACCGACATCGACGTTCCGGTATCCGGCGCCGCCAGTCCTTCCCGGCTGTCAAGGCGTTGCCGCCTGTGACGTGGTGTCCGCAGTCGCGTCGGAGGGGGACTGCCGAGGTCGGCACCGGAAGGAATCGGTGGCCCCGGGCGCTCGCCGAAGGCCCGGCCGACGCCGGGGCGGCGAAAAGCTTGGCGCTCGGGGCCGAAGGAACCGGGTAACGTCTTTGTCATGTTCTTCCAGACGCCGATTTACGAGTGCGAGCGTGACGGGCCCCCGCTGACGTCCTTCGACGTCACCGCACCCGTCCCCCACCGATGAATCCGTAGATCACCTTCACATCACCACCGGGAGAACCCGTGACCGACAGCAAGAACATCAACAACCCCGTGGGCCAGGGCGGCGGCCAGCGCAAGAGGCTGTCCCGCGCCGAACGGCAGAACAACGGTCCGCACCGCAACCGCGACCGCCAGGGTGCCGCCGACCAGAAGGCGGAGCTGGTGCGCAAGATGCGCGAGAAGGCACGCGCAGCCGAGGACGCCGGGCAGGCGGGCGACGACACCGCACAGAGCTGACGCACCGCCGCCGCGGGGCGGCACCGCACGGGGCAGGGCCCGGACCGCAACGCGCGGTCCCGGCCTTTCCCGTCACATGATCCCGGACGGGCTCTGGCCTCGGCTCTGGCCAGCCGGCGGTAGCCCGATCAGGGCCTCCAAGTGTCTCCGCACCGGCTCGAAGATCCCGTACGGGATGTACCCGGGAAGCTCTGCAAGGGTCACCCAGGCCACCTCGGCGATCTCAGCCGGGGCGGCGGCACGTGCGGAATCACCCACAGGCCGATGCCGCCGGTGGGGCCGCCCCGCCCCGCGCACGGGCGCCGGGCGGCTTCGCGAGGTCACGTCCGTCCGTGAGGAACGGAGTTCATCAGGCCGGCCACCTTCCACCGGCGGTCGGCCGGAACGAGGCCGAGGAGCAGCACCTCCCACATCTCGTCGACACGCTGGTCCAGGTCGCTGCGGCCGGTGAGCACCGAGGAGACCATCTGGATCCCGGCCAGACCGGAGATCACGAGATATGCCACGGCGTCCGGTGAGGCCGTCGGCACGATGTCACCGTCCTCGATGGCCTTGCGGACCATGTTCTCGCACGCGTCGATCCACATCCGGTACGCGACGGGCAGTTCGCCGGTGTAGGTGAGCTCCATCAGCAGCCGGGTCCCGGCCCGGACGATGACGTCCTTGTCGATCAGCCGCGCGGTCGTCTTGGAGATCAACACGATCTGTTCCAGCGCGCTCCCGTCGCTTCGGGTGATGTCCTCCACGACGGCGCTCATCCGGCTGTTGTGCTCGTTGAGCACCGCCTTGGCGAGAGCTTCCTTGGCGGGGAAGTGGAAGTGCAGCGCACCTCTGGTCGTCCCGGCCCGCTCGACGATCCGACCGAGGCTCGCGCCGGCGAACCCCGCGGTGTCGAACACGGCCGCGGCGCTCTCGATGATGTGCTGCCGGGTCGCGAACGCCCGTTCCTGCTGAACTTCTCTCATCCGTTGGACCCTCCCAACGGGGCAACTGTTGTTGACATCGCTCAAACCTATCTGGACCGCTGTCATCGGCCCACGACATGGGTGCGTCACACGTACTGCCGGCCCGTACCGACGGCACCCGTGTGCCCGAACCGTACTTCGCCCCGTCCGTATCACTCCGTGTCCGCCCGCCCCGCACCATTCGCCGCGCGCACGGCTACTTGATGGCGACCAGACGCTCCACGTGCCCGCCCTTGAGGCGGTCCGTCTCCTTGATGTCGAAGCCCGTCGAGCGGACGTTCTCGATCGGACGGCGGCGCAGATGCTCACCCGCCGAGGGCACGCTGAAGCGTTCGATGATCCCCTGGATGCCTCGGAGCAGCCAGTTGGGGCTCACCACGTGGTCGATGCAGACGAAACGGCCGCCGGGGCGCAACACCCGGTGGATCTCGCGCATCGCCCGGTCCACGTCGGGAATGGCGCACATGCTCAGCGTGCAGACTACCGTGTCGAACGTGGCCTCCCCGAAGGGGAGTTGATGCGCGTCACCCTTGCGCAGCTCGACCTCCCGCCCCAGTTCGGCGGCGCGCGCTCGCGCGGCCTCCAGCATCCTGTCGCTGATGTCGATGCCGGTCAGCCTGATGCCGGACGGGTAGAAGGGCAGGTTGAGACCGGTCCCGATCGCGACCTCCAGGACCTCTCCGTCCGCCCGGCTGCACACCCATTCCCGCTGGCCCTCGTAAAGCAGCCGGTCCCAGAACTTCATGTCCTTGTCATAGCGGACCGCCATCTTGTCCCAGTACGCGCGCCACTTCTCCTGCTTGCTCACCATCGGCTCCGCCCTCTCTCGGTATCTGCGTTCTCACTTGCCGGTGACATAGCGGGGCCGGGCGAGCCGTCCGGCCACCACGCCGGAGAGCTTCCGCGCCGACATCGCGTAGAGCATCCTGCTCGCCATGAAGCGGTACAGGTGCCGCGGCCGGACGCCACGCATGCCCGCTTCCAGTCGGCGCACCACCTCGCGGGCGTCCTCCTCGGTCGTCATGGTCCGGTGCAGGAAGCGCAGCATGAACACGAAGATGCCGCTGCGTTCGAAGACCAGCTGCGCCGCCGCCATTTCGAGCAGTACGCCGAACTTGGACCTGCCGAAGGGGAAGTACGCGTCGTTGAGCCGGAGCCGCAGCATCGCTCCCCGGCCCTCGACCTTCCCGAAGAGCGGCGATTCCTCGGCGAGGCGCCGGATCCCGCCCTCGACGATGCGCTGGGCCGCAACCGCCCGCTCGCGCGCGGCCGGGTCGCTCATCTGCCGCAGGGCGTGGTACGCGATGTGCGCGCCCAGCCCGTTGCGGAAGTACCTTCTACGCATGGAGACCTGGCCGGCGTCCGTCGCCATGGCCCTCTCGAAGACCTCCTGCGTGCACAGCACCGACGAGACCGGGAAGAGCATGTCCGTCATGGCCTTGCCGATCGCCACCAGGTCGACGTGGTGCAGCATCTGCTGATGGGCGAGGTAGTCGTCCCCCGTGCGCCATCCGCCGGACAGCACCTCGTCGACACCGATCAGGTAGCCGCCCGTCCCGCGCAGGCGCTCGACCGTACGCAGAATGCCCTCCGGCAGGCGCTGGCACATGCCGCCGCGGATGGCCTCGAACCACACCAGCGCGACCTCTCCGGAGGAGAGCACCTCCTGGAGCCTGTGGACCGCGTCGTCACCGAACGGGTCGATGTAGACCAGGTCGTGATAGTAGGGGCGGAAGGCGTCCTCGTCGGATTCGGTGACCTGCGGGCCCTCTTTGCTCAGGTTGATGGCGAACAGGGACTTGCCGGCGAAGTTGCCGGTGAAGGTGACCACCTTGGTACGCGTCGGGTTGGCCAGCATCGCGAGGGCGGCGGCCTGGTCGACGGCGGTCGCCCCACTGACCGCGGGAAAGGCCTTGTCGAAACCGGTGAGCCCGGTGAGGAAGTCTTCGAGGTCCGCGCAGTAGTCGTGCTCGGGGTCGTGGACCGCCAGCACCTCGGCGGGGACGTCCGGCGGGTTGTGCCCGCGGAAGTTGCTGCCGAAGCCGCCGCAGCAGTCCAGGATCTCGCGTCCGTCGTCGAGGCGCAGCCGGGCGCCGCTCGCGCGCTCGACGTCCAGGTGCATGCCGACGATCATTTCCATCTTGGCCATGGAGGGGTTGATGTACCGCGCCCAGTACTCGCGCATCGTGTCCCGGTCGGCATCGATCTCCGCCAGTGTCCTGCGCTGTTCGGGGCTGATCAGCCCGTACTCGTCGAGCGTCGCCAGCACGACCTCGGCGCAGAAGGTGTTGCCGCCGAAGGTGGAGGTCTGGGCGTAGCAGTCGACGTCGTTGTTCCAGATCTCGTACGCCTGCTCGGTCATGGTGAAGCAGCCGAACGGCACCTGGTTTCCGCCGATGCTCTCCCCGTAGACGATCACGTCGGCGCCCAGCGGTCCGGTGAAGAGGCTGACGTCACCGAGTTCGAGTTCGCTGTCGCAGAGCACCACCATGCCACCCTGGGAGCGGACGGTCCCGAGCAGCGGTTCCAGTTCGGCCGTCGACGTGCCGGCCGATCCGTCGCGTACGACCACGACGGCCGACCAGGAGTGCTCCGGTAACGCCTCCGTCGCCTGCACGGCACTGGTCACCACCACGACGTGCGGTG
Organism: Streptomyces sp. NPDC001549; assembly: GCF_042894025.1. Lineage (NCBI taxonomy): Bacteria > Bacillati > Actinomycetota > Actinomycetes > Kitasatosporales > Streptomycetaceae > Streptomyces > Streptomyces sp. NPDC001549. The sequence goes on from NZ_JBIAVJ010000034.1 coordinate 10,222, forward strand.
TCATCGCCCTCTCGACCCCCTTGGAGGCCGGGTCGACGAAGGGTGCGAAGGCGCCCTTCGCGTCGATCATCAGGATCCAGCCGCCGTCGTGCCGCTTGTTGCGTACGGAGGTCTGCCGGGCCAGCTTCATCGCGCCGGAGAGCGCCTCGACCGTCGAGTTGATGAGGAAGCTCCGGTAGAGGGGAGCGCCACCGCGCGCTGTGAGCGACGAGCTGATGAGGTAGGCCAGCTTGGTGCTCGCCTCGTTCATGTAGTTGCTGGACGTCAGAAAGGTGCATTTCTGATCGGTGATGCGGCGCTCTATTCGGTCCAGCAGACCGGCGGTCGCAGGTCTGAACACCGAGCCCTCGGTCGACTGTCGCTCCACGGATACTCCTCGGATTCAGCTGATCACAGCAGGAAGGTGGGGTGGGGAACGTGCGTGAGGGACACGGGCGGCGCCGGCGCCTGCGCCGCCCGTGTCCGGTCGGGGGAGCCGCGGGTCAGCGAACCGCCGCGGGCTTTGCCAGGTGCCAGCCCTGCGCACGGCGGCGTTCCCGCCAGAAGTGCGCGTACCGGCCGTCGCGTGCGACGAGGTCGTCGTGGACGCCCTCCTCCACGACCCGGCCGTCGCCGAGCACGATGATGTGGTCCGCCTCGCGCAGGGTGTGCAGCCGGTGAGCGATGACCAGTACGGTGCGGTCCCGCGCCAGTACCGACATCGCCTCTTGCAGGGCGTGCTCGTTCTCGGCGTCCAGTGCCGCGGTCGCCTCGTCGAACAGCACGATCGGGGTGTCCTTGAGCAGTGCGCGCGCCATCGAGATGCGCTGCCGCTCACCGCCGGAGAGCCGGCTCCCGCCCTCTCCGACGGGTGCTTCCCAGCCGCCCGGCAGCCGGTCGGCGATCTGGTCGACGCGTGCGGTGCGGGCCGCGGCGTAGACCTCCTCGTCGGTCGCGTCGGGCCTGCCGAGACGTACGTTCTCCAGGATCGTTCCGTCGAAGAGGTAGACGTCCTGGAACACGGCCGAGATGACGGACGTGAGGTCCTCGGTCCGCATCTCGCGCACGTCCACGCCGCCGACCCGCACCGCCCCGGCGTCCGGGTCGAAGAACCGCGCGATCAGCCTGATCACGGTCGTCTTGCCGGCGCCGGACGGACCCACCAGCGCGGTCATCCGGCCCTGCGGCACCCGCATCGACAGTCCGTCCAGGACCGTGGAGCCGTTGTAGCCGAAGCGCACGTCATCGAGTTCGATGTCGGCGCCGTCCGCCCGTCGCGACGTCAGCGGTTCGGGCAGCGTCTGCGTGTCGATCAGTTCGTTGATCTCGGTCAGCGCGTTCTCGGCCACCCGGATCGCGCCGCCCAGTTCGGAGGTGAGCATGATGGGCTCGACGAACCGGGCCGACAGCACGAGCAGCGCGATGAACTCGGCCGCCTCCAGCGATCCGCCGAGCGCCAGGCGGGTTCCGAGGGCCAGCAGCACGATGAACGACGCCTGCGCGATGAAGGCGAGCCAGACCAGACCGGGCATGCTTGCGCGCAGCATCCGCCGACCGGCCGCGTGCTGCGCGACCAGCGAGTCGTCGAGCGCGGCGTGCCCCTGCGCCGTACGGCCGAAGGCCCGGAGCACCGGCTGGGCGCGGGCGAACTCCACGATCCGTACGGCGGCGTCGGCGTGGATGCGGTCCGCCTCCTTGTCGGCCGCCGCCATTCCGCGGCCCGCCACCCGGTACACCAGCGCCACGGCGATCGCGGCGACGGTCATCGACAGGGCCAGTCGCCAGTCGAACAGGAACATCGCCAGCACCACGACGGCGGGCGTGACGAAGGTGTCGACCAACTGGTGCAGCAGGTGGGCGGGCACGCCCATGATGTCGACCACGCGCTGCGAGGCCAGACGCCCGAGTCCGCCGACGCGGTCGGGGGTGAACCACGCCAGCGGGAGCTGGGCGACCTTGTCCCCGATCCGGTGGTGCAGGTCGCGGCTCATGGCCGCCCCCGTGCCGTAACCGGCCAGTGTCGCCGGGTAGCTCACCGCCGCGTAGCCGAGCCACAGCACCGCGAGGGTGATCACCCACGGCCAGGCCCGTTCCGGCTCGTCGCCGAGCAGTTCGCGCAGGGCGGGGACGAGCATGACGAACGCGACGCCCTGGAGGACGGCGGCGACGGTGAACCAGGCCAGCAGCCTGCGCAGGGCGCGGTCGTGCTTCGGGCCCAGTGCGGTGAACAGTCGACGAATCATCGCCCTTCCTCCTTCGCGATGCCGGCGCCGGCGTAGGCGTCGTGGCCGTCGGTCTCCGCGGCGCCGGGCTGCTCCTGCAGGCTCCACATCCGCTGGTACCGCCCGCCGGCGGCGAGCAGTTCCCCGTGTGTGCCCTGCTCGGCCATCCGGCCCTGTTCGAGGACCACGATGCGGTCGACGCCGACAACCGAGGCCAGCCGGTGCGCGACGACGAGCACGGTGCGCCCCACGGCCAGCTCCGACAGCGCGTCCTGGATCTGCGCCTCCGATTCCGGGTCGGCATGGGCGGTCGCCTCGTCGAGCACCACGATCGGGGTGTCCGCGAGAATCGCGCGAGCGATGGAGATCCGCTGCGCCTCGCCGCCGGAGAAGCGGACGTCCTTGCCCACCATCGAGTCGTAGCCGCCCGGCAGTTCCTCGATGCGCCGGTCGATGGCGGCCGCGCGAGCCGCGCGACGCACCGCCTCGTCGTCCGCGTCGGGACGGGCGAGCCGGATGTTGTCCCGCACGGTGGCGTCCAGCAGCTGTACGTCCTGCAGGACGAACGACACCAGCCGGTACAGCTGGTCCGGGTCGATGTCGCGCAGGTCCACGCCGCCGACGGTGACGGTGCCCGCGGTCGGGTCGAAGAACCGGGGCAGCAGCTTCGCGAGCGTCGTCTTGCCCGAACCCGAGCTCCCCACGAGGGCGGTCACGCTGCCGGGTTCGAGGGCCAGGTCGATGCCGCTGAGGACCGGCCGGTCCGCGTCGTAGGCGAACTCGACACCGGACAGCTCCACTCGGACGCCGCCATCGGTCTCCGGCCGCTGTGGCGAGTCGGGGATCGCGAGTTCCGGCGCGGCGAGCAGCGCGCCCACGCGCTTGGCGGCCGCCCCGGCCATCTCCATGTCGTGGCCGTGGAAGTCGAGCGCCTGCAGGGGCGCGGCCACGCTCAGGCCCAGGATGGCGAACGGCAGCAGATCGAGCGGGTCGAGCGAACCGGACGAGACGAGTGCCGTGCCGCCGACCAGCACGGTGAGCAGGATCGTGACCGGTCCGAGGATCAGTGCCGACGCCGCGGTGGCCCGGTAGCCCTTGGAGATCCAGGCGATGAAGAACGTCGTGAAGTCGTCGGCGGCCTGCGCGTACTGACGGTGCGCTCGCCGGGCCTGGCCGAACATCTTGACGACGGCGATGCCCTCGACGAACTCGATGACCCTGGAGACGATGCGCTCCTGGGCCTGCTCGTAGGCGGCGGTCTGGGCGTCCAGGCTCACCATCATCTTGATGAACAGCCCGATCCCGATCACCAGCGGGATCATCAGGATCAACGCCATCCGCCAGTCCACCGCGAAGAGGTAGACCAGGGTCGCGAGCGGGGTGACCACGCTCGCGGTGAGGTTCAGCAGGGAGTGGGCCACCAGGTGGTGCATGGTGTCCACGTCGTGCTGGACCGCCTTCCCGATTCCGCCCGCTCCGCGATCGGTGAACCATCCCAGTGGCACCCGGCCGAGCCGGTCGACCAGCCGGCGTCGCACCGAGAGCTGGAAATCCAGGTCCGCGGCATGGGCGATCGCTCCCGCCGCGGTGTTCAGCACCAGCCACAGCATCAGCGCGCCGCCCGCGACGGCGGCGACCGTCCATGCCGCGCCCTTGTCGACCGGGCCGTCCGCGAGGAGCACCCTCGCCAGTTCCGCCACCGCGGCGAACGGCACCACGGCGACCACCGCCGCGACGGCCTGCAGCCCGATCGCCGCGCCCAGCCTCGACTTGACGGGGCGCAATAACTCTCCGAGGCCCACTGCTTCCAACGGTTGCGCCTGCTCCGATTTCATCGCGTCCCTGTCACCTTCCGTCGACTTCGAACCCTCCGCTCCGGCCATCTGCCAGAACAGTTGGTGTTCGCGGACATGGCCCTGCCAGGCACATGTCCGCGTCCACCAACCTACCAAGAAACAGGCTGATTAACCCGTTTCGTTTTTCGGTGCCTCGTTCCCCCGCCTACCGGGTGAGCGAGAGGCCGCCGTCGAAGGGGATCACCGTGCCGGTCAGGTACGCCGAGCCCCGGGAACCCAGGAACTGGATGATGCCCGCGAGATCGTCCAGCCCGCCGGGCCTGCGCATGGGTGAGCTCAGGCCGATCTCGGTGGCCAGCGATTCCTGCAGCATGTCCGACTCGAAGGGACCGAGCGCGATGGCGTTGACCGCGATGCGCGGAGCGAGCCGGCCGGCCAGGTGCCCCGTCATGTGGTGCATGGCGGCCTTGCTCGCCGCGTAGGAGTAGATCTCGGCCGACGGCACGTGCAGCCCGTCGACGGAGCCGATGTTGACGACGCGGGCAGGGTCGCCCGCGACCGCGGCCGACTCCAGCAGCGGCCGGAGGAACCTGACGAGATGGAACACGGCCTTCAGGTTCACCTGGAGCGCCGAGTCCCAGGCCGCGTCGTCGAAGTCGTCCAGCGGCGCCGTGTGCAGGACGGCCGCGTTGTTCACCAGCAGGTGCAGCCGGTCGACGTGTTCGCCGAGCCGGTCCGCGAGCGCGCGGCAGTCGTCCTCCGTCGCGAGAGCGCCGGCGAGCGGAACGCAGTCGCCCAACAGCGAGAGCCGGGCGGCCGTCTTCTCGGCGGCCGCCATGTCACGGGAGGTCAGGTAGACCGTCGCGCCCGCCTCGACCAGGGCCTGGGCGATCAGCGCGCCGACGCCCTTCGCCGCCCCGGTGACCAGCGCGGACTTCCCTCGGACCGAGAACAGCCCCGACGGATCCTCGTACGTCATGATGATGTGCGTCCTTCCTTGGCCGCCAGCTCCGCGGCACGCTTCCGCAGCTCCTTCTTGTCGATCTTTCCGACGGAGGTGAGCGGCATGGCGTCGATGAATGCGAACCGGTCCGGGATCTTGTAGGCCGCCAGACCGCGGTCGCGGAGGTGCCGTTTGAATACGCGGCCCTTCAGCCCGTCCTCGTACGCGACGACGAAGGCGCAGATCCGTTCGCCCAGCCCGTCGTCGGGCTCCGCGACGACGGCCACGTCATGCACCCCCGGGTGGGTCGCCAGAAGCTCCTCGATCTCGTCGGCCGCGACCTTGTCGCCGCCGCGGTTGACGAGGTCCTTGGCCCGGTCGACCACGACGAGGTGGCCGGACGGCAGACGGCGCACGATGTCGCCCGTACGGTAGAAGCCTTCGGCGGTGAAGGCACGCGCGTTGTGCTCGTCCGCGCGGAAGTAGCCGCGGATCGTGTACGGCCCCCGGGTGAGCAGGTGTCCCGGCTCGCCGTCCGGTACGGGGCGGTCCTCGTCGTCCACCACCGCGATCTCGTCGGCCGCCGACATCGGGACGCCCTGCGTCGTCTCCACGAGCTCGTCCGGGTCGTCCAGCCGCGTGTAGCAGATCAGGCCCTCCGCCATGCCGAACACCTGCTGGAGCCCGCAGCCCAGGACCGGCCGGACCCTCGCGGCGCCGGACGGTCCGAGCCGGGCGCCGCCGACCTGGAGGACCCGGAGGCTGGACAGGTCGTACCGGGTGTCCTTGGCGGCGTCGAGCCACAGCAGCGCGATCGGCGGGACCACCGCGGTGACGGTCACCCCGTACCGCTCGATGAGGGGAAAGACATCGCCGTCGCTCGGGCCCGGAGCCAGGACCACGGTCGCCCCGCTGTCCAGCGCGCCCAGGACACCCGGTGCGCAGAGCGGGAAGTTGTGCGCGGCGGGCAGTGCGCACAGATAGACGTCGGTCTCGTCGAGCGGGCAGGCCATGACGCTCGCGCGCGCGTTGTACAGGTAGTCGTCGTGGGTACGCGGGATCAGCTTCGGGACCGCGGTCGTACCGCCCGACAGCTGCAGCACCGCGGGGGACCCCGGATCGGGTTCCGGCAGGGGCACCGGATCGGCGAACAGCCCGGACAGCGCGCGATGGCGCCCCGGATCGCCGTCCACGACGATCGTGCGCAGCGTCGGGCACTCCGCCCGGACCCGCTCGGCCATCACCCGGTAGTCGAACCCCGACCGCTGGTCCGCGATGACCATCGCCACGGCCTCGCTCTGCCGGCACAGCTGCGTGATCTCGTGCTCGCGGTGTGCCGGCTGGGCCAGGACCGGCACCGCGCCGATCCTGAACAGGGCGAAGCAGACGAGCACGAACGCGGCGGTGTTGGGGAGTTGGACGAGCACGCGTTCGCCCGGGGCGGCCACCCCCTCCGTGTACAGGCCCGCCGCGAGCCGGTCGGCCTCGGTGTCCAGCTCGGCGTAGGTCCAGCTGTCCGGGCCGTCGACCAGCGCCGTACGGGCGCCGTGGAGGGCCGCGGAGTCACGCAGCATGCGGCCGAGCGAGATGCCGCTCCACAGCCCCTCGGCGCGGTACCTCGCGGCCAGCTCCTCGGGCCACGGCGTGAACTCCCGCTGCCGCGGCGCGTCACTCACCAGTGCGTTCATCGTCGATCCTCTTCAGGGGGTGGAGGGCCAGCTGGGCGGGTCGACGCGCAGCGCCGTCACCAGCCACCGCACGAACTCGAGGTCCTGCTCGACCAGGTGGAAGTGACCGCCGGGCATCTGCCGCAGCTCGAAGTCCCCCGTCGTGCAGTCCCTCCAGCCACGGGCCTCGTCCGCGTCCACCTCGCGGTCTTCGAGGTTGATCACCGCCGCGATGGGGGTGCGGACCAGGCCGGGCGAGGCCGGGCGGTACGTCTCGATGAGCCGGTAGTCGGCCCGGATGGCGGGCAGCACCAGCTGGCGGATCGCCGGGTCCTCGAAGCGGGCGGCCGAGGCCGCGTTCAGGCCGACCACGTCGGCGATCAGTCCCTCGTCGTCCATCCGGTGCACCGTGTTGGGACGTTGCCGATGGGGGGCGGGATGGGCGGACAGGATCAGCCGGGTGGGGTTCTTGCCGCGCCGCTCCAGCCGCCGGGTGACCTCGTAGGCGACCGCGGCGCCCATACTGTGCCCGAAGACGGCCGTGGGACGGTCGACGGCCGGTGCCAGCGCCGTGGCGAACTGGTCCGCCAGCAGTTCGAGGGTGTCCGGCAGAGCCTCGCCGAGGCGGTCCTCCCGGTCCGGGTACCGGGCGATGACGAGTTCGACCCAGTCCGGGAAGTGCCGCACCCACCGCTGGTAGAAGCTTGCGCCGCCGCCGGCGTGCGGGAAGCACACCAGCCGCAGCCGCGCCGTCGGTCGCGGACGGTAGACGCGGTAGCAGTCGTCGTAGCGGACCGCCGCGCCCTGCCGTGTCGTCAGATCCGTGCCGTTCATATCGCTCCTTCGTCCTGTGGAACCAGTTGTTCGAGCGGCATGTCGTGGACGCTCAGTTGGGCGACGCCCGGATCTCCGGCCAGGGCCTCGCCGGCGCGCGACGCGTCCAGCACGTCGGCGGCGAAGTGCACGCCCGCCGGGACGTGGCCGCGTACCACTTCGTCCACGGCCACCGCCGCCGCGGCGGCGACGAGTTCCGCGGCTCCGCCGGCCCGCAGCACCAGCGAGCGGGTCATCGCCCCGCCGTCTCCGCGCCCGTCGAGCTGGCAGAGCAGGACGACCTGCGGGGTACGGCCCAGCAGGTCGAACTCCGCCGCGCGGCAGAGCCGTTCCGCCGCCGCTGCGAGGCCGTCCTCGGTGAGTCCGGGCAGCCCGCCGAGCACGGCCGACGTCTGCCCGTCGAACAGCACGCTGTACCAGTCGCCGTCGCGAAGGCCGAGCCGCAGCGCGGTCCGGCGTGCCTCCGGCGACAGGTAGGGGTGGACCGTCACCGGGTCGGTGAATCCGGGCAGGGCGCGGTCGGCCGCGCGCCGTACCGCCCCCGAGCGCGGTGCCCCGGAGCGCCAGGCCGCGAACGACTCGTCACCGCCCGCGGCGATGCCCGCGACGAAGTCGTAGGCGCCGGCCCGGCCGATCCGGTCCCGCACCGCGTGGTACACGGTGAGGCGGTCCACCTGCGTGAACCCGTGACCCGCGAGGTAGCGCGGGAGCAGCCCGGTCAGACCGGGGATCATTCCCGCGGAGAGCAGCACGCTACCGCTGTCCACCGCGGACGAGCGGGTCATCCGCTCGTACACGGGGTCGTCACCACCGACGTCGACGTACCGCGCACCGGCCCTGATCGCCGCCACCGCGACGCGGTCCATGAGCAGCCGGGACGGGCCGGCGCAGTTGACCACCACATCGGAAGCGGCGCAGAAGTCACGCAGCGACACCGGGTCGTGGGCATCGGCCTCGACGGCGTGTCCCTCACCCCGCAGCACTCCGGCGACCACGGCCTCGGCCGCCGCCACATCGCGGCCTCCGATGAGCACCTCACCGGCGCCGCGTGCCCGGAGTCTCGCTGCGACCTCCCGGCCGACGGCGCCGGCTCCGCCGAGCAGTCCGATCCTCGGCGTCCGGCTCACCGGTCCCGCCCTTCCAGCAGGGCGGCCAGGGCCGCCATCGCCGACCGCGGCTGCTGCTGGACCGTCCGGAGGCCGACGCAGCCGGCATCGGTCAGCTCCGCGGCCAGTGCCTTGCCCAGCGGATGCGGCACGGCGCCGGTGTCGATCAGACGCACCGGTCCCGGATACGGCTGCGGATCGTGCCCGCGCAGCGCCCGCACCGTCTTGCGGAACAGGTCGAGCCGCGTGCCGATGGGGGTCCGTGTACGCAGCCCGGCGGCGAGGCCCAGCGCCGCCAGCCGCTCGGACGGCCGGCGCGACCGCAGCGGGTGGTCGTCCGGCACCGGTTCGCCCGGTGTGTGACCGAACTCCTCCGGTCCGAGCCCGAGTTCGGCCGCGAGCAGGCTTTCGAGCCACAGCTCGTCCGTCACCTGCTCGTCGACCCGGTAGCCGTCGACCAGTACCACCTCGTCGACCTCGGTCCCCAGGTCGCGCAGGGTCCGGGCGACCTCCAGCGCGAGGACGGCCGCGGCACCGGCTCCGACCACCGTGACGGCGGTGGGGTTCTCCGCGCGCACCAGCCGCGCGTATCCGGTGGCCCGGCGCCGGATCAGCACCTCGTCAGAGGTCCGCGCATAGCCGTCGGAGTGGCCCGCGGACAGCCCGTAGACCTTGCGCCCGGGATCGAGCAGGCCGGACAGCTCGCCGTACCGGTCGAGCTCGCCGGTGCCGTCGTGCACCAGCAGCACGGCGGGCTCGGTCTCGCCGGTGCCCATCCGCCGCAGCGGGGAGACGGTCCTGTCGGCGCCCGTCTCCGGCGGTGCCTCGACCTGGGATTCGAGGAACTCGGCCATCGCGGCCACGGTCGGCGTGGGCAACAGCTGGCGCACCAGGGTGTCGAAGAACATGCCCGCCGCCTGCGGCACGCGCGCCCGCAGCTGCGCGACGAGCTGCGTCGACAGCAGCGAGTTGCCGCCGAGCACGAAGAAGTCGTCGTCGCGCCCCACACGCTCGACCTGGAGGATCTCGGCCCACAGCTCGGCGAGGACGGTCTCCAGCCCTTCGCGGGGCGCTTCACCTCCGGCCGCCGGAGCGCTGCCGGGGATCTCGGCCAGCTCGGCGGTCAGCGCACGCCGGTCGATCTTGCCGTTCTCCGTGACCGGAAGGCCGGGCAGTGTGCGGATCACCGCCGGGCACATGTACTCCGGCAGCAGCTCGCGGAGATGCTCCTCGATCCGCGGTTCACCGGTGGCCGGGGCCGTGGTGCCGTACTCGACGAACGCGACGAGTCGGCGCCGCAGCGCCTCGTCGCCGTCCACGAGGACCACCGCGGCACGCACCGCCGGATGGCCGAGCAGGGCCGCTTCCACTTCAGCGAGCTCCACCCGGTGTCCCCGGATCTTGACCTGATGGTCCTCGCGGCCGAGGAACTCGATCGCGCCGGTGGGCAGATAGCGGCCGAGGTCACCGGTCCGGTACAGCCTGCGGCCGGTCGCCGGGTGGGTGAGGAAGCGTTCGGCGGTGCGCCCCGGGTCGTTGAGATAGCCCAGGGCCAGCCCGTCCCCGCCGATGTAGAGCTCGCCCGCCACCCAGTCGGGGCAGTCCCTGAGCCCCTGGTCGAGGACGTGGAACGTCTGATTGCGCAGCGGGTAGCCGTACGGGATGCTCGGCGCGTCGGGGTCGACGTCACCGATCGGGTAGTGGATCGACCAGATCGACGCCTCGGTGGCGCCGCCCAGTGAGATCAGGCGCAGGCCCGGGATCCGGGCCCGGATCTCGTCGGGGAGGTTCACCGGGATCCAGTCGCCGGACAGCAGGGCCAGGCGCAGCGTGCCGGTGCCGGTGCCGGGACCGGGGTGCGAGTCCAGGTAGTGCCCGAGCATCTGCAGTTGCGCGGGAACCGAGTTCCACACGGTCACTTCGTGGCGTTCGACCAGCTCGGCCCAGTGCCCGGGATCGCCGCGGCGGTCCGGTGCGGGCAGCACCAGTACACCACCGATGCCGAGCGGTCCGAAGATGTCGTACACCGACAGGTCGAAGCTCAGGTTCGCCAGCCCGAGCACACGGTCGGCGGGCGCGATCCCGAAGCGCTCGTTCATGTCCGCGACCGTGTTCGCCGCGGCCTGGTGGGTGATCACCACGCCCTTGGGCATGCCCGTCGAACCCGACGTGTAGATGACGTAGGCCACGTCGCCGGGCCCGGCCCGGCGCTCGGTGGTGTCCGGGAGGCCGGCGTCGGCGGGCAACGTGTCGAGCGCGATGCCCCGCACCTGTTCCGGCAAGGTGTCGTCGGCGCGGGCACCGACGAGGAACCGTGCCTCGGAGTCCCGGAGGATGACATCGCGCCGCGCGGTCGGCTGCCCCATGTCGATCGGCAGGTACACACCGCCGGCCGCGAGGATGCCGAGCACCGCCGCGATCTGGTCGAGTCCCTTGTCCAGGGCGACGGCCACGATGTCGCCCGGCGCGGCGCCCGCCGTGCGCAACGCCGCCTCGACGGCGGTCGCGCGTCCGCAGAGCGCGCGGTAGGTGTGCGCGCCCTCGGCGTCGATGACGGCCGTCCTGTCCGGGTGCCGCCGCGCGGCAGCGAACACCGGCTCGTGCAGCAGGACCGAGGGCAGCTCGCCGGCCGTCGCGTTCACTTCGGCTCGCCGTGCGGCCTGTGCCGCGGGCAGCGGGACGGGCTCGGTGTCGGCCCAGGCCGCCGGCCCGGTGGCCAGGCGCTCCAGCAGCCCCGTGAAGGCTTCGAACATCGCCTCCACCAGGCCGGCCGGGAAGACGTCGTCGCGGACGTTCCAGTTCAGCAGCAGCGCGCCGTTGCGCTCCATGACCTGGCAGTCGATCCAGACCTGGGGCGTCTGGGTGATGCTGAAGCCGACGTCACCGGCGGCCTGCTGTTCGTGCTCGGAACCGCCGATCGCGCTGGTGAACACGACCGGCATGACGGCCTCGTCCCGGCTGCGCCGCCGGACCAGCTCACGGATGGTCTGGATGCCCGAGTAGAGCCGGTGGTCCATGTCGTCGAACAGCTGCTGCCCGAGACGCCGTGCGCGTGCCGCGAACGACTCGCCTTCCCCGGGCTGGACGGCCAGCAGGGTGACGGCGGTGAAGTCGCCGAAGAGCGCGTCCACCTGGGGGTGCAGCGGCAGACGGTTGTGCAGGGTCAGGTTCAGGGTGCACTCGGGACGTCTGCTGAACCGTCCGACGACGTCCGCGAACCCGGCCATGACGGCGCCCGACGCGGTCAGCCCTGCGGCACCGGCGCACTCCCTGAACGCGGCCCAGTCCGCGGCGTCCAGGCTGCCGACGTGCCGGTGGAAGGTCGGCGCGGCGTCGAGCCCGGTCTTGGTGGGCAGTTCCGGTGCGGGCGGGAGGTCGTCGATGCGCTCCAGCCAGTAGTCGCGGTCCCGCTGGTAGCGCGGGGATTCGAGCAGCGCCCGCTCGGCGAGCACATAGTCCCGGTACGTGATGTCGCACGGCGGCAACGCGTACTGCGGGTCCGCCTGCAGCCGGTCCAGCTGGCCCAGGAGGCGCTGGATGCTCGTCCAGTCCGCCATCAGGAAGTCCAGCGACAGGTGCAGGATCGCCCGGTCGGGCGTCTGGGTGACGCGCACCTCGAACAGCGGCCATTCACCGGTCGGATGGATCTTGTGGCCGAGTTCGCGGCGCTCCTCGCACAGCCGCGCCTCGACTGCGTCGACGCTCTCGCCGCGGAGGTCGGCGACGGGGATCCGGTAGTACGGCACCGTGGGCAGCACCTGCTGGTAGCCCTCCTGGTGGACCACCAGCCGCAGCATGTCGTGGTGCTCGATCAGGCTGTTCCATCCCCGCTCCACCCGGGCGGGGTCCAGGGAGGGGTGCTCGACCTCCATGTAGAGGTGGCAGGCGACACCGCCGTACGCGTATCCCTGCTGGCGACCGACCAGGTACGCCGCCTGCACGTCGGTCAGCGGGAACGGCTCGTAGCGGTTCCCGGGGTCCGGGACGACGGTGGGCAGCCGGTCGCCGCGCAGCTGTTCGAGCAGTTCCTCCTTCACGGCACGCATCCGCTCGATGCGGTCGGGCGTCAGGGCACCCTTCGGCGCCCGGTAGCGTAACTGGCCGGCGTCCTCCCACAGTTGCACCCCGGCGGCGGACAATTCGGCGATCAGATCTTCAGCACTCACAGGACACCGTCCTCCATCGAACCGTCGGCCGCTCCGACCGTCTCCAGGCTCGCGTCGATCGACGCGGCGACCGCTGCCACGGTCGGCTCCTGGAACATCTGCCGGAGCACCAGTTCCACGCCGAACCGGGCACGAATGGCCTCGGCGAAGCCCGTGGCGGTGAGGCTGTCACCGCCGAGGGCGAAGAAGTTGTGCGCCCTGCCGATCTCGGGCACGTGCAACAGCTCCGACCACACCTGCGCCACCGTCTCCTCCATCGGGGTCCGCGGCGCCTCACCTCCGTCGCCCCGGTCGGGCTGTTCGGCGAACAGCGCCCCGATGCGGTTGCGGTCGATCTTGCCGTTGGCGCTGAGCGGCAGTGCCGGGAGCATCAACAGCCGTTCGGGCACCATGTGCGCCGGCAGTTGCTCCCGGGCGAGCGCCAGAAGCTCGGGTTCCCTGACGACCGGCAGGTCCGCGGCGGTGCGCGCCACCAGCAGCATGAGCGAGGTGTCGTCCCGCTCGGTGATGGTGACATCGCGGAGCCCGCCCTCGTGGAGGACGTCCGCCCAACCCGACTTGTCGAGCAGCGGCCCGGCGGAGCCCGCCCGTCCTCCGGCGCGAACGCGTTCCGGGCTGGGCGAGAACCCGTGCTCGATGAGACCGGCGGTCAGCAGACCGATGGGCGCCAGTTCCGCGTGTTCCAGGCCGATCAGGATGCCGCCGGGGACGAGCAGCTGGCGTGCCTCGGCCGCGCCCGCGACCGGGTCGGCGTACCGGTGCAGCGAGTTGTTCGCCAGTACGAGGTCGAAGGCGTGCCGCGCCTCGGACGGCAGGACGCCGTCGCGCACCACGCGGAAGGCCGTGTGGTGCGGAAGGTCCGCGAGACGTTCCTCGGCCGACTCCAGCAGCCGCGGTGCCGCGTCGAACAGGGTGAGCTCGATGTCTCCGGGTGCGACCGTCTCCAGCAGTCGCCGGGCGGCGGCGCCCGAGCGGGCGCCCAGTTCGGCGACCCGTACGGGGCAGCCGAGTTCGGCCGCGAGGGCGCCGATGGCATCCGCCGCACCGCGCAGCGCGCTCTCGGTGTCAGGCCGGTGGGTGACCGTCGCCTCCGGTGACATCACCGGGTCCTCGACCAGGACCAGCGGATCGCGTTCGCCGCGCAGGATGCCGGTGAGCGTCCCGGTCATGTCGGCGAGGCGGTCGGCGATGGTGCGCACCGCGCCGGTGGCCCGTTCCAGGTCGGCCTGCCACGTCCGCGGATCGAGGGCGGTCTGCCAGCGCTCACCGGCTGCGTACGCGTCACGCTCGCCGGCCAGTACCTCTCGCGTGACGAGCCAGTCCAGCCAGAGCCGCAGTGCGCCCCGCATGTCGTCGGCGGTGCCGAGAGTGCGAGCCACCTCGCCGAGGGACGCCGGGCTGTCGGTGATTCCCGCGCTGATCACGCCCGCCATCCAGGACTCGATCAGGGCCGCCTCCACTTCCGCGGAATCGGCGGCGGTTCCCGTGGTGATCTCCACCGTGGGTGTCGCGGCGGTCAGGACACCGGGCGTGGCGGTTGCCCCGGTGGCGTCGGGGACGACGGCGGCGACGAGTTTCTGCTGGTTGCCGGTGCCGGTGGTCATGACGACGGCGCGGCCGATGTGCGGGTGGGCCTCCAGCACCGACTCGATCTCACCCAGCTCGATCCGGAAGCCCCGGACCTTGACCTGGTGGTCGGCTCGGCCGAGGAACTCCAGGGTGCCGTCGGCCCAGAACCGGCCGAGGTCGCCGGTGCGGTACCAGCGTTCTCCGTCCCGCTGGACGAACTTCTCCCCGGTCTTGGCCGGATCGCCGCGGTATCCCTCGGCGACGCCCGCACCGCCGATCCACAGCTCGCCGGGGACCCAGTCGGGGCAGTCGCGGCCGGCCTGGTCCACGACGCGGTAGCGCTGGTTCCGCAGGGCGAATCCGTAGGGGATCGATCGCCAGTCCTCGGGGACGCGATCGACCTCGATCGCGTTGGACCAGATCGCTGCTTCCGTGGCACCGCCCATGGCGATGAACCGGCCGTCGGGACAGCGTTCCTTGAAGCGGCCGGGCAGGTCGAGCCCGACCCAGTCGCCGGAGACCAGGACCAGCCTCAGCCGGTCGTCGAGTGCGCGTGCCTCGGCGACGGAGACGTACATGTCGAACAGGGCCGGGACGCTGTTCCAGACCGTCACCTCATGGCGACGGCACAGCTCGACCCAGCGCTGGGCTTCCCGCCGGTCGCCTTCCTCGATGAGCACCAGCGCGCCGCCGACGGCCAGAAGTCCGAACATGTCGTAGACCGACAGGTCGAAGTCGGCGGCGGACACGGCCAGTACCCGGTCGTCGGCTCCGACGCAGAAGCGCTCATTGACGTCCTCGACGGTGTTGACCGCCGCCCGGTGCGAGACCTCCACGCCCTTGGGCCGGCCCGTCGACCCCGACGTGAAGATCACATACGCCGTGTCGGACACCTGGCGGGCCACCGGCGCCGACAGGGCGTCCGGCGTGGAGCTCAGCTCTCCCAGTTCCAGGACCTGCACGCCGGACGGCCAGGAGCCGCCGGCCTCGTCGACGACCGCGAACCGCGCGTCGGCGGCCTCGAGTATCAGCGACCGGCGGGCCGCCGGCTGGTCCACGCCGACCGGCACGTACACGCCGCCCGAGGCCAGCACACCCAGGATCGCGGCGACCTGGCCCGGTCCCTTCGGTACCGTCACCGCGACCGCGTCGCCGGGCTCGACACCGTGCGCCGTCAGCCCGCCTGCGATCCGCAGCGCCCGTTCGGCGAGCTCGCCGTAGGACAGTTCGCCGTCCTCACCCCACAGCAGAGCAGCCCGGCCGGGTTCCGTGGACGCACGCTGGAAGAACCCCTGGTGCAGCAAACGGCCACTCTCCGGGGCACCGGTCTCACTCACCCGCGCACGCACGGAGAGCTGTCCGGCCGGCAGCCTCACCGGAGCGGCCTGCGACCAGTCACCCTCGGCCAGCCACTCCAGCAGCCCGCAATACGCCTCGAACATCCCCTCCACCACAGCCTCGGGGAACAGCCCCTCCACGAAATCCCAGTTCAGATAGACACCGTCGGGGTGTTCACGGACCTGGTGGTCGAGCCACACCTGCGGAGTCTGGGAGATGCCCCAGCAGACCTCCGCGTGCTTGTCGGGACCCGGGTCGGCCAGCCCCTCGACGATGCCCAGCGCGCTGGTGAAGACCAGCGGCATGCTCACCTCCGCCGTACCGGCCCGACGAGCCATCTCCCGTAGCACCCAGGTGGCCGGCACGGCCTGGTGGTCGAGGTCCTGCCACATCTGCTCCTGCAGAGCGCGGGCCCTGTCCAGCAGTCCGGAGCCGGGCTCGGGCCGGTAGGAGACCAGCAGCAGCGAGGTGAAGTCGCCGAGGATGTTGTTGATGTCGGGGTGGACCTCACGGCGCTGGAAGGTGGTCAGCACGAACGTCATGTCGGGGCGGGTGCTCCAGGCACCGAGGACCTCCGCGTAGCAGGTCAACAGCAGCGCTGACGGGGTCAGCCCGTACTGACGGGCCCGCTCGGTGATGCGTGCCCACTCTTCGGCGTCCAGCCACTTGTCGTTGCGCGCGAA
Source organism: Streptomyces sp. NPDC001549 (assembly GCF_042894025.1). Taxonomy (NCBI): domain Bacteria; kingdom Bacillati; phylum Actinomycetota; class Actinomycetes; order Kitasatosporales; family Streptomycetaceae; genus Streptomyces; species Streptomyces sp. NPDC001549. The sequence goes on from NZ_JBIAVJ010000034.1 coordinate 26,525, forward strand.
CCGGGGCCGCTCGATGTGCATCGGGTCGGTGGCCAGCGGCAGCTGCGGGGCGGGCGGCAGGTCGTCCAGGCGGGACAGCCAGTACTCCCGGGCCGCGTCGATCTCGGCCTCGGGGAATTGCGCGTTCAGCTGGTAGTCGCGGAACGACACCCCGACCGGGCGCAGCGTCGTTTCCGGGTCCTGGTACAGCTGTTCCAGCTCCGTCATGAGGATCAGCACGCTCAGCGCGTCGAGGATCAGGTTGTCCAGACCCACACCGATGCGCGTCCGCTGCCCGTACCGCACCGCGCGCACGTCGAACAGGGGCCAGGCGGTGGGGTCGAAGACGCGGTGCGACATGGTGCTGCGCAGCTGGTCGAGCTCCTGGTCACCATCGGTCGCCGCGTCCTGGACGGTGATGGTGAACCTGGGCACGGACGGCTGGATCCGCTGCATGCCCTGGTCGTCGAAGACGGCTCGGAGGATCTCGTGCCGTTCGATGAGGGTGTTCCAGGCGCGCTCCAGCCTGTCGAGGTCGACGTCGGTGCCGTCGAACTCGGTGTAGAAGTGGCAGCCGACGCCGCCCAGGGTGAACTCCGGGCGGCGGCCGAACCAGTAAGCGCGCTGGACGTCGGTGGCCGGGAAGGGCTCGTGCCTGGCCGCCTCGTCGGCCTCGAACCGCACGACGGCCGCGCCGGATTCCCCGGACCGGAGCAGTGCGGCGAAGTCGGCGAGCACGGGGTGGGCGAACAGCAGTCGCAGTTCCGCGCCGGCGATGCCCTCGGACATCAGGCCGGCGATCATCCGGGTGCCGATGAGGCTGTCACCGCCGCAGTGGAAGAAGTTGTCCGTACGGTGCACCTGTTCCAGGGACAGCAGCTCGGTCCAGAGCCGGGCGACCGCTTCCTCCATCGGTCCACGGGGAGGTTCCGCGGCGGCCGCGGCGGCTCCCTGCTCGGCCGGTCCGGCGAGTTCGGCAACGACCCTCGCGCGGTCCACCTTGCCGTTCGCCGTCAACGGCAGGTCCGCGGTGACGACGAGCCGCTCCGGCACCATGTGACCGGGCAACCTGTCACCGGTCCAGTCGCGCACCGCCCCGACGTCCACCGCCTCGCCCTCGGGGTGGGTGACGACGGCGGCGACGATCCTCTGCTGCGTTCCCGTACCGACAGCGGCGACGACGGCACGGCCGATGTGCGGATGAGCCTCCAGCACCGATTCGATCTCACCCAGCTCGATCCGGAAACCCCGGACCTTCACCTGATGATCGGCCCGCCCCAGGAACTCCAGCGTGCCATCCGACCAGAACCGCCCCAGGTCACCCGTCCGGTACCACCGCTCACCGTCCCGGACCAGGAACTTCTCCGCCGTCTTCGCCGCATCACCGCGATACCCGTCGGCGACGCCCACCCCACCGATCCACAACTCACCGGGCACCCAGTCCGGGCAGTCCCGACCCACCTGGTCCACCACCCGGTACCGCTGATTGCGCAGCGCGAACCCGTACGGAATCGAACGCCACTCCGGCGGCACCCGCTCGACCTCAAGCGCGTTCGACCAGATCGCCGCCTCCGTCGCACCACCCATCGCGACGAACCGGCCCTCGGGACATCGCGCCCGGAAACGACCCGGCAGATCCAGACCGACCCAGTCACCCGAAACCAGTACCAACCGCAACCGGTCGTCCAGCCCCCGCGCCTCCGCCACCGACACGTACATGTCGAACAACGCCGGCACGCTGTTCCACACCGTCACCCCATGACGACGGCACAACTCCACCCACCGCTGCGCCTCACGCCGATCACCCTCCTCGATCAGCACCAACGCACCGCCCACCGCCAGCAACCCGAACATGTCGTACACCGACAGATCGAAATCAGCCGCCGACACCGCCAGAACCCGGTCCTCAGCACCCACACCGAAACGCTCGTTGATGTCCTCGACCGTGTTCACCGCCGCCCGGTGCGACACCTCCACACCCTTGGGCCGGCCCGTCGACCCCGACGTGAAGATCACATACGCCGAATCCGATACCTGGCGAGCCACCGGCACCGACAGACCGGCAGACCCCACCAACTCCCCGTACTCCCACACCCTCACACCCGACGGCCACTCCCCCACCGCCCCGTCCACCACCGCGTGACGAACACCCGCAGCCTCTAGCATCAACGCGCGACGCACCGCGGGCTGATCCACGCCCACCGGCACATACACACCACCGGCCGCCAGCACACCCAAGATCGCGGCAACCTGCTCCGGACCCTTCCCCACCGTCACCGCGACCGCATCACCCGGCAACACCCCACCGGCGACCAAGCCACCAGCCACCCGCAACGCCCGGCCGGCAAGCTCCCCGTACGACAGCTCACCGTCCTCACCCCACACCAGAGCAGCCCGACCAGGCTCCACACCAGCCCGCTCGAAGAACCCCTCATGCAGCAGACGACCGCTCTCCGGCGCACCCGTCTCCCCCACCCGGGCACGCACCGCCCGCTGCCCCGCCGGCAGACCCACCGGAGCCGCAACGGACCAGTCACCCTCGACCAGCCACTCCAACACCCCGCAATACGCCTCGAACATCCCCTCCACCACGCCCTCGGGGAACAACCCGTCCACAAAGTCCCAGTTCAGGTAGACACCGCTCTCCATGTCCATGAGCTGGTGGTCGAGCCACACCTGCGGAGTCTGCGTGATCGAGTACCCGAGTTCACCGAAGGATCGGCGGAAGCGCCCGCTGAGCAGCTCTCCGCCGCCGGCGTTGCTGGCGAACACGACCGGGGCGGTCTGTGCCTCCAGGTCCGTGTGGCGTGAGATGTCGCGGAGAACCTCGACAGCGGAGTAGGCGCTGTGGGAAATGTCGGTCTGGAACCGCTGCTGCACCGCGCGGACGCGGTCGAGGAAGGAATCACCGGTCAGATCGACGTCGAGCAGCACCAGATTGGTGAAGTCGGCGATCATGCCGGCGACGTCGTCGTGCAGGGCGACCCGGTCGAACAGCGGCAGGTTCAGCAGCAGCCGCGACTGACCGCTCCACCGTCCGAGGATCTCGGCGTAGGCCGTGGCCAGCACCATGGCAGGGGTGACCTGGTTGCGCCGGGACAGCTGCACCAGGCGCTCGAAGCCCTCGGGTTCCAGCCGGTGCTCCAGGCGCCGGAAGACCGGCCGCTCGATCAGTGCCGGGTCCTGGGCGAGCGGCAGCCGCGGCGCGGAGGGCAGGTCGGCCAGGCGCGACAGCCAGTACTCGCGGTCGCGGACGTACGCCGCGCTGCGGGAGCGCCCCAGGTCCGCGCGGTACTGCGGGAAGCTGTAGGTCAGGGGCTTCAGTGCCGCGGCGCCGCCGGTGTAGCAGGTGGCGAGGTCGTCGAGGAAGACGTTGAAGCTGAGGACGTCGGCGACCAGCAGATCCAGCTCGATGTGCAGGCGCGTCCGGCCGCCGGGCAGCAGTGACAGCCGGACGTCGAACACCTCGCCCTGCTCCACGGCCAGCCTGCGGTGCGACAGTTGGGCGCGGATCCGCGTCAGCTCGCGCTCCGTCGCGGCCTCGTCGAGGTCACGCAGGTCGTGCCGGGGCAGCCCGGTCCATGCCGCCTTCGGCATGATCTGCTGGGTACCGTCGTCAAGGAAGCGTGCCCTCAGCATCGGATGGCGTTCCGTCAGCGCGGACACCGCCCGCTCCAGACCGTCCGCGTCCACGCCGGCCCCGTCGACCTCGAGATAGATGTGGCAGCCCACGCCGCCGAGCACCTGGCCGTCGGTGCGCCCCACCCAGTAGGCGTGCTGGACCGGGCTCAGCTCGAACGGTGCGTCGAGGTCGACATCCACCGCTCTGCCGTGTGTGGTACCGGTGGCGGTGCACTCGCTCAGGAGGTCCCACCACTCCGCGATCGTGGCATGGGCGAACAGTTCGCCGACGGTTATGTCGAGCCCTTCGCGGTTCCACAGACTGACAACGCGCATGACGCCGATCGAATCGATTCCGTACTCGATCAGATTCTCATGCTCATCGAGGTCTTCGGGGTTCTCCTCCAGCAGGGCGGCAACGAGCGACATCAACTCGCTCTTGCTTGCCGGAATACGCTGGCCAGCGCCGCCGAAACCGGAAGGACTCGGGTCTGCCATGGCGTTCTCCAGTATGTGAGAAGTCGGGTACCAATAACTGCCACGAAAACATTGCAGGCCGCCGGACGGACCCGGAGCGGGGCCGGTCCGGCGGACCGGTCCTACCGGAAGAGGCGCCTGATGTGCTCGGGCGCCTCCGCCCTGCCCCACGCCACGACCTGCTCCATGACGTCGGGTGTGGCGTCGAAGAAGCGGTTGTCGGGGTTGCTCAGATCGAGGGGCGTCGGGATGGCTTCCGTGTCCCGTACCCGGGCGAGGATCTGCTCGGCGGCGTCCGCGGGCGTCACCTCACCGTCCTCGACGCGCCGGCAGAGCTCCCTCGTGAAGGTGAGCAGGCGGACGAGGCCCCGGCCGACGGGCGCGGGCAGCCCCGGCGGATCCGACTTCTCCAGATCCCTCAGGGGCCCGTCGTCCTTGGTCTCCAGGAGCAGTCGGTGGGCACGCTCCAGGGCCAGCGACGGCAGGAAGCTGATCGACTTCCATACCTGGCAGACCGCGTTCCACAGGGCGTAGTCGCGGAATCCGACGAAGGAGCTGTAGACCAGGTCGTCGTGGATGTCGAACAGGCCCTGCTGAAGCGCGTCGATGTAGGCGAACCGCCCGGTCGACCAGTCGCCGTCGCGGGACGCCTCGATGAGCCGCCACGCCAGGGCGTTGACGACCTCGAAGGTGTTGTTCAGGCCTCGCGAGTAGAGCGCGTCGATGAACCCCGCCGCGTGCGCGGTCAGGCAGTACCGCTCACCGACCGTCCGCGTCGCGGAGTACTGCAGCCGTCCGGTGCTGACCCACGGGCGCACCGCCCGGGCACCGTCGAACTGTTCCGCGATCTGCGGGTACCGCGCCAGGAACGCGTCGAACTCCTCCTGCGGGGAGCGGTCGTCCTTCGGGAAGACCCTCTCGTCCACCGTCAGCCCGACGCTGCACAGCGTGCCGACGGCGCCCTCGTGGTTGTCGAAGGGGATCACCCACAGCCAGCCGCCGTCGAAGACGTGGTGCAGGGTGCCGGCGTGCCACGGGCTGGGCTGGTCGTGCCTCTTCGCTCCCTCGCAGTCGTCGAACGGCTTCACGCCCACCATGTGGGTGAACAGACTGCGCGAGTGGTGCCGCGCCCGCGTGGGCTCCTCGCGCAGGCCGAACTTGTCGGCCACCGGCGAGCGGAATCCGCTGCCGTCCACCAGGTACTCGGCGTGGAACTCCTCCCCTCGGTCCGATCGCAGCACGACTCCGTCGGGTCCGGTCTCGATGTCCTGGATGCGGGTGCCCAGGCTCGCGTCGGCGCCGTAGGAGACGGCGACGTTGAACAGGTAGGCGTCCGTGTCCTGACGGAAGAGGTGGCTCTCGGTGCTGTGCCAGCTGGGGATCTTCAACTGGTTGATCTGCTCGGGGTCCTGGGGCTTGCCCTCCTGGTGGTACACGAACCCGAAGTTCTGCTTGCGGCCGCTCAGGGGGGAGATCTTCGTCTGGATGCCGCGGAAGCTGGCGAGCGAACCGATCTCGGGCACCTGGTAGCGGTCCGCGATGACCTTGATCATGGTCGAGGTGTACGGGATGGTCGATTCGCCCACCGCGAAGCGCGGGTGCGTGCCCGCGTCGATGACCAGCACCTTGACACCGTGTCGCGCCAGCACCGCGGCAAGCGTCCCACCCGCCATGCCCGCACCGAGGATGGCGACGTCATAGCGCATCGCGTCCCGCTGTCCGTTGTCCGTCGTGTTCACAGTTCGCCTTTCGGAGCAGTACGTGGCCGGTGTCCTGGTAGGGGGCTTCGGAGTTCCCGCCCGATCGCGTCCCGCGGCACCGGGAGCCGGGCACGGCTGTGCGGCAGGTGGACGTTTGCGGGGTTCGTGCGGACCGACGGCGAACGCCGGTCGGATGCCGAGGCGTTGATGCGTCCGTCAGTGGCCCTTCATCCGTGGGCGGGTCGGCGGAGGGTCGTCACGACAGGCATCAGCGCGCTTCCTGGAGAGCGCGCAACGCTCCGCGGAAGAAGACCAGCGGTTGCTCAAACCGCGTCGGCATTCCCATGTCCACCACCTCACTGACGAAGATGGTGTGGTCTCCGACCTCGGTCGCGCTGACCACGCGACAGGAGAGGAATCCCAGCGCGTCGTCGAGGACGGGTGTCCCCGTCGCGGAGGGGCGGTGCGCCACGTCCCGCAGCGACGCCGTCGCCTTGGCGGCGAACTTCCGTGCGAGCACTTCCTGTTGCGCCGAGAGGAAGTTGACCACGTACGCGCCGGTCCCCTCGACGACCGGGCGCAGTCGGGAGTCGTTGTGCAGGCAGATCAGCACCAGCGGCGGATCGAGGGAGACCGACGTGAAGGAGTTGACCGTGGTCCCGGCCGCCTGGGTACCGCTTCCACTGGTGATCACCGTGACGCCGGTCACGAAGTGGCCGCAGACACGGCGGAGCATCGCCGTGTCGACGGGTCTGGGCTGGTTCGGCTGCTGAGCGTCCGGCTGCATCGGCCACATGGCCTCTCGGGGCAGGGAGGGCGTCCGACGCCTTCCTCGACGGGATGTGCGCACCATCTGGTCCTGCGAGGTGGAATTCCCCGGCTGAAGCCGCCCCCTTGTCCTGTGGTCTTCGCGCAGGCCGACCAGCCGCCCGATCCTTCTCGGCCGGCTTCTCTCGCCGTTTCCAGGATCGGAAGGGAGAATTCGACGACATGCACTCGGTGAGATTGATGCTGCCGCCCTGTGGCCGTCCCGCCACAGGATGGCTCGCACCGAACATAGCCACGCGACCTCAGGGCTGTCATCAATTCGATGACCACTCGGAGTCAATTGGTGAGAGAGGCAGAAAGCGCCGTGAAGAACACACGGGCGGGTGAGGAATTCACATGCGCCTGGCTTGTCGGAAGTCAGCACCCGGTGTGCCGGCCGGGAAGGGAGCCGAGGCCCTCGCGGCGAGGGCCTCGGACGGTGGAGCCCCCTCCCCCTGTGTGCCGCGACGCGTCAGCCTCGCCGTCCGCGCCACGCGGAGACCACGTCGAGTGCCTGCCGGCGATTGAGTCGTGGGTCGCACAGCGTCGTGTACGTCCCGTCCGGGCGCCCCAGCTCCTCCAGCCCGGACGCCTCCGGCACACACTCGGCCACGGGATGCGGCGTCGCCTCCAGATGCAGTCCTCCCGCGACTCCCTTCGCCGCGACGACGGCGTCCTGGAAGCGGACGACCTCTCTTACGATCTCGTCGACGCGGCGGGTCTTCAGCCCTCCCGGTCCGGTCACGGTGTTCCCGTGCATCGGGTCCGACAACCAGCTGACCGGGTGTCCCGCGGCCCGTACGGCGGACACCAGTCCCGGCAGCCGTTCGGCCACGGCCCCGGCGCCCATCCGCGCGATCAGCGTCAGCCTGCCGGGTATCCGGTCCGGGTCCAGCACGGCGCACAGGCGCACCAGGTCGTCCGCGGAGCAGGACGGGCCGACCTTGCAGGAGACGGGGTTGTCCACGGACGCCAGCAGCCGCACGTGCGCTCCGTCGGGCTGCCGGGTGCGCTCGCCGATCCACGGCCAGTGCGTCGAGGTGAGCAGCAGCCCGCCGTCGATGCCGCGGCGCACCAGGGGGAGTTCGTAGTCCAGGACGAGTGCCTCGTGGCTGGTCCAGGTACGTGCCTCCGGCGCCCCTGCGACCCCGCCGCCGCGGAGCCGCAGGGCGGCCATGGCCATGGCCGCGGCGTCGTAGCACGCCACCATGCGCAACGGCTCCGGGCGGCGGGCGAGCACGTCGGGCTCGGGAGCGTTGACCAGGTGGCCGCGGTAGACGGGCAGTCGCCCGTCTGCGTGTTCCATGGGCCGGGAGCGGGGCTTGGCGAACTGGCCTGCGATTCGGCCGACGCGCAGGACGGGCGCGCGGGAGCGGGCGCGCATCGCCTCGGCGAGCTCGTCGAGCAGGTCCGCCTTGCGCAAGACCGGTCCGGCGGCGCACTCCGCCGGGTCTTCCGCGCAGTCGCCGGCCTGCATCACCAGATAGCGGCCGTGTGCGACCTCGGCCAACAGGGCGCGCAACGTGTCCACTTCGTCCCTGGTGACCAGCGCCGGCCTGGTCGCGAGGGTGTCACGCACCGAGGCGAGGCGGGGGCTTCCGGTCCAGTCGGGCTGCTGTTCGGCGGGCAGCGCGCGCCGGCGTCGCATGTCGTCCGGGGAAAGGGCGGCGCCCTCGTCCCCGCCGAGCAGCAGGGCGCCACTGTCCGGGGCATGCCTCTTCCTCGGACGGGAGGACGTCGCCGTCATGCGTGCGCCTCTCCCGCCATCGCCGCGGAGGCGACACCCACGGGCTCGGCGGCCGGTACCAGGAAGCGCCCGATGCTGCCCATCTTCTCGCAGGTCTCCTCCAGTTCCCGCTCGGGACGGGAGCTCCCCACGATGCCCGCACCCGCGCGCAGCCACGTGCGTCCGTCCTGCCGGTAGACGCTGCGCAGCACCAGGGCGGCGTCCATGGCCCCGTTCTGGTCCAAGGTCAGGACGGCTCCGCTGTAGAGCCCCCGCACGTCGGACTCGTGGCGGCGGATGCTGTCGTACGCGGCCTCCTTGGGCACCCCCGATGCGGTGACGGCGGGAAAGACCGCGCTGAAGGCGTCCCATGCGCCACGGTCGGTGTCGAGCTGCCCGCTCACCCGGGAGGCCAGGTGCTGCACGGTGCCGCGCTCCTTCACGACCATGAACTCCTCCACGTCGACGCTGCCGGGGGCGCACACGTCGAGCAGTTCGTCGTACGCGACCTTCACGGAGATCGCGTGCTCGTATATCTCCTTGGGGTCGGTGAGGAGCTCCTCGCGCAGGCGCTCGTTCTCGGCCGGGTCGCCGGTCAACGCCCGGGTCCCCGCAAGGGGTTGGCTGACCACGCGTCCGTCGGAACCGACCTGGGCGACGATCTCCGGGCTGAAGCCGGTCGCCTCGATGCCGCCGAGGCGGAGGAGGAAGGAACGTGCGGGGCTGTTGCCACGCCGGCCCGCCAGGTACGTCCCGACGAAGTCGACCTCGAAGTCGACCGGCACCACCCGGGAGAAGATCACCTTCTGGAGGCGCCGGTCCTGTATCGCCTCGACCGCGGCACCCACCGACCGGCGGTAGGCGTCCGCTCCGGCCTGTCGCACGTCCACCGGGTTCGGTTCGGACCGCAGCTCGTCGTTCTCCTTCATCAGGGCTTCCAGCGCGGCCGTCAGCGTGGCCTGGTCCGCGGAGCGCAGATGAGCCTCGCCCTCCTCGATCCTGATTTCGGTGTGGGGTATGACGAGGTGAAGAAGGCGCTGGTCACCGATGTGCCGCGCGTCTCCGTCCTTGGCGTACGACAGCTCGAACGCCGCCCAGCCGTAGGCGCGCCAGTCCTTGATCCGTACGGCGTCGAGAAGGTCCTGCACCTGTTTCAGTGGACAGCCGTCCCACGGCAGCATCACTTCTTCCTGCTGGCACAGCCGTGCGCCGGTGCGGTCCAGGGTGATCTCGGCGAAGGAGCCGCCCGCGTAGGACCACGTACCGCTGTTCTCGTACACCACGTAGTCCGCGTGCAGGCCGGACGAGGCCAGGCGGGCGACGGCGGTCATGGGGTCCGAGACCAGCCTCAGCCGCGTCTCGAAGTAGTGCCTGGGGAACTGGTTCATCGCGAAGGTCCTTTTCCTCGACAGTCAGAAGCCAAATGCGAAGCGGGAGTTCACCGCGGGCCGACTGGCGGAACCGCGGGCGGGAGGCACCGGATTCCGAGCAGCCGCGAGTGCGGCCGGTCCCGGGGCCGGCGCTTCCTCAGGGTGCCCGTGGCCGGTGACCGCTTCCGGCTAGCGCCACGGCCGTGGACGGCGAGCGGTCCGGGCGGGACGCCCGGCCCGGAGCAGGGGAGCGCGAAGGCTGCCCGGAGGTCGGGTGAACCGCTCGGTTGACAGGGCGTGCGCACCGGTGGCCCGGGTAAGGGACAGCGGTGGCACGGGTCACGAAACCATCCGCGCCTGCTCGGCGCGGGCCGCGGTGGGGGACGGGCCACCGCGTACATCAGCGCGCGGAACGAAACAGCGCGGTCAGGCCGAGAATACACACCGTCTCGCCGACTGGGGCCAGTTCTCCCGTGTCGGTGTTCACGTCCGGGCCCGCGGATCTCGGCTCCCGGTCCGGTGGAACCGGAGGTGTCCCCGGCGCACGGCCGTGCCCCGGGTGCGCTACGGCACTCGGGGCACGGATCAGACGGTCAGGCCGGCGCCCGCCAGTGCGGCGGACAACAGCCCACAGCGCAGGAGGGACTTCAGGAAAACGTGGCTCACGTCGGCGAAGAGCGTGACCTTGTCGCCGTGGCAGGAGTGGCCCATGATCGCGCAGTTGGCCACCACCTGCGCGTCGGCGCGCAGGTGGGGCCCGGTGGCTCCGCGCGGAACGGTCCAGTCGATGCGCTCGAAGGCGTCGGCCGCCTCGGAGTCGAACAGCTCGGCGGCCGTCCGGGCTCCCCGGGGAAGGATGTTGAGGGCGAACTCGCCGGCGGTGAGCGCCGCGTGGGCCGTGGGGCTGTCGCTGCGCAGGGTCACCATGACGGTGGGCGGTTCCTCGGCGACCGTCGCCAGGAAGGTGCACCTCGCGCCCCAGGGCCGGGCTTCGATGTCGAAGGCGGTGGCGATGGCCACGCCCGTGCGCATGCGTGCCGCCAGGTGCTTCAGGCCGTCGGCGCCGGCCGGGCGCATCCGGTTTCCCGCGCGGGTACGCGCTGCTCGGATCATGCGAATCTCCACGCGCTGCTCGTCGGGCGGGTACATGGCGTGGGCCACGGTGCCGCGATCCGGTCGGCCATTCCCCTGCGGCGCGTGGCCCGACCCCGGAAACTCGCATCGTTCATGGCACTCTCCTGAGCTGCGGCGGCGGATATCGTCTCAGTTCTTCGCTCGAACTGCCATCGTGCCGAAAGTCTCTATCGAGGCGCAATGGAGCCATATCCCGAATGTATCTCACATATCTCCCCCAAGACCGTTCTTATGAAATCTTCCGTACGACTCCTCAATTTCGGGCGGAACTTCACAGGCCGGTCGCCGCGGGCTGCGGCAGGGCGAACCCGTGGAGGGCTGGCGCCGCGACTCGGGCATCCGTCGTCACCGGCCGGCCGGCCCGGCCGGTGACGACGCGGCACGTGCGTGGAGAGCAACAGATCCGCCGCCGGGGCGTCAGTGCTGCCCGCCTCCGTCGGCGCCGGGGACGGTGCGGGGCAGCACCACAAGTGCGACGAGGACGCCGGCCACCACGATCACGGCGCCGATGGTCATGCCGAGCGCGTAGCCGTCCGCGAGGGATTCCAGCGTGCCGGAGTCCCCGGTGCGCGCGTTGGCGGCGGTGCTCAGGGCTGCCAGGCCGAGTGCGGCGCCGATCTGGCGTGAGCTGTTGAGCAGACCGGAGGCGGCGCCCGCCTCGTGGGCCGGGACGCCACCGGTGGCGAGGGAGGCGATGGGGCCGAGACAGAGCCCGATGCCGATGCTGGCGATGAGCGACGGGCCCAGGACGTCGGCGACGAACGAACCGTCGGCGGTGAACAGGCTGAACCAGGCGAATCCGATGCCCGTCAGCATGCCGCCGATGGCCAGCACCATCCGGGGGGCGAGACGGCCGCCCAGCTTGATGGCGAGAACCGACCCGACGACGACGCCGACCGCGAAGGGCAGGAACTGGACGCCGCTGCGGGCGGGACCGCTCCCCAGCACGCCCTGGAGGTAGAGGGAGATGAAGTAGAAGGCCGACGTCATGGCGCCGCCGAGCAGGAAGATAAAGAGGTTGGAGCCGACGACCGAGCGGTGGGTGAACAGACCCAGCCTGATCAGCGGGTCGCGTGAGGTGGTCTTCTCGACGTAGAGGAAGGCGGCCAGCAGGACGACGGCCACGGCCAGCGTCATGAGGGTCGTCGACGAGGTCCACGGGTACTGGTCGGTGCGGACGACGCCGAAGACGAGCAGGCCCATTCCGGCGGTGGCGAGGACGGCGCCCAGCACGTCCGGGCGGCCGCGGTCGCCGCTTGGCCTGTCGGCGACGATGCGCCAGGTCAGGGCGAGCGCGACGACGACCATCGGTACGTTGACGAACATCACCCACTCCCAGCCCGCGTACTCGGTGAGCAGACCGCCGATGAGGACGCCGAATGCGGCGCCTGCGGCGTTCATCGCGCTCCATACGCCGAACGCCTTCACGCGTTCCTGGCCGGAGGGGAAGGTCGCGGTCAGCAGCGCCAGCGCGGCCGGGGCCAGTGCGGCGGCTCCGATGCCCTGCCCGGCACGGGCGGCGACCAGATGCCCCGGCTCCGTCGCGAAGCCGCCGGCGAGGGAGGCGATGCCGAAGAGGCAGAGACCCATCAGCACGAGCCGCTTGCGGCCCATCAGGTCGGCGATCTTTCCACCCAGGAGGAGGAGCCCTCCGAAGGTGAGGGCGTAGGCATGGATCACCCAGGTCAGGCCCACCTCGCTGAAGCCGAGGCTCTCGCTGATCTGCGGAAGTCCGACGTTCACGACCGACAGGTCGAGAGACACCATGAACTGCACGACACTCACCGCGGCGAGCGTGAGCCCCGGCCGGCCACCCCCATCGGTGGCCGGCGTTTCCTTTAATGAATCCGTATTGGTCACAGCGCCTCAGTCCTTGGTCATCGCGTGAAATCGAGGGAGTTTTCGAACACATTCAGAAAAATGGCATCTGGGCAGTCTACTGTCGATCAAATAGTCTGAGAAGTGCACTAATCGAGCCAAGAATGGCGATCGGCGAGGTGTGCGCGGACCACCCAGTGGTGGTCGTGGGGCGGGCAGAGCCGCTCCGGCGGAGCCGGCAGCCACGCGCAGGCACCAGCGGCGAGCCGGCTCAAGGTGTACGGCTCGGCCCACCAGCCATGGCGGGCCAGGAGGTCCCCGAAGTCGTCCGGTCCGGGCCGGAACGCGGACCCTCGGGACTCCATGAACGCGAGGAACCTCTCGTTGGCCGCGTCCTCGAAGTAGGCGGTGTGCGGTGCGTCGACGAGCAGCACCGAACCGCTGCTCGAAAACGTCCCGATACAGCCAGCTCGCGCACGGCGTTGGGCAGGATGTTCAGACCGAACCCCTGCGAACCGAGGCGGGGAGCGGCCTCGAAGACGGTGACGTCCTCGAACCCCGCGGCATGCAGACTCATCGCGGTCGCCAGTCCGCCGATTCCGGCTCCGGCAAGGGTGATTCTCATCGCTCGCTCCCTCTCCGCAGAGGTGACCGTGACGTCACGGCGCGACGGCCGGGCCGGTGCCCGCGTGGGTCCGCCGGGTGAGGGTGAGGATCCCGTCGAGCAGTTCCGTGCTTCCCCCGCCGCTGCCCAGTCCGTAGAGCCGCACGTCCTCGTGATAGGCGCGCCGCGCCATCACCAGGTGCTTGCCGCGGAACGAGATCAATCCCCTGAGCGCCTCCCCCAGCGCCTGCGTGCCGGCCTGCACGTGCAGTGACTCGTCCGGCGTGAGGGGTTCATCGAGGGCCGCGGCGAAGCGAGTGGCCAGGGACGGCTTCGCCCTCCATTCCGCGTACCGTTCCCGCCAGTCGGGAAGCGTGTGCGAGACGAGTTCGTCGCAGAACGACAGGTACTCCTCGCTGCCCCCGTCCGACGCCCACAGCAGCAGGTCGATCAGGAACAGAGGCACATGGGCCGCGGCCGGGCCCATGTAGGTGCGTCCCCCCAGCCGGACGTCCTCGAAGTACGGTCGGAGCTCGAGGGCGAAGAACTCGTGGGAGACGTTCCCGAGTACCCTCCTCATCACCGTGTCGATGACGGTGACACACTCGACGAAGGACGCCCAGTCGCCGGTCCGCCCGGCACTGCGCGGATCCGCCTCGTCCAGCGAACGGCCGATGTCGATCGCCCGTGCCAGCTCCGGCACGCACGTCCGCACCGCGTCGATGAGGCCGCGCTCCATGGGGTGCCCGGTGTAGAGCCGCTCGCGCTCGCCCGTGGGATTCCAGCACGTGTAGTGGTAGACCGTGTCGCGCGGAATCATGTGCGCACGCCGACCCAGCAGTTCGAACGCTCCGGCAGCGTCCGCGACGGCGTCGAAGGCCACCACTCCGTGCCGCGTGAGGCTGCCGAGGTACATGCCCAGATCACGCATCGCGGCGAGGCATTCCGGCAGCGTGAAACCCGCGATGCGCTGCTCCGTGGGGAGAGCCTCACCGAGGACACGCGCCAGCGCGTCGACGTCCGCGGCTTCGTTCAGCTTGGGCAGGCGTCGCAGGTCGGCGTCGAGGTTCAGCGGATCGAGCTGCGCGACCTGTGCGTTGAATTCCCCGGAAGCGGCGTCTATGTGTGTTCCGGAATTCATACGAACCAACTCCCGGTGGGTGTCCCATGGTCACGCGACGTCGGTGAAGGGTGTGCCGGGGCCTGCGGACGGCTCCCGTCAACCGCAGTGCCGCCGACTGCAATCAGCGCGCCCGGGCGCACACCGGGCACGGTCTCCACCGCCTGCTCGAAATCCGACCGACGGGAAGTGGCTGGCGCCCAGAATCATCAGGGTGCGCCACGGTGACCTCACCCGCCGTCGCGGGCAGGCCGCAGAGCGCCGTCACCAAAGGCTCTACGGCCCGCCCGCCGCGCCGGCCGAATCAACACGCGCGACGGCTTCAGCCTCCGGCCCGTTCCGTGGCCGCTCGCACGGCCTCGATGATGACGTCACAGGCAAAATCGATGTTCTGCGGGCTGTGCGCGGCTGTCGCATTCAGGCGCAAGCGGGATGTGCCGGGGGCTACCGCCGGAGGCAGCGCTGAGAGCACGAAAACGCCTTGCTCCTGGCAGAGCCTGGCTCCTTCCAGGGCGGTGTAGTCATCTCCCACGATGACGGGGGTAATCGGCCCCAGTACGTCCGGAAGGTTGAATCCTGCGGCTTCCAGACGCCTTCTGAGGTGCTTCGTGTTCCGTTCCAGCAAGGAGCGGCGGTCAGCGCCCTCCTGTTGGATCACGCGTAACGCCGCCAGGCCGGCCGCTGCCGACATCGGTGATGACGCGCCGCTGAACATGTACCCGCGCGCACCGAGCCGAAGTGCCGCGATGAGTTCCTGCGAACCGGCGACGAAACCGCCGGAAGCCGGGATGGCCTTGCTGAGAGTGCCCATGACCAGATCGACGGTGCCGGGCAGTCCGAAATGGTCCTGGACGCCTCCCCCGTTGGGCCCGATCACGCCCAGGCTGTGGGCCTCGTCGACGAAGAGCAGGGCGTCATGGCGCCGGCACAGTTCGGACAGGCCGGGAAGGTCGAGGACGTCCCCGTCCATACTGAAGATGCCGTCCGATACGACGATCTTGGTGGCGTCCGGCGGCGCTTGGCGCAGCAGCTCTTCCGCGTGGCCCACGTCGTTGTGCCGGTAGACGCGTACGGTTGCTCCGGCGTTCTTGGCTGCCAGACACCCGTCGACGATGCTTGCGTGGTTGAGTTCGTCGGAGAGCACCCAGGTGCCAGGTTTGGCCATGGCGGCCAGCACCGTGTAGTTCGTCATGAAACCCGAGCTGAGGACCATGGCGTCCTCTCTGCCCACCCATGCGGAGAGTTCCTGCTCCAGCTGACGGTGGAGGTCGAGACTTCCCCCCAGGACCCGTGAGCCGAAGCACCCTGTCCCGAAGAAGTCCACTGCCTCTTTCGCCGCGTCGTTGAGCCTTTCATCGCCGAGCAGACCCAGATAGTCGTAGGTGGTCAGCACCAACTTCGCGTAGCCGTCGTCGAAGGTGGCGTGCACACCGTCGTACTTGGCGATGGTCCCCTCGTACAGATGACGAATGTGGCCCAGCTTGGGCGACCTTTCCTGCAGGTGACTGATGATTCGAGTCATGCTGGACACGCTGCTCCGCCTGTGCTCGGTCGCCATGGATTCCTCCGGTTCGGTGGCTTTCTCCATCAGTGCGTCTCTCTTTCATCCTGCGCGTTGGCATGCCGGGATCCGCCAGAACGTGAAATCACCGAGCCGGCGAATCCCCTGGGGAACCGCGGCCTCCCGCCGGCTTCGCCGGGAACGGTCTGGATTTCAGTCTTCGGCCCGTCCAGTGGCCGCTCGCACGGCCTCGATGATGACGTCACAGGCAAAATCGATGTTCTGCGGGCTGTGCGCGGCTGTCGGGTTCAGACGCAGGCCGGATGTGCCGGGAGCTACCGCAGGAGGCACCATGGAGAGCACGAAGACTCCCCGCTCCTGACAGAGCCTTGCCACTTCCAGGGCGATGTGGTCCTCTCCCAGGATCAGGGGAGTGATCGGTCCCGGTACGTCCTCGGGGTGGAGACCCGCGGCTTCCAGACGCCTTCTGAGGTGCTTCGTGTTCCGTTCCAGCAAGGAGCGACGCTCAGCGCCCTCCTGTTGGATCACGCGTAACGCCGCCAGGCCGGCCGCTGCCGACATCGGTGATGACGCGCCGCTGAACATGTACCCGCGCGCACCGAGCCGAAGTGCCGCGATGAGTTCCTGCGAACCGGCGACGAAACCGCCGGAAGCCGGGATGGCCTTGCTGAGAGTGCCCATGACCAGATCGACGGTGCCGGGCAGTCCGTAATAGTCCTGGACGCCTCCCCCGTTGGGCCCGATCACGCCCAGGCTGTGGGCCTCGTCGACGAAGAGCAGGGCGTCATGGCGCCGGCACAGTTCGGACAGGCCGGGAAGGTCGAGGAGATCGCCCTCCATGCCGAAGATGCCGTCCGATACGACGATCTTGGTGGCCTCCGGCGGCGCTTGGCGCAGCAGCTCTGCCACGTGGCCCACGTCGTTGTGGCGGTAGACGTGTACGGTCGCTCCGGCGTTCTTGGCTGCCTGACATCCTTCGTCGATGCTTATGTGGTTGAGTTCGTCGGCGAGCACCCAGGCGCCAGGACCGGCCATGGCGGCCAGCACCGTGTAGTTCGTCATGAAACCCGAGCTGAGGACCATGGCGTCCTCTCGGTCCGCCCATGCAGCGAGTTCCTGCTCCAGCTGACGGTGGAGGTCGAGACTTCCCCCCAGGACCCGTGAGCCGAAGCACCCTGTCCCGAAGAAGTCCACTGCCTCTTTCGCCGCGTCGTTGAGCCTTTCATCGCCGAGCAGGCCCAGGTAGTCGTAGGTGGTCAGCACCATGCTCGTGTGGCCGTCGTCGAAGGTGGCGTGCACACCGTCGTACTTGGAAACGACCGCCTCGTACAGGTGGCGAACGTTCCCCAAGTCGGGGCAGTGTTCCTGCAGGTGACTGATTATCCGGGTCATACTGGTCACGCTGTTCTGCCTGTTCTCGGTCGCCATGGATTCCTCCGGTTCGGTGGCTTTCTCCATCAGTGCGTCTTCCTGCGCAGGGACGTGTGGGGACGTGTGGTGCGGTTCATCGCCGTATCGCCACGGCGAACGACAGATCTGCCTCGGAGCGAACCCATACCGATACCGGCTCGCCGCGGTACGAGGCGACCAGGCCGTCGCCGAACCGGCGGAGCCCGATCCGCCAGAACGTGAAATCTCCGAGTTTTCCCATGCTGCTCAGGGCCTTGAAGGCCGCTTCCTTCGCGGCGAACAGATCGCGCGCGGTGTACCCCCCGGGCGGCCCGAGCAGCGTGCGCCGCTCCCGCTCCGCCAGGACGAACCCGGCCACGCGAGGCGTGATGACCCCGTTCTCGATGTCGACGCCGACCGCCTCGGCCCCGGGGACCACCACCGCGACCGCCCAGCACTCGGTGTGGGAGATCGATCCGGCGAATCCCCTGGGAAAGCGCGGCCTCCCGTCGGCTTCGCGGGGGACGGTCCGGTCCGCCGACCCGGCGGACGCGAGGGCCGCAGCGGACGCGCGACGGCCCGCCGAGGACTGCTGAGCCGGTCCGTAGGGGGGAGCCACCGGGCGGAACACCGCCGTCGCCTCCGGGCCGACCCCCTCGGGAGGGTCCCATCCGACGGCCACCGGGGAGCCCTACGGCCTTCAGTTCCGCAGGGCCAGGACGTGACGCGCCAGTGAGTCGATCGAGCGCATCACCTCCGGCTCGACGTCGTCGTCCCACTCGAACCCGAACGCGTCCTCCATCGCCACCAGCAGGCTCACCAGTCCGGTGGAGGGAAGTCCGGCCTCGCGCAGCGACCCGGAGTCCGGGAGGCCGGCGAAGCGCTCGCCGCCGAAGAGGTCGCCCAGCAGTCCGCGAACGCGCTGCCGGAGCTCGGACTCCGTATCAGACACGCGATTCCACTTCGTCCACGAACGCGGCGATGAGCGTCTCGAAATGTTCGGGGGCATCGAGGAACGGCATGTGCCCGGCGTTCTGAATGATCTCGCAGCGCCCGTCGGGGAACAGCGCGGCGACCTCGTGGCCGCGCTGCGGGCTCAGCAGGATGTCGTCGTCCCCGAGGACGAGCATGGTGGGCGCGGTCACGCGGGACAGCAGCGTGGAACTGGGGTCGCCGGTCTGGACAAGGGCTACGCCGTTGGTGACCACCTCGGGGGTGCACATCGCCAGGAAGCTCTCCCGGAGCCCAAGGAATCCCGGTGTGCCGCCTTCCTCGTTCATCTGCCCGCTGACCACCTCGGGGTAGATCTGGTTGTACAGGCCGGCCATGCCGTGGCTCTGCAGCGTCTGGAGCCACGAGCGGTTCAACTGCCGGTGACGCCTCATGTTCTTGACACCGAAGACCGGACCCGCCAGCACCATGCCCTTGACCCGGTCCGGGTGTGCGAGCGCCAGGTCCCTGGCCAGCTGCGAGGACGAGGACGTGCCGACCAGATACGTCGCGTCGATCTCCAGCGCGTCGAGCAGCCCGATCACGTCCGCCGCGTGCTCTTCCCAGGTCGGCTCCCGATCGAGCCGTGTGGATGCGCCGTGGTTGGCCTGGTCGAAGCTCACGACGCGGTGGTTCTTGACGAGTGTCTGGGTGTGTGACCGCCAGAACGGGGCCGTGAAGAAGTAGTTGTTGAGCAGCGTGAGGGCCGGGCCCTCACCGCTGGACTCGTAGTAGAGCTCGACGCCCTCCCTGGTACGTATGCGGGGGGTGTCCTCGCGGTACGACAGATCGTACGGATTATCGAATTCACTCGACTGCTGGGCTTCACTGTCCGACACGGGTTTCCGTCCTTCTCTGGGTCTCTGTGGTCTGCGGTCTCCGCAGCACGCCTGCATACGCGGCGACGACGTCGGCCGCCGAGGCTTCGGCGGAGACCGCGGTGCAGGACTGGCCGCAGTACAACGCCATCTCGCCGATGCGCCCGCTGGTCGCTTCGGTCGGTACGGCCGCGCTGAAGCGCGGTACCAAGTACGGCTCCCCCTCGACCACCGTGCGGCCGATGAACTTCCTGGGTTGCGCGGGGTCGGCGGTCACGGCCGTCGCCAGCACCCGGTGCCGGCGGCCCGGCCACCCGATCTCGTAGACGTCGGTGATCACGGTGTCGCCGGCGTCGGCCGCGGTCACCGCCGACTTGAAGCGGCCGTGGGCGCGCGACTCGTGTGCGACGACGAAGGCCGTGCCGAGCAGGATGCCGTCGGCTCCTGCGGCAACGGCACGCTCGGCCTCGGCCGGCCCGCCGATGCCGCCCGCGGCGACCAGGCAGGCGTCGGGCAGCCGGTCACGCAGGGCGGTGACCAGCTCGTCCCGCCCCGACACACCGAGCAGGTGGCCGCCGGCCTCGATGCCCTGGGCCACCACCACGGCGCCGCGCTCGGCGGCGTGCACACCGTCCTCGACGGTGCCCACCTGCACCACCGTCCGCCGGCCTGCCGCGGCGACCCGTTCGAACACCGCGTCCTCGGGCATGCCGAACAGCGAGACGTACACCTGCCGCGGCGTCTCGGCGAGCACCTGCGCCACCTGGAGGTCGAGCTCCTCGGGCCCGACCACCTCCGGGATCAGGTTCACGCCGACGGGCCGATCGGTGCCGGCGACCAGCCGTTCCAGTACGGCCGACAGCGCGTCGCCGACCAGCTTGTAGCCGCCCACGCAGCCCGCCGCGCCTGCGTTGGACACCGCGCAGGCGAGCTTCGCCCCGGCGACACCGCCCATGCCCGACTGGAGCAGGCTCACCTCGGTACCGAGTACCTCCGCCACCGTGGGACGCATCAGCGGATGCCTTCGAGCGCGGACACGGCCGCGGCGGTGGTCCCGAACCGGTCGGTCAGGACATGCACCCAGCGTTCCAGGCCGAAGGCGAGGCAGCTGGTGTGCGCCGGCTCGTCGCCGGCCCCGATCTCGCACCGCTCACCGAAGAAGTTCCGGTGGTAGTTGACCGAGCCGATCGCCAGGCCGTTGACGACGAACTCCTCCTTCACGGGGAACAGCCGCTGCATCTTCGCCTTGCCGCTGTTCTTGTCGAAGAACGGGTCGGTGGCGACCTCCAGCTCGAGGTCCAGTCCGAGTGCGGCGCACAGTTCCGTCACGGCGTCCTTGGCGCGAACCAGGTGGTTCTTCGCCACCTCCTCGGCACCGATGCAGACGATCTCCCGCATGGTGAAGCCGAGCAGTCGCTGGAGGCCCTGGTAGTGGTCCTCGTTGCGGAAGCACGTACCGGCCGTGGTCCGCAGTACGCCCTCGGCAGCCAGCGCGGAGCCGGCCAGGTCGAGGTAGACCGAGTAGCACGCCGCCGAGGGCAGCGCGAACGCGGTCGGCTCCATGACCTCGGCGGGTATCCGGTCGACCGGCCGGGGGGTCTGCGCCAGCAGTGCGCCGACGTGCTGGGGATCGAGCCGGGCCGCGACGAGGCCCAGATGCGGGAAGTTGTCGTAGTAGTCGAAGGTGTCCAGGTCCTGGCACCGCATCAGGAACGGGAACCGGAACTCCGGCGCACCCCAGGCATCGGCCCAGCGCAGGACCACCGCGTCGAAGGCGCGCAGCAGCCGCAGCTGGCTTCCGTCGAGGACTCCCAGACCGTTGTCGGTCGCTGTTGTGGTCATCGCGCCGCTTCCTTCGTGAAGAATCCTGCCTCGATCGCGTCGAGCGTGCGGAGATCGTCCAGATCCACGTCCTCCGGATCGATGGGCTCGCCTGTGAGCTCCTCCAGCAGGAAGATGAACTCGACGAACGCGAGCGAGTTGATGGCCCGGCTGTCGATCAGGTCCAGGTCGCTGGACAGGTCTTCCAGCTTGGGATTGCGGCTCAGGATGAACTCCCGCAGCTCCTGCATCGGTTCGGCCCTCATTTGACGACTTCCTTGCCTACGCCCGCCCTCGACAGGAACTTCCTCGTCCTCTTCAGTACCTGGTCGTGCGCTTCCAACCGGGCCGGGTGCTCCATGGCACGGCGCCGCAGTGCGAGCGCGTCCGGAATGCCCGCGTCGCGGTAGGCGGCCGGGTTGTACAGGGTCGCGATGCTGTACTGGAGGTAGTTCTCGAGGTACTCGGCCACCAGCGGCACCTCGTCCGGGTCGTTCTTGACCAGCTGATCGAGCAGACTGGTGAAGATCATCCGGCCGAAGGCGACGTGCCGGCTCTCGTCCTGGTGGTGCACCCGGTTGATCTCACGGGCGATGTGCGGCAGGGACTCGTCGGTCGCCATGTACGCGTTGTAGTAGTCGACGATCTCCTCGAAGATCAGGATGCGCGCGAACACGATGAGTTCGCGGGCGACCGGCGACAGGTGTTCCACCGAGTCGGCCTGCAGCGTCGGCTGCGCCGGGTACAGCCTGCCGCCGTAGCGGAGGCAGAATTGCGCGAAGAACCACATGTGCTCGTTCTCCTCACCGATGAAGTGGTGAAGGAACTCCGAGACGTCCGCGTAGGTCCGGTCGTGGATACGCATCACGACCTCGCTGAGCAGTTCGCGGATACCGTGGATGTTGAGGCTGAAGAAGTTGATCGCCTCGTACCGGGTCAGCGCGATCTGCTGCTCACGCGTGAGTTCGTCCCACATCGGAGTGCCGGCCAGCGTGGTGAGGTTCTCACTCATCCAGGGCATGTCCGGCTCGATCGTGTCTGGCCAGTCGAAAATCGTGTACGGGTTGTAGTAGCCGGATTCCGCCATGCTTTCCAGCCTGTCCAGCTCAAGCACGATCGGTTCGATCTTGGGCACTGCCATTTACTCGCCCTTCCGCACAGTGAGGTAAAGAGTTCAGCCTCGACGGGCCGATCGAATGTCCGCGCGCACGTGGGTCGGCACCGGCGAACCGCATTCGTGACGGCCGAAGGAGGAAGCGCCCGAAGCGGTGGACTGGATGACCTTGTTGTACGTCGACCCCAGGCAAAGTTCCTGAAATTCCTTGGTGTCCGGGGACAGCCGCGCCGCCAGCTGCGCCTTGGCGATGTCGACGCTCTTGAGGACTCCGTCCTCGTCCTCCACCTCCACGCAGGCGTGCGGCAGGTCGAGGGCACCGCCGAGTACGCCGCAGAACCAGCCCCGCTTCGCCTCGGCCCGGTATCCGGCCTCGCGGAACCGCTCGGCCAGCAGCAGGCTCGCGGCGATGCAACTGGTCGCGCCCAGTGAGTGCACGAGCTGGTAGTCCGCCTGCATGGCGACCGGAACCATCTGCCAGCGGTAGCCGGAATCGAGGTAGTCACGGGTCAGGGTGCGCAGCTCGGGGGAGACCAGAGGGGTGAGTGCGCCCGTCGTCGTGACGGTCGCCTGGTACGTGGCCGTCCCGGAGCCCGGCTCGGGCGCCGGCCCGCCGACGACGCTTCCGCCGAACCGGGCGACGTCGGGCGCCTCGAAGCGCCAGGGCGCCGGCCCCTCGCACGCGGTGCACTCCAAGTGGACGCGGAACTCCCAGGACTTCGGGCGCAGCAGACTCCCGACCGGACGGCCGGCGAAGCGGAACAGCATTCGGAACGTCAATTCCGGTTGCGTGTCGGACTTCTGTGAGTACATCCCGAGGTTGTACAGGTCGTTCATGTCGAAACAGCGCACTCCCGCACGCTCCTCGAACGGAAGGGACGCATCGACGAGCCTGTCGATCTCGGCCGAGTCGCAGCGCAGCAACTCCCGCGCCACGGACTCCGGCTGAATCCTGTTGGAATACTCGGCGGGAACGAATTCTATGAGATCCGCCACCTTTTCCCAGGGTATGCCCAGGCTTTCGGTTCGGTCTGACACGGGCTACCCCTCCAGAAAGAAGAACACGCCGACGATTCGGGGCCTGCCATGTGCGGTCGAAACCCCCCGGCTCCTGCGCGAATCCCCGGAACGGGCTCGACGGTACCATTCTGCAATTGCGCCGCAACAGGCCGATTTCACACGCTCCCCCATGCGTTTTTCACGCCTATTCCTAACGAGTCACGGCGACGACACCCGAGGGCACGATCTGCAGCTCGCCGTTCTCGTAGCACCGCTTGCACTCCTTGCGCTGCACCTTGCCGCTGGAGGTCTTCGGCAGCCTCCCGCGCCGTACGACCGCGATGTCGTCCGGCGTGATCCGGTGCCTGCTCCGTATGGCCTCGAACACCTGCGCGCGCACGGCCCCGGCGCCCGGGGAGTTGAGGAGCCGGCCGTCCACCTCCACCACCAGCACGAGCCGCTCGGTCCGTCCGTCGTCGCAGGAGAACGCGCTCACGCTGTTCGGGTGCAGCCCCGGCACGGCGCGTTCGGCGGTGAGCTCGAAGTCCTGCGGGTAGTGGTTGCGGCCCTTGCGGATGATGACGTCCTTCAGGCGTCCGGCGACATACAGCTCGTCGTCGTAGAGGAAGCCGAGATCACCTGTGCGCAGGTGAGGCCGGCCGAGGGCGCCCTCACTCGCGAGACGGGCTCGGAACGTCTCCTCCGTCTCCTCCGCCCGCCCGAGG
This sequence comes from Streptomyces sp. NPDC001549, assembly GCF_042894025.1. Taxonomy (NCBI): domain Bacteria; kingdom Bacillati; phylum Actinomycetota; class Actinomycetes; order Kitasatosporales; family Streptomycetaceae; genus Streptomyces; species Streptomyces sp. NPDC001549. The sequence goes on from NZ_JBIAVJ010000034.1 coordinate 50,259, forward strand.
TACCCGGCGGCCGCGCAGGGGCCGTCGATCCAGATCTCACCGACCCGGCCCTCGGGCAACGCCTGCCGCGTGGCGGGATCCACGATCCGCACCCGGGTGCGGCCCGCGGTACTCCCGTTGCTGACCAGGGGAACGGAACCGTCGGTGCCTTCGCCGACGGGTCGCACGACGCCTTCGCCGAGGGCCTCTCCGCAGACCCAGAGCGCGGTGGGTTCCTGGTCCGCGCGTGAGGCGGTGGTCTTGAGGGTGTTCTCCGCCAGACCGTAACCGGGGCTCATGGCGCGAGGGTTGAAGCCGTGCGGCGCGAACGCGTCGATGAAGGACCGGATGGCGGCCCAGCGCACCGGCTCGGCTCCGTTGGCGGCCGTCCGCCAGCGCGACAGGTCGCCCACACCGCCGGTCTTGCCGTCCGCGGCGGCGCGCGCGCACAGTTCGTAGGCGAAGCTGGGCGCCGCCGAGTGCGTTCCGCCGAACCGGGCGAGGGCTTCGAGCCAGCGCGCCGGACGGCGGATGAACGCCTCGGGGGCCATCAGATAGGCGGGGATGCCCGCCCACAGGGGCATGACGACGCCGAAGAGCATGCCCATGTCGTGGAAGAGGGGCAGCCAGCTCACCACGGTGCCGTCGGGCTCGCACGGGAACGCCTCGTCGGTCTCGGCCGCGTTGGCGAGGAAGTTCGCGTGGGTGACGACAACTCCCTTGGGGCGCCCCGTGGAACCGGACGTGTACTGCAGCAGCGCGGTGTCCCCGGGGCTCGGCCGCGGCGGCTCGGGGGCGTCCGCGTCATACGCGAGGGTGTCGGTGGCCAGCAGGGTGAGCCCGGCCAGGGCCGGCTCGTCGCCGTAGCTCTCCTGGAGATCACGGGCCACCTCCGCGGTGGTCAGGACGATCGAGGTGCCGGCGTCGTCGGCGATCCGGCGCATCCGCTCCACCTCGTCGAGGCGCCGGGGCACCTGGACGGGCGCACCGGCCACCCGCCCGTACATGCACCCCACGACGGACCGTACGAACTCCAGGCCCGTGGGGTACATGAGGACGGCGCTGCGGCCGGCGAGACCGACGGCGGCGAAGGCGGCGGCCCGTAGACCGGCGATCTCGTCGAGCTCGCGGTAGGTGAGGGTTTCGTGGGGATCCTCGCCGTCGAGCAGGTAGACGAAGGCGGTCTCGTCGGGCTGTTTCTCGCTGCGCAACCGCAGCGCGTCGGGAACGGTACGCACGTCTGCGTTCGCATGCGGTCCGATGCTGCTCACAGGCAGGACTCCTTGTCGGCCGGTCGTGCACGGAAGGAAGTTCGGCGGCGAGGCCCTGAAGTGCGGCGCTCGCCGGGGTGGCGATGGCCGGCCGGGCGTGTCGCGGTGCCCGCCGTTCGCGTACGGCACGCGTTCGGGGCCGGTGCGGTCGAGGTGCGGTACGGGTCAGGAGGCAAGATCCGGAAGAGACGGCCCAGGCGCCGCCGGCGGCGCGCCTGCGAGGGGCGTCAGGGCCGGGCCGTGGCCGACGGCGCTCCGGACGGTCCCGGTGCGGCGCCGCCCCGGTCCGGATCGGGGCACCGGCGCGCTGCCTCACGCGGGTCGTGCGAGGAAATCAGGCCGAAGTCGCCGCGGTCCGGACGCCGTTGGCGAAGGGTTCGGCGTCGTTCGTTCCGCTGCCCCGGAGTTCCGGGACCGAGTGCGGTTCCGCTCCTGCCGTCAGAGTCCTCTCCAATGCGTCCAGCACCGCGGTGGTCACCTTCGCGGCCGCGGGGACGACATCGGCCAGGAGCAGATAGCCGTGCACCAGGCCCTGGCCCTCGACGTGTTCCACCGAGACGCCGGCTGTGGCAAGCCGGCCGGCCAGTTCGACCCCCTCGTCGTGCAACGGATCGCACTCGGCGGTGCCGATCACCGTCGGCGGCATCCCGTGCAGATCGGCGCGGAGCAGATCGATCGCCGGGTCGGTGCTCTGCCGCGGATCCTGCAGGTACTGCTCGTAGTACCACCGCAGATCGTCGACGTCCGTCAGATAGCCCGAGCCGTAGGTGCGGATGGACGGTGACTTCATCTCCGGATCGGCCGGCGGGTACACGAGCAGCTGCGCTCGGAACCCGACGGATCCGTGGTCCCGTTGATGCAGGGCGACCCCCACCGCCAGACCCGCCCCCGCGCTGTCGCCTGCGATCACGTGCTCACGTCCGGGGAACGCGCCGGCCGCCCATTCCGCCGCGGTGATCGCGTCATGGAGCGGGCCGGGATAGGGGTGTTCCGGCGCACGCCGGTAGTCGACGGAGACCACGACGGCTCCGAGGACGGCGGCGATGCGCCGGCAGACCCCGTCGTGGGTGTCGACATCTCCGACGGTCCAGCCGCCGCCGTGCAGGTACGTCACGAGGCGGCTCCGGTCGTTGATCGGCCGGTACGTCCGCACGCCGAAGCGGCCCTCCACGCCGTCGATCCGCTGATCGGTCACCGCGCGGACGGGTTCCGGCGCAGCACCACGGCGGGAGTTCGCCGCGCCTTCCGCATACCTCCGGCGCAGTTGGTCGACCGTGAGCGTGCGCGCCGGAGCCTGTGGGTCGACCGCCTGCCATTGGATCAAGGCGCGGATGAAGCGGTCCATGGGCACGAGACTCTCCTCGGGTCACACCAGCCAAGTGGTTGGCACGTTCAGAACCGCGCGGTTTGTACCCCCGGTTCGCCGAGTACGGCGCATCGGGCCGTCGTACGACCGCGGCGACCGCGGGCACAACTCCGTCGCGCGCTGCTGCCCGCCGGCGCTGTGCGAGGGGACGGACGATTGCCCGCACCATGTGCGCGGCTGGGCAGTGTCGGTGTTCCGCGACCCCGTTGCGACGATCGCCGCGCGAACGGCGGAGCAACCGAGCGCCGGACCGGGCCGACACCGGCACGCTACAACGAGCGCCCCCGCCTCTCGCATAAGCAGTTCTCACGACTTGCAGTTAAAACTTCAGGCCCCCGCACGGTGCGGGCCGGATCCGGCATGGAGGCGAGGGTCCGCCGAGGCGCGGCCCGACCTCCCTGCATCGGTCCGGCTCCGGGAACGCCGGAGAGGTGTCGGCGTCCCCGCACACATGGCACAGTGGATGCCGCACGTCATGCGAGGCACCTCTCCCGCGCCGTCGCCACCGGGCTGATCATTCCCGTTGCGATGAAACGGAGATTCGAATTCCGCATGTAACGCATGTGTCCTGAGTGAGCAGGGTGACAACCCGCCAGGCCGCTGCTAGCGTGTTCGCCACTAACGGGTAAAGATGGGGGAAAAATGTTCACCGACACTGTGCCCTTCTGTCCACTCACGAGTACCGCGATCCCGAGTTGACATGCGACACAGACGGTTCCGACCGTAGCCGGTAGCCCTGCCGGAGCTCACTCCTGTGAGGATCCCGCCCCCCGGTGCTGATCCGTCAAAAAAGGGCCGACCGTCCGGGTTGTTGAGGTCGAGCGATCACGGTGGCTGCCAAGTTCGGGCTCACCACGCCCGGGGGAAGGCGCTCGGACCGGACCCACTGCCTCCGCTCAAGCCGCCGAGAACCCTGCGGAGACAGAAACGAGGGTTGATCCATTTCCGGCCAATGACTCAGCGGAATAGCAGGAACAATCCCTGTTCGAACCACCGGACCGAAGCCCCCCACCAAACACGCGGCCCCCCGCATACGAAACGGCGTGCCGCCCCAGAGCTGACCAATCCCCCGCTCCCCGGCGGTGACAGCCGCATGGGCAACGGGCCGGTCTCGCCGACTTTTACCTTCGATACATTTCGCACAGGAGTGCTACTCTCGACGCTGCTTACCTGCCACTAGTCGGGTCGCCGCGGGCCACTCGGCTGACGATCGAAAATCTACGTTGGGGGACGAGTGGGAATCGACGTATTCATGTCCGACGGCCTGCATTTATCGCGCTTCGGGCTCACGGCACTGCTGGAGCGACACGAGGACATCCGAGTCGTCGGAGCAGCGGATAACAACGCCAGCGCACTGGAGTTCGCCGAATTACACCGCCCCGACGTAGTGATCCTCAGCTTAGAAGGCGCTGACAACGATGCAATCGTCATCGCCGAAAAGATTGCGAGCATCCCGGGCTGTCGAAGCATGCTGCTCGTCACCGCGTCCACCCGTTCGATCGTCCGCCAGGCATTCGCCGCCGGCATCGACGGAATCGTCGAGCGAAGCATGCGGCCACGCCAGTTCTTCGAAGCCATCCACCGTGTGCATCAAGGGGAGAGGGTCTTCGACGCGGAACTGATGGTCGCCGCGCTGGTCAACGAGGACTGCCCGCTGACCGAACGGGAGTTCTCCGTACTGGAGAACATCTCCCGAGGCGACACGATCGACGAGGTCGCGGCGCGTTTGCACCTCTCCCGAGGGACCGTACGCAACTACCTCTCGTCCGTGGTGGCAAAGCTCCACGCACGCAACCGAATCGACGCATTGCGGATAGCTCAGAAGTCGAACTGGATCTGATTTCCGCGCTCCCCGACGTGAACTCCCCGTCCGCCCGGCCGCTCTCCTCGGACGCCACGTCTCCTCCAGCGCTCCCGGCGCGCTCGCCGCGTCCTCCCTCAGTTGGTCCCGGCGGACTCCGTACGGCCGATCGACCCGCCGTCCCCTTGTCCGCGGGCCGCTGTGAACTCGTCCACCGCGCGGCGCACTTGGGCTCTCCTGCCCCGGCGCCGCGCGGGGATCGAGCCACTGGGCGGAAGTCCGGCCGGCGGGCTGGTTCCATGCCCGCCCGCGCTCGCCACCGTGACGCGCCTGTCGAGCCGTCCCCCGCTGGTCCGCCGGTTGTGCCCCCGGGAACGCCGCCGAACGTTCGCGCCGCTTCAGGCGGTCACTCGCGCGCGGCCTGAACTCCTCTACACGCAAGGTCGATACGCACGTGCAGGTCAAGGCCGAGCTGTGAAGCACCGCGGCGTCGGCCACGCCTCCCTGCCCATCCACGAGAGGGCAGCCACGAAGGGCCTCACTCCATGGAAACATCAGAGTTCTTGACACATCCGCTGCATGTGATCGCGGCGCTCGCCGTCGTTCTGCTCCTGGCACGTGTGGGACGGTCCTGCGCCCGGTGGCTGCGGCAGCCGGAAGTCGTCGGGGAGGTCACGGCCGGGCTGCTGATCGGCCCCGTCGTGCTCGCGCTCTCCAACCGCGAACTGTTCGACGCGCTGCTCCCACCCGCCGTGCTCGACCTGCTCAAACTGGTCGGCCAGACCGGGCTCGTGCTCTATCTGGTCGGTCTCGCCCACAAGTTACGGCTGGGCTCCGACGGACCTTCGAAGCGCACCCTCTCCGCCCTCGTCGCCGGCGCCTTCGCGCTGCCCCTCGTCACCGGGCTGATGCTGGTGGGCGTCATCGAGGTCACCGACAACTCGGGGGCCCGTGGCGAAGCGTCATTCCCCGCCTTCCTGCTGATGGTCGCCGTGGCCATGTCCATCACCGCGGTCCCCGTCCTGTCCCGCATCCTCAGCGACCGGCGCATGAACGATTCGTTCGAAGGGCGGTCCTCCCTGGCCGCCGCCGTGGCCATGGACGGCCTTGGCTGGATCATGCTCACGCTCGCCATCGGCCTCGGCGCGGACAGCTTGTCGGGACTGGGCGAATCCGGCATCGCGCTCCTCGTGGGCGGCGCCTGCGCGTTCCTGCTGCGCGTGGGTTTGCGCACCGGGCCGGCGCGCCGACTGTGCGTACGGATGCCGAAGACGTCCGCGGTCCTCCTCGGTGCAGCCGCGCTGGGTACGGCGCTGCTGACCGAGCACCTGGGCATGACCGCCATCGTCGGTGCCGCGATGGTCGGCCTGGCGATCACGGGGGACGCCATGGCCCTCTGGGCCGGCCCGGTGGCCACCGTGTCGCGCGCCGGGCGGGCGCTGACGCCCGTCTTCTTCGTGGTCACCGGCGTCACCGTGCTCATCAACGCGTTCACCGCCGCGCCCTGGACGCTGATCGCCGCCACGCTCGTACTGGGGTGCGTGGGCAAGCTGCTCGGCGGCTACGCCGGGGCCCGACTGGGCGGCATGAGTCCCCGTTCGGCCTGCCGGGTCGGGGCCCTGATGAACACCCGGGGTCTGACGGAACTGATCGTGCTCGAGGCCGGCCACCGCGCGGGAATCCTGTCCGCGCAACTGGTCCTGGCCCTGATCGTGATGGCCCTGGCGACCACGGCGATGACGGGACCGCTGCTCAGCCTCGTCGACCGCGCGGAGCGGCGCCGCGGCACCACGCAGACCGGCCCGGCGGCATCCCGCTCCATGGCGGCGGAGAGCAGTTCCTCCTGAGCGGCGTCGAACCGGCCTCGTCCACTCGCCACGGGAAGAGAAACGCCCCGGCAGGCATGCGAAATTCACAGGCCGTGGTGTGACACTAATATCGCGCAGATACCACGTCGGCAGATACCGTGATCACCTGGAAGCCCGATGAGAAATCCTGAAGCGCGATTCCGGGCAGTGCATTGGCCACCGAGCCGCCGGCACCTGAAATCCAGACTTGTTCCGCTCCAAGCGACGTCTTCGAGCGCGATTAGGATCGAGGAGAATCAATGGCTCGCACAAAAGCGTTCGCACTGAGCGCCGAGGAGCTTGAACAGTTCGCCCGTGATGGCTACATCGGCCCCTTCGATCTGTACACCGAAGAGGAGATGGAAGGACACTTCAAGGCGATCAGGCCGAAGCTGCTCCGCACCAAGACCTCCATCTACAGCGAGGGGCAGACGGAATCCGGCAACACGAACCTGGCGGCCAGTTACGACCGCCATCTCGATGTCGACTTCCTCGCCGAGCACATCACCCGTCCGGAGATCGTGGACCGGGTGTCGAGCATCCTCGGACCCGACACGCTCTGCTGGCGTACCGAGCTCTTCCCCAAGTACCCGGGGGACGAGGGCACGGACTGGCACCAGGCGGACAACTTCTCCAGCGTCGACGGTGCGAAGCACCCGCACATCGTCTGGCCGGAGGACGCGGAGTTCGGAGGAACCATCACCGCCTGGACCGCCTTCACCGAGGCGACGGTCCAGAACGGCTGCCTCCAGTTCATCCCGGGCACGCACACGTCGATGAACTACGACGAGTCGAAAATCATGGAATACAACCCGGACGTCATCAACAACATGGAGAAGGACGGGGTCAGGCGCGGACTCTTCGGCTATGACTACCGGCAGCTCCAGAAGGACCCCGACTGGAGTCCCGACGAGTCCAAGGCCGTCTCCCAGGTCATGCGCCGCGGACAGTTCATCCTCTTCTGGTCCACGCTCATGCACGCATCTCATCCGCACAGCGGAGAAACCGACCAGATGCGGCTCGGCTTCGCCTCTCGTTACCTTCCGACTCAGGTCAAGGTCTACCCGTTCTCCGACGAGCTCCATGAATTCGGAGCGCGGGCCAGCCTCAAGAAGTTCGGCAATGTGCTGGTGTCCGGCGAGGACCGGTTCGGCCACAACCGCTTTGCCGACAGCACCGTCAATGGATTCCGCTTCCCCGTGCACTAGGAGAGATGACGAATGAGCGACACGGACAACCGCATGGCACCGGAGACACTGCAGGCGTGGGTCATCGGTGAGTGCAAGCAGCTCGGTCTGCCGGTGACGGACGGTGCTGACGACTTCTTCGAGGCCGGAGGCACATCGCTCACCGCGGTGAAGCTGATAGAGCGGGCGGAACGAGAGTTCGGAGACGACTCGCTTCCCGCGGACGAGCTGTTCACCACGAGCCGGATCGTGGAGATCGCCGCCAGCATCCAGCGGAACAGCAAGCACGCCGCCCCGGTGTCGGACTAGCCCGGTGGGCGTGGCGGCGACGGACGACAAGTGGGTGATGACCCTCAAGGCGGTGGCCGAGCCGGCCAGCACGCTGTTCTGCTTTCCCTACGCGGGCGGGAGCCCCGAGACCTTCCGTGCCTGGTGCGACGGGATCGCGGATGACGTCGAGGTGTTGTGCGTGGTGCTGCCCGGTCGGGGACGCCGCCTCATGGAGCCCCGCCACGAGCGGTGGGAAACCCTGGTGGACGATGTCTTCGAGGCGCTCTCGCCGTATCTGAACCGCCGCCACGCCTTCTTCGGCCACAGTTTCGGTGGACGGCTGGCCTACGAGCTGTCCCACCTGGCCTCGGCCGCGTACCCCGGCATGACGCACCGGCTCTTCGTCTCCGGCTGCCGGAGCCCGGACGTGCCGCAGATGCGCCCCTACATGCACCAGATGACGGAGAGTGATTTCCGGAGTGCGGTGGCGAAGATGGGCGGCACGCCGACGGAGCTCTTCGACCAGGAGAAGCTGTTGCGGCTGCTCCTGCCGACGGTGCGCAGCGAAATCCAGCTCGCCGAGACATGGGATAACCGCCACAGCTCGGGTGTGGATGTTCCCATCACCGCCATATACAGCAACGAAGATGCGATTGACGGCTGGAGAACGATGCGCGGCTGGCAGGCGTTCACCACGCAAGGTTGCGAGCTGGTCGAAGTTCCTGGCGGACATTTCTTCGTGGACAGCCACCCGGAGCACGTGACAAGAATCGTCAACACACGTCTGAGGAATGTGGATGAATAAGATCGCCGTTTCGGAAGAGGCTCTCTCTATTCATCGGAAGATCAACGGGACCGATTCCGCGTATCCGGCAGAGAGCCTGAAGGAGCTCTTCGAGGCCGCTGCCGCCCGTCGTCCGGGGTCCGTCGCGGTCGTCCACCGGGAGCGCAGGTTCACGTACCGCGAGCTCAACGGCCTTGCGAACAGCCTGAGCGTGCGGCTCCGCACGGCCGGAGTGGAACCCGGTCACGTCGTGGGACTGTCCGTCAAGCGCTCACCGGAGATGATCGTCGCCATGCTGGCGATCATCAAATGCGGCGCCACGTACCTTCCGTTCGATCGCACCTGGCCGGATGAACGGCTGGGGGGAATCTTCGGCCAGGCGAGTTGCTCGGCCCTGCTGACCGACGCACCCGACGAGTTGACGGTGCGCTTCGCGGGGACGCGGGTCGTACCCGTCGAACTGCGGACGCTGGACTCGGACGAGAAGAACCCGTCCCTGCGGGTCGATCCGGACTCCCTCGCCTACATCGTCTTCACGTCGGGCTCGACGGGGTCCCCCAAAGGCGTTCCGATCCGGCATCGGGGCGTCGTCCGTCTGGTGTCCGACGCCAGTTTCGCCGCCCTCGACGCGGACGCCGTCATCCCGCAGCTGGCCTCGGTGTACTTCGACGCGGCGGCCTTCGAGATCTGGGGAGCGCTGCTGAACGGCGGGACATGCGTGCTCTACCCGTCCGACCACGTCCGGCTCTCGGAGCTGAAGCGCGTCGTGGAGCAGAACGGCGTCACCGTGCTCTTCGTGACGACGGCTCTTTTCAATGTGATCGTGGATGAAGCCCCCGGCACGCTCAACAGCGTGCGGACGATCCTCACGGGCGGCGAGGCGCATTCCCTGGGGCACATCGAACGAGCACGGAACCACTACGGGGACGGCAAGGTCGTCAGCGTCTACGGGCCGACCGAGTGTTCCGTGTTCGCCACGTATTATCCGGTTCGCCGTTCGGTCCAGGGCGAATCCGCGCTGCCGATCGGATTGCCCATTCAGAATACGTCCCTGTACGTCGTCTCGGACGGCAGGCTGTGCGCGCCCGGCGAGGCCGGCGAGGTGTGCCTGGGCGGACCCGGACTGTCTCCGGGCTATCTGGGAATGCAGGAGCTGACGACGGAGAAGTACGTCGAGTACGACATCGACGGCAAAAAGATCGTCCTCTACCACACGGGCGACCGCGGGTTCTTCCGGGAAGACGGCAACGTCGTCTTCCAGGGCCGCCTGGACGATCAGGTGAAGGTCAACGGCTTCCGGATCGAACTCGGCGAGATCACGCACTTCATGAACGAAGTGCCGTACGTCAAGCAGAGCTATGTCACCACGGCCGAGAAGGAATCCGGCGAGAAGGTCGTGGTGGCCTTCGTGGTGCCGGCCGACGCGGATTGCACACCCCAGGCGTGCCACGACCACCTGGCCACCAAGGTTCCCCGCTACATGCTGCCCGGAGAGATTCACGTGCGTGGCAGCCTGCCGCTGACGGGCTCGGGCAAGGTGGACCGGAAGGCGCTCCTGTCAGCCATCAACACCCTGAATGCAGACGAGAGAAGGGCACGGATCCAGTGACATCGACGGGCTTGAGCATCAAAGCAGCGACCCTCTGGCTTCCGCCGGGCAAGGAAGGTCCCGCTGACGGCGAGCTCACCTCAGCGGATATCGAGCGCATCGGTGTGTCGGAACTGCACGTCGCTCCGGACGACATCGCGCCGCCTCAGATGGCCGTGCTGGCCGCCAAGAGCACACTGGAGAAGAGTGGGATCGAGCCGAACTCCATAGGCTGCCTGGTCCATTCCTTCAGTTACCACCAGGGATTCGACATGTGGTCGCCGGCGCACTACGTCGCGTATCAGGCCGGGATCACCGACGGGCTTCCCCTCAATGTTCAGCAGCTCTGCAACGGTGGCGCCGTGGCGCTGCAGATCGCGGCCAAGTGGCTGGTCTCCACCCCTTCCACGAGCACGGTTCTCGTCACGAGTGGAGACCGGTTCTGCGGACCGGGGTTCGATCGATGGTCGTCGGACGACGACGCGGCCTACTCGGACTCGGCCACCGCGGTCCTGCTCGGCCGGACGGGAGAGGGCGACGACTTCCTTCATCTCCGTGCTCTGGAGATGGTGACGGACAGCGAGTGGGAGGTCCAGCTCCGCGGGAGTGCCGAGTTCACCTCCGTTCCGCTGGGGCATGGCACTCCGATCGATCTCCGGCCCGCCAACAAGGAATTCAGGGAATCCGGTGCGGCGGCGCGGATGGTCAAGCTCGGCGTTCCCAAGCTTCACGATCTCATCCGGCGGGCTCTGCGCACGGCGGGCATCGAGCCCGAGGACCTCAGCAGCATCGCGCTGCCGCGTCTCACCCGGACGATGCGCGAGGGCATGTTCAAGCCCGCCATCAGTGAGCTGATAGGAGGCGATCCCCGCTACATCGAGTACGGCACCGGCTGCCTCGGTGCCGGAGACCTCCTCGCGAACCTGGTGGACATCGAGGACAGCCTGAACCCCGGCGAATACGGAATGCTCATCCAGGGCACCGGCGGATACACGTTCACGTGTGCCGTGGTCCAGGCGCCCGAGAAGTAACGCGGAACCGGGGAGGCACGGCCATGACGCCGAGCACATGGGATCACGGAACGTACGCCCTCTGGCACGGGACTGTGCCCACGTCGACGATCCTCGACCGGAGCGGGCCGCAGGACCTCTGGGTCAGGGGCGAGGGGTCCTGGCTGATCGACGCTTCGGGACATCGCGCCCTCGACGCCCGCGCCGGGGTGGGCAACATGATGCTCGGCTACGGCCGGACCGACGTCGTGGAAGCGATGAGCCGGCAGGCGCGCGAGCTGCCCTACGTCTGCATGGTGCGGTGGGAACTGCCTGCTCCCGTGGTCGTCGAACTGGCGCAGGCACTCACCGGCATCGCCCCTTCGGGCCTCGACCGGGTGCGGTTCTGCCATACGGGCGGCGCGGCGGTCGAGAGCGCGATCCTGATGGCCCGCTCCTACCACCGGAACAACGGCCGGCCGGCCAAGCGGCTCGTCGTGGGCCTCCGCGACAGCTACCACGGCAGTCCGATGGCAGCCATGGCGGCGAGCGGGCAGCGCATGATGCACTGGCTCTTCGGTCCGATGCCGGAAGGGTTCTGCCACCTTCCGGAGCCGATCGGCGAACCGACCGAGGACTCCGGTGCCGAACTCGTCGCTCAGCTGGACGCGCTGGGGCCTGAGCGCATCGCGGCGATGATCCTCGAACCGGTGAAGGGCCGGAACGGGCAGCCCCTCCCCGACCCGTACCTACGAGCCGCACGTGAGTACTGCACGAAGAACGACATCCTGCTGATCTTCGATGAGGCGTTCACGGGGTTCGGGCGGATGGGAGAGATGTTCGCGGCCGACATCTCCGGGGTCTCGCCGGACATCATGTGCCTCGCGAAGGGCATCACCGCCGGCTACTCGGCGCTGGGGGCCGTCCTGGCGACGGACCGGATCTACCAGGCGTTCGGCACCGGCAGTACGGTGTTCGCCCACGCGTCGACCACGGACGGCCACCCGGTGGCCTGCGCCGCGGCGCTCGCCACCATCCGTGCGTACGCCTCGGAGGATCTGGTCGCCCACGGCCGGGTACTCGGCGAGCTCCTTCGCGATCGGCTGAGCGATCTGCTCAAGGGGACGCCGACGTTCGGGGGTGTGCGGGCCGTCGGCGCGTACGTGGCGATCGACCTCGTGGACGATGACGGCAATCCGCTCTCGATGCAGGACCGGAGCCATCTGGAGTCGGCGTGCCGGCGCCAGGGCTTGCTGATCCACTACACGCCCGACACCGTCGTGCTGATGCCTCCTCTGACGATGTCCACGGGGGAGGCGGAGTTCGCCGCGCAGACGTTCGCGAGCGTGGTGTCCGCTCTACGGCCGACGGTCGTCTCCCAGGACCTGTCTGATCACTGATCCTGTGGCGGGTCGTGGTGAGCTGACGGATGCGGCGTGGGAGCGGATAGCGCCGCTGTTGCCGGGTGTTGACGGGCGGGGTCGTCCATGGCGGGATCACCGGCAGGTGATCAACGGGGTGTTGTGGCGGTTGCGAACGGGTACTCCATGACCCGGTCGCCGCGTTCCGCAACATCGGCGCAGCGCTGCGCCCAGGCGGACGCCTCGTGCAGCTGGTCTGGCAACCGCCGACGGGCAACGAGTGGCTCCGCTCCTTCACCCGGGCCCTGGCCGCCGGACGACCGTTGCCCACGCCCCCGCCGGACGCACCCGGGCCGTTCTCGCTGGCCGACCCCGCGCGCGTACGGGCCGTGCTCGGCGCCGCAGGCTTCACGGACATCCGGCTGGAGCCGCACAGCGAGGAGATGTGGTTCGGTGAGGACGCGGCCGACGCGGAGCGGTTCGTGCTCGGCCTGCACGGCTGGATGCTCGACGGACTCGATGACGAGGGCCGACGTCGTGCTGTCGACGGCCTGAGAACCACCCTCACCGCCCACGAGACCGACGACGGCGTTCTCTACGCCTCGGCGACCTGGATCATCCGGGCGGCCCGCCCGTGACGAACCCCCCGTCGGCGCCCCCTGGGGAAGTTTTCGGACTCGGTGGTCGTCGTCAGCGAGCCGCCGACGAAGATCGCGCCGCCGAAGACAGGAGGGGGGAGGTTCGCGGGTGCGTGCGGAGGGCGGCGGCGGTGCATCCGGCGGGGCCGGAGCCGATGCCGTTGCGTATTCCGTCGGCGGTGTTCGAGTCGGTCACGCCGGTTCAGGCCTTCGGCTTGGCGTCGATCTCGGCGATCAGGCCCTCGATGAGGCCCTTGATCTCGTCGCGGATGGGGCGGACGGCCTCGACGCCCTGGCCGGCCGGGTCCTCGAGCTGCCAGTCGAGGTAGGTCTTGCCCGGGAAGTACGGGCAGGCGTCGCCGCAGCCCATGGTGATGATGTAGTCGGACGCCTGGGCGGCCTCGGGGGTCAGCACCTTCGGCTTCCGGTCGGAGATGTCGATGCCCAGCTCGGCCATGGCGGCGACGGCGGAGGGGTTGATCCGGTCACCGGGGACGGAGCCTGCGGAACGCACCTCGACGCGGTCGCCGGCGAGGTGGCGCAGGAACCCGGCCGCCATCTGCGAGCGGCCGGCGTTGTGGATGCAGACGAACAGCACGGACGCGACAGGAGTGGAGGACATCGTTCTTCCTTGGGGGTGAAGTCAACTACAGGGTTGGAACGAGCGGGTGTGTCAGACGCCGAGCTGACGTGCGGCGAGGCGCGCCACTCCGGTGAAGAGCCGCTGATCAGGCAGTGCGAGGGGCTGGGGCGAAGGCATGGGAACCCTCCACGGACTCCAAGAGGTCAGCCTGGACTGGTATCAGGACCGGGTGATGTGACAATATCAGTCCATGATGACGTCAGTCGACACTGAACTGATCCGGGTACTGGCCGACCCGCTCAGGCTCCAGATCGTGACCCTCCTCGCCAAGGAGACGCTCTGCACCACCCATCTCGTGGAGGAGACGGGTGCCAGGCAGACGAACCTCTCGAACCACCTGAAGGTCCTGCGCGAGGCCGGGGTCGTGGATACGGAGCCATGCGGGCGGTACATCTACTACCGCCTGCGCCCGGAAGTCATCGAGGCCATCGCCGGTCAGTTCGCCGACCTCGCCCGGACCGCGCGCGCCACCACCGAAGCGAACCTCAAGCGGTCCTGCCCCTAAGGGCTTGCAGAGAATCAACCTGTGATCGAACACCCTGCATGACCTGGTCTGTCAAGAGCTGAAACACCCAGGTTAATTCTCTGCAAGCCCTAAGGGCTGTCCCGCTTTTGCCTCACCTGCCCGAGGAGAACCGTTGTCCGTCACCGAGCCCGTCGACGCCGCCCCCGCAGCAGCCGCCGGCATAGCCGCCGACCCGCCCCGACCCGCGCCCGGCGCGACCCCGCCCCAGACCCCGCTGATCGCCCGCGCCGCCGCCGAACTCGTCGGCACCGCGGCGCTCGTGGCGGTGGTGGTCGGCTCCGGCATCCAGGCCACGGAGCTCACCCAGGACGTGGCTCTGCAGCTGCTGGCCAACTCCACGGCCACCGTCTTCGGCCTCGGCGTCCTGATCGCCCTCCTCGGCCCGGTGTCCGGTGCCCACTTCAACCCGGCCGTCACCCTGGCGGAGTGGTGGACCGCCCGCCGCGGGGGTGCCGGTGTCACTGCTCGCGAGCTGGCTGTGTACGTGCCCTCGCAGATCGTCGGCGCGATCGCGGGCGCCATCCTTGCGGACGCGATGTTCGGCGAACCGCTGGTGAAGTGGTCCACCCACGACCGTTCCGCCGGGAACCTCCTCCTCGGCGAGGTCGTCGCCACGGCCGGCCTGATCCTGCTGATCTTCGGCCTGGCCCGCACCGACCGCCTGCGCTTCGCACCCGTCGCCGTCGCCTCGTACATCGGCGCCGCCTACTGGTTCACCTCCTCCACCTCCTTCGCCAACCCGGCGGTCACCATCGGGCGCGCCTTCACCGACACCTTCGCGGGCATCGCGCCCGCCTCGGTCCCGGGCTTCATCGGCGCCCAGCTGGCCGGGGCGATCGTCGGCCTGGCCCTGGTGGCAGTCATCTTCATGCGGGGCAGGACCGCGACCACCGGAGCCCCTGCGGCATGACGCAGCGCACGGACGTGGTGGTGATCGGCGGCGGCCAAGCAGGGCTCGCCGCCGGGTACCACCTGCGCCGCCTGGACATCGAGTTCGTCGTCCTCGACGCCCGGGCGGCACCGGGCGGAGCCTGGCAGCACACCTGGGACCCGCTCGGCGACATCGTCGCCGTCCCGCCCGTACGCGCGGCCCGCGACGCCGGCCTCCTCACCGCCACGCCCATGTTCAGCAGCCTCACCTAGGACGGTGTCGCCTGGGCCGACGGAACGAGCGCACAGGCCGACGCGATCGTCTGGTGCACCGGCTTCCGCCCGGACCTGGCGCACTTCGCCTCGCTCCGCCTGCGCGGCACCCGAGGCCACATCGCCACGATCGGCACCCGCGCCGTGGCCGAACCGCGCCTGCACCTGCTCGACTACGGGAACTGGACCGGCCCCGCCTCCGCCACCCTCATCGGCGCCGGCCGCCCGGCGCGCGAAGCCGCCCGCGAGATTGCGGAACTACTCCGAGCCTGACCTGCAGGTCAACGTGCTTGCAAGGCAGTGCGGTCGGCACCAGCCGCGCGGCCTGCGTCGATGACGCGACCGAGGCCGCGTCAGGCTGGAGCCTTCGGTTGGGCGCCGCCGAGGCGGGCGCCCCCTACACGCCGGCTGCGCGGGTCAGGAGCTGGGCCATGGCCGCGAGGACCGTCGGCTCCACCCGGTAGTACACCCAGGTACCGCGCCGCTCGGAGGAGAGCAGTCCGGCTTGCTTGAGCTTCTTCAGGTGATGGGAGACGGTCGGCTGGGAGACGCCCACGTCGGAGATGTCGCAGACGCACGCCTCACCGCCCTCGTGCGAAGCCACCGCGGAGAAGAGCCGCAGGCGCACGGGATCGCCCAGAGCCTTGAACATCGCGGCCGTGCGCTCCGCCTCGTCCGCGGTCAGCGGGCGCTCGGTGAGCGGCGGGCAGCACGGCACGACGGCTTCCGGCTCCAGCAGCGGCAACACGTTCACATTCGACATGCGCCTATGTTGACACATATCGAACTAGTCGGCCAGGGGCGCCTCGCCCGACCCCGGGCAAGGGATTCGGCAACAGGTCGCACCGGCACTCCAGCCCCACGAACGCACGCCGGCCATGCGCAACGGAGCAGCCGTCCCGATGCAGCGGACGCCCGTGCGTGGCCGCCGGAGACGCCTCGGTCTGCGGGATACGGCAGGTCGGGGGTACCCCGATGGCCGGCACGATCGCGTCGGCCTCCAACGGGCGGCGGTCCGGCGCGACGGCGGCGACCGGCGACGTCGACGCGCCCCATTGAACGATCTACCGATTCGACGAATGTCTATGTTGACGCTCATCGAATCAAGTGTCATGCTGGCTGCGCAAGCCATCGACAGATGTCGAAACACCGAGGAGTCGACCGTGAACGCGCCTGCCAACACCGAGCTGCCCGTCGTTGTCATCGGAGCCGGCCCCATCGGCCTGGCCGCCGCCGCACACCTCGTCGACCAGGGCATCGAGCCCCTGGTCCTGGAGGCCGGACCGGTCGCCGGCAGCGCCGTGCGGGACTGGAGCCACGTACGGCTGTTCTCCACCTGGGGTGAGGTCGTCGACCCGGCCGCAGAGAAGCTCCTCGCGCCCACCGGCTGGGTGAAGCCGGAGGAGACCACCTACCCGACCGGCGGCGACTGGACCGAGCAGTACCTGCAGCCGCTGGCCGCCGTCCTGGGCGACCGCGTCCGCGTCGGCGCCCGCGTCACCGGCGTCTCCCGCCTCGGCCGCGACCGGGTCGTGGACGCCGAACGCGAGACCCAGCCCTTCACCGTTCACATCGCCCATGCCGACGGCAGCGAGGAACGGCTGACCGCCCGCGCCGTCATCGACGCCTCCGGCACCTGGTCCACCCCCAGCCCCATCGGCGGTGACGGCCTGCCCGCCTTCGGCGAGCGCTCCGCGGCCGACCGGATCTCGTACCGCGTCCCCGACCTGAAGGACCCCGCCGTCCGCGCCCGGTACACCGGCAAGCGCACCGCCGTCATCGGCTCCGGCGCCTCTTCCTTCACCGCGCTCGCCTACCTGGCCGACCTGGCCAAGGACGAGGCGGGCACGCACACCACCTGGATCCTGCGGCGCGGCATCAGCGGCTCCACCTTCGGGGGCGGCGAAGCCGACCAGCTCCCCGCCCGCGGCGCCCTCGGCCTGGCGGCCAAGGCCGCCGTCGACAACGGCTACGCCGACGCCGTCACCGGCTTCCGCACCACCGCCGTGGAGAAGTCGGGCGACCAGCTCGTCCTCGTCGCCGAGGACGGCCGCCACCTGGACCCGGTGGACGAGGTCATCGTCCTCACCGGCTTCCGCCCCGACCTCACCTTCCTCGACGAGCTCCGCCTCGGCCTCGACGAGCGCCTGCAGGCCCCGACCGCACTCGCCCCGCTGATCGACCCCAACCAGCACTCCTGCGGCACGGTCTACCCGCACGGAGTCAACGAGCTCTCCCACCCGGAGAAGGACGTCTACCTCGTCGGCATGAAGTCCTACGGCCGCGCCCCGACCTTCCTGGCCATGACCGGCTACGAGCAGGTCCGCTCCATCGCCGCCGCCCTCGCCGGCGACCGGGAAGCAGCCGAACGCGTCGAACTCACCCTCCCCGAGACCGGCGTCTGCGGCGGAGCGGGCCTCTTCGACGAGCCCGAAGCCGCCGAAGCGACCGGTGGCGGCTGCTGCGCGGCCCCCACCACCCTCACCATCGGCGCCCCCGCCTCTTCCGGCGGCTGCTGACCAGCGAAGTGACAAACCTTCACAGCGGCACGGCCGCGATCGGGACGGGAGCCCGGTCGCGACCGCGCGCCGCGCTGCCCGCCCTGTGCGCCACCCAGATCACCAGCTGGGGCATCGTCTACTACGCCTTCCCCGTCCTCCTGTCGCGCCTGACCGCCGACACCGGCTGGTCCGGCAACGCGGCAACGGGCGCGTTCTCCCTGGCCCTTCTCGTCTCCGGCGTGGTGGGGATACCGGTCGGCCGCATCCTCGACCAGCGCGGTCCCCGCGCTGTCATGACCGCCGGCTCGGTCATCGGCGTGCTCGCACTCCTGCTGATCGCGGCCGCCCCCAGCCTGCCCGTCTTCTTCCTGGGCTGGATGCTGGCGGGCATCGCCATGGCGGCCACCTTCTACCCGCCCGCCTTCGCCGCCCTCACCCGCTGGTGGGGCCCCGACCGCATCCGCGCCCTGACCATCGTCACCCTCGCCGGCGGACTGGCCTCCACCGTCTTCGCCCCGCTGACCGCCCTCCTGGCCGAACACCTCAGCTGGCGGCAGACGTACGCCGTCCTCGCCGTGATCCTCGCGGCCATCACCATCCCCGCACACGCCCTGGCGCTGCGCGCCCCGTGGCCTGCCGCCCCGCCCCAGCCACCCACAACGGACCGCACCCCGATCCCCCGAAGCCGCCCCTTCCTGCTCCTGGCCTCCGCCTTCACCCTCTCCAGCTTCGCCATGTACGCGGTGGTCATCGGCCTCATCCCGCTCCTCACCGAGCGCGGCGCCGGCCCGTCAACAGCCGCCTGGGCACTGGGACTCGGCGGGGCGGGACAAACCCTCGGCCGCACCCTGTACGCAAGCCTGTCGGCCCGCACATCGGTAACGGCCCGCACGGCCACCCTCATCGCCCTCGGCGGCGCCACCACAGCCGCCCTCGCCCTGATCCCAGGACCGATGCCCCTGCTGATCGTCCTCTCGGTCCTGGCGGGAATCGTCCGCGGCAACCTCACCCTCCTCCAGGCCACCGCCGTAACCGACCGCTGGGGCACCACCCACTACGGCCGCCTCTCCGGCCTCCTCGGCGCCCCCGCCCACATCGCCGCAGCCCTCGCCCCCTGGGCCGGCGCCGCCCTGGCCGGCCTCCTCGGCGGATACCCGGCTCTCTTCGCCGTCCTGGCAGCCCTCTCTGGAGCCTCGGTCCTCCTCGCCCTCGGCGGCGCGCCGAAGTCCATCGTGGAGCGCCCGGGGCGCACGCCATAGGCGCGCCGTCAGCGGGTCCGGCGCCCGGGAGGAACGAAACCCAGGATGACATCGAGGTCGAGACGTCTCGCTCGCCCGGCCGAACCACGAGGCCGGCACCAGGATGCCCTTGGCCGCCCGCTTGTGCTCCAAGACGCCGACGAGGGCGGACACCGACTCGAAAGGCACCGCCTCGGCAGTGCGCGTGGGGTCAGGTCCGCTGTGGTTTACGGCGTGGTGTCCGGGGCGCGGGCGGGTCGTCGGCGAAGAGGGCGAGGAGCCCCGCGATGTCGCGGCCCGCTTCGGCGGGGTGGCGGAACCGGGCCCCGGGGCTGATGCGGTAGTGGTTGCGTCGTCCTTCGCGTACCCGGGTGAGGTATCCGTCCTGCTCCAGGTCCGCGACGATCGCCTGGACGGTCCGCTCGGTGAGCACGCAGGTCTCGGCGACCT
The DNA here is from genome assembly GCF_042894025.1 of Streptomyces sp. NPDC001549. Lineage (NCBI taxonomy): Bacteria > Bacillati > Actinomycetota > Actinomycetes > Kitasatosporales > Streptomycetaceae > Streptomyces > Streptomyces sp. NPDC001549. The sequence continues at coordinate 69,841 of NZ_JBIAVJ010000034.1, forward strand.
CCCGCAGGCGTACCTCGGGGTCGCGGGCGAGAGCGAGCAGGACACGGGCGTGGCTGGTCAGGAACGTCCACGACCCCTGGGGAAGGCCTCCGTCACCCATGCCCCCAGCTTGCACCCGTTTTGTACATACGTCCTGTTTTTCACGTATTTCTTGACGTATATCGGGTGGGTGCCGACGATGCTGGTGGAAGCAGAAACGGCTCCCGAACGTGTGGGGAGGCAGCGATGACCGCGATCGTGCAGGACGAGCGCGTCGACATTCCGGAAGCCGCCGGCCTGGAGGTCGCAGTGGCCCCAGGCCCGCAGCGGGGGACGGTCCAGGTCGTGGTGAGCGGCGAGATCGACTTCGACAATGCCGTGTTCCTCCGCGAGGCCCTGCTGGCCGCCCTCTTCTCCCACCGCGCCACCCTCCTCGTGGACCTGGAGCGGGTGACCTTCTGCGACTGCGCCGGCCTCAACACCCTCCTGACCGCCCGCCACGCGGCCCTGCAGGCCGGACGCAGCCTGCACATCACGGCCGCCGGCCGCCGGGTCGAGCGGCTCCTGAACCTCACCGACACCCGCTCCCTCCTCACCTGAAGGCGTGCGCTCGAAAGCAGGCGATCCCCATGACCGCGTCGGTCCCCCTCGCCCACAGCCACGAAGGCCGGATCCCGCGTGCGTCGTACATCGCGCCGTGCCCGCTCCCCTTGCCCGGCCGTCAGGCTGTGGTCCCCCGGCGTGGTCACCGGCCCGTCCGCGCGCAGCAACGCGCCGGTCAGCTCGAACAGCGTCCCCGCGCACGGGCAGGCATGCCTGGGGCTATCCGGGGGTGGCAGCGGGGTCGACGCCGGTCAGGGCGCAGCTCATGTCCCACAGCCGCGCCGCGACGGAGGGGTCGGCAAGGTGGCTCCACACCCGTTCACGTCGTGGCTCGCCCCGCAGGCCGAAGACGCGCGGTACCCACAGCTGGCCTCCACGCACAGCCGGGTCGAGCACCGCCCGGACCGCGGGCCACGCGCCGGCATGCTTGCCTTGGACGAGGAGGGCCGCAGGTGCCGCGCTCAGCCGGGCGCCGGTGGTTCGCACGTGAACCGGCGGCCGTGCCGGGGTGAGGGAGTCCAGCGCGCCGCCGGGATGGACCACCACGCTCGTCACCGTGCTGCCGGCAGCACCCAGGCGGCGGTCGAGTTCGACGCCGAAGTACATCTGTGCCAATTTGGAGCGTCCGTAGGTGCGCTTGGGCTGGTAGACCTTCCGGGACTGCAGGTCGTCGAGGTCGAGCCGCTCGGACTTTGCCGCGAAGCTGCCCATGGTCACGACGCGGGCCGTCGGCGCGGCCGACAGCAGCGGCATCAGCCACCGGGTCAAGGCGAAGTGCCCGAGGTGGTTCGTGCCGAACATGAGCTCGTGGCCGTCCTCGGTCTCCTTGCGCGGCGGGGCGTCGAGCGCGACTCCGGCGTTGTGAACCACCGCGTCGAGGCGTTCCGCCTCTACCGATTCCAGCGCTGTTTCGAGCGACGAGAGGTCGGCGAGGTCCAGCCGTACGGTCCGTACCCGTGCGCCGGGGACGCGTGCACGGATCGAGGCCGTGGCGGCTTCGGCCTTGGCGGGATTCCGGCTGCCGAGTACGACGGTGGCTCCGGTTGCGGACAGCTGCTCCGCGACGAAGTACCCGATGCCGGCGTTGCCGCCGGTAACCAGGAAGACGCTGCCATCGGCACGCGGCAGCCGTTGGACATTCCAAGGCGGGGTGGCGGATACGGACGACCTGGCCACGTGACTCCCTTGCTGGTGAAGGCGGCTGCGACTGCTCCGTCGGCAACTCGGCACCCACGGTTCCAGCGGCCACCGACACATCACCCATGGAGCACCGACAGCCCCGCCAGGCGGCCGACATCCCGCCTACAGGGTGCTGACCCGTCCGCCGGACTGCGACCATGGCGCCGGCACGTCGGCCGCCTGCATCCTGCGATCAGTGGTCTGACGGCTTGATCTGGGTGGCTGGAGTTCTATTGGTCTGCGCTCGGGACGGCCAAGGGGTCGCCTGGGGCGGCCTTCTTCGCCGCTCCCATCTGTTCGCCGAGCTCCGCGAGGCGGTTGCGGCCCATGGCCTTGCGGACCTCGGGGAACCACTCCTTCTCCTCTTCCTCGACGTGATGGCGGACGTTCTCCATCAGGACCGTCATCTTGGCGTCGAACCGCTCGTCAGTCGGATCGAGGTCCTTGAGTTCGGAGAGCATCCACAGGACGACGTGGTGCTCCTCGATGCTTTCGAGGACGTGGGCCTTGGTGTCGGGGGCCGCCTCGCGGGCGGCCGGGTAGAAGATCTTCTCCTCGATCCAGGTGTGCGTGGTGAGTTCCTCGATCACCTGGTCGGCGATCTTCCGCTTCGTGACGTGCGCGCCGTCGCCGGCCTTCTCGAACTGCTTGAAGAGCTTCTCCACCGTCTTGTGGTCTTCCTTGAGCAGCACGATCCCGTCCACCGGATCCCCTTCCGTCGTCCATCGGGCGAGCAGCCGACCGCCCTGACCCGTGTACCCGGCGGGGCGCACGTGACACCGTTCACCGGAGGGGATGCCTCGTACTGGCGACCGCCCCTACTCCGAACGCTGATGCCTATCCGGTCCTTCAGGGGAGCCCGGCCTCGCCCGAGGCCTGCACGCGGTGTGGACAGAAGCTTCCGCTCGTGGTGTGGGTGCTCCTCCGTTTACCGGGTAGGCGCGTCACGACAACAGCGTGCGCATCGTGAAGGGGAGACTCCGCATGAGCACGACAGAGCGGCAGATCCACAGCTCCGATGAATCCGTGAGTGTGCTGGTCTCGCGCGCCTCCCAGCAGATTTCGGGGCTGGTCCGCGAGGAGATGCAGCTGGCTCGCCTGGAAATGACCCAGAAGGGCAAACGCTTCGGCAAGGGCGGAGGCCTTTTCGGCGCGGCGGCCCTGATCGGAATCCTGGCAGCTCAGGCCCTGACAGCAGCCTGCATCGCGGCTCTCGCGTTGATAGTCCCGGTCTGGGCATCGGCGCTGATCGTCACGGCGGTGTTGGCGGTGCTTGCCGCAGCGACCGCCATGGCCGGGAAGAAGCAGATCGCAGAGGCCGGCGCACCCGTCCCGGGACAGACCATGGACAGCGTCAGGGCCGACCTGGCCGAGATCAAGGAGAAGGTGCACCGATGACCGACCGACCTCGAACGAATATCGGCACGCCCACCCCTGACGAGCTGCGCGAGCAGGTCGAGCACACCCGCGACGAACTCGGGCAGACCATCGAGGCGCTGGCATACAAGGCCGACATCAAGGCACAGGCGAAGGAGAAGACAGCCGCTGTGAGGGAACAGGCCGCCGAGAAGACGGCCGTGGTCGCCGACCAGATCCGCGTGCGGGCCCGGCACGCCGTGCAGCTGGTGAAGGACACGACACCCGATCCGGTGCTCGACAAGGCGTGCCGGGCCGCGAGGGTGGCACGAGCCAATCGCAAGCCGCTGCTCGTGGCCGGCGCTTCGCTGGCCCTCCTCCTCCTGCTGGTGCGGCGCAGCCGGGGACGACGATGAAAGCGTCGAAGGTGGCCTACAAGCCGGTCGGTCTGGCCTTGGGTGCCGTCAGTGGCTTGATCGCGGGGGCCGCGTTCAAGCAGGTCTGGAAGATCGTCGAAGGCGAGGACGACGCTCCCAGCGCCACGGACGAAGACCGCTCCTGGCGGCAGATCCTCATCGCGGCCGCCATCCAGGGCGCGATCTTCGCCGTGGTCAAGGCCGCGGTCGACCGCTCCGGCGCCGTGGCCACTCGTCGTATGACGGGCACCTGGCCGGGCTGACCCGCACGGCCACACGGCCTGAGGCATACGGCGCCGGGCTCCTGCACGGAGGCGCTTGCCCAGGAGGAGCTCGGGACCGCGGACGGACCCGCTGGCGAGACGGTGCGGGAACGGTTCACCGACCTCGTCCGCTCCCGCTACGACCTCAGGCTCGGCCGGGAGCTCGCGGCGGTCGGCGGGCGGCCGGGCGCGTTGCGGCTGACCCTGGACGACGGGTCGACGGTCGAGGCGGACATGCTGCTCGTCGCGGTGGGCCGAGTCCCGAACAGCGGCCGGCTCGGCCTCGAAGCGGCCGGCATCGCCACCCACGACGACGGCCGTGTGATCGTCGACGCACACCAGCGCACCACTGCGGAAGGCGTGTTCGCGCTCGGTGACATCTGCTCGCCGGTGCCCCTCAAGCACGTGGCCAACCGGGTTGCGGAGGTGGTCGCGCACAACCTCCGCAACCCGGACGACCTGATCGCCGCCGACCACGGGCTGGTGCCGGCGGCGGTCTTCACCCGCCCGCAGATCGCCTCCGTCGGCGCCACCGAACAGGAGTGCCGCGACAGAGGGCTGGACTACCGGGTGGGCATGGCCGGTTACGGCGACATCGCCTACGGCTGGGCGACGGAGGACACCACCGGCTTCTGCAAAGTGCTGGCCGAGCCCGGTACCGGGCGGCTCCTCGGCGCCCACCTGATGGGCGAGCAGGCCCCGACCCTCATCCAGCCCCTCGTCCTGGCGGCGACCCTCGGCATCGACGCCACGACCCTCACCAAGTCCCCGTACTGGATCCACCCCGCGCTCACCGAGGTCGTGGAGAACGCCCTCCTCGACCTCGGCCTGTGAGGAGGCGCCGTGACGGAGCCGGACCCCTTCACCGACGTGCTCGACGGCCCGGTGTACGTGGTCACGGCCGCGACCGGCGGCGAGCGGGACTCCGGTACCGGGAGCTGCGCGGCCTGGATCCCGGCCACCCGGCCTGAGGGCCGGGCAGGGCCCTCGACCAGGAAAGGGCATGCAGCAGCGGGTGTGCGCGGAGCGGCGTGCGATCGCCGTGCACGGGGCACGTTACAACCGGGCTGAAGTGGTAGGGCGCCCGATATGGTGCGAATCGGGTACACGATGATGACCGAGCAGGCCGGCCCCCGGGAACTGGTCGGCCACGTGGTGGCGGCGGAGCGGGCGGGGTTCGACTTCTCCGTCACCTCCGACCACTCCTCCCCCTGGCTCGATGCCCAAGGGCACGCGCCCTACGCGTGGAGCGTCCTGGGAGCCGCCGCGCAGGCCACCTCCCGGATCCCGCTCATGACGTACGTGACCTGCCCGACCTTCCGGTACCACCCTGCCGTGATCGCGCAGAAGGCGGCCACGATGCAACTCCTGTCCCAAGGGCGGTTCCGGCTGGGCCTGGGCTCGGGAGAGAACCTCAACGAGCACATCGTCGGCGCGGGCTGGCCCGCCGCCCGCGTCCGCCTGGACATGCTTCGAGGAAGCCTTGGGGATCATCCGCTCTCTGTTCGCCGGCGGGTACGTCAGCCACCACGGCAACCACTTCGACGTCGACAACGCCAGACTCTGGGACCTCCCCGACGATCCGCCCCCGATCGGGATCGCCGTCTCCGGAGACCGCTCCTGCGAGATCGCGGGCCGCTACTGCGACCTGCTCATCGCCACCGAGCCGAGGCAGGAGCTGCTGACCGCGGACCTCCGCGCTGGGGGCCGCTCCCTCCGCCCCTACGGGGCCGACGGGACCAGACGCAGACGCGCCTCCGCTGCCAGCACGGCCTCGTACAGGGTGGCTCTGCCCATGAGGACGCACAGGGTGTAGCCGGCGTCGTCCATGGCCCGCTGGGCCGCGGGGTCGTCGGGCGCGGCAGCGAGGCGGGCCTGGCAGCCGCGCAGTCCTGTCAGGGCCTCCTGGGTCCTGGCCCGGGCCGGAGTGAGCACGCATCCCGGCCCCACACCCGGCACGGGGGTACGTCCGGCATCCACGGCCCGGCACAGGGCTCGCTCGATGTGCGCAGGAACGGGTGTGCCGCCGGTCCCGGCCACCATGGCGGCCGCCAGTGCGTCGGGAGTGGTGCGGGCGAGGTGGGCGGCGGCCTCTAGGATCCGATGCGCGTCGCGGGCCGTGCACGGCGTCGCGGCCATCAGCATCCCTACCGCCCGCGCGGTCGGTGGAGTGCCGAGACGAGACCCGCCGGAGGAATCGACTGCGGCGGGCTGGAGCGGGGGCGGACTTCCGGCTGAAGGCATACGGAACCCTTTAATCCAAGGCGGGAGAGCGCGCAGACACGCGTATGGAAGGTATTCCCACGGTCATGCTGGCCGTAAGCACGGTGTGCCGCCCTTTCATACCGGCGTGCACCCGCCGACGCCGTCCCCGTCGTGTGTCGAGGTACCCGTCACCCGCATCACTTCCACCCCGTCGATGCGGGAAGCGGAGCGCCCGGCCTCCTCCGCCGTGCGCTGACGCTGCCCGTAGAGCCGCTGGCCCGCCTTCCTGGCCACCTCCCGCGTCCACCCTGGTCGGGTCTCCGCAGGGGCCTCGCTTGACTGGTGGTCGGCACGACAGGTAGGGAGAGGCTGTTCATCGCGCAAGGTGTGAAACGGGGGACATATGAAGCCGCTCGAAACGGGTGATCCCACCTCGCTCGGCGAGGGCCGCTACCGGCTGGTGGGACGGCTCGGCCAGGGGGGCATGGGCGTGGTCTACCTGGGCCGCTCCCGGTCCGGCCGTGCGGTCGCCGTCAAGGTCGTACGTCCCGAGCTGAGCACCGAGCCCGGGTTCAGGCGCAGGTTCGCCGACGAGGTCGCGGCCGCGCGGCGGGTCGGCGGCTTCCACACCGCGCCGGTGGTCGACGCCGACCCGGACGGGGAGCCGGCCTGGCTGGTGACGGCCTTCGTGCCCGGTCCCACCCTGCAAGCGGTACTGGCGCGGGTCGGATCGCTGCCCCTGGACACGCTCACCGTGCTGGCCGCCGGCCTGGCCGAGGCACTGGAGGCGATCCACCGAGCGGGGGTCATCCACCGCGATCTCAAGCCCGCGAACATCATCGTCGCGGAGGACGGGCCGCGTGTCATCGATTTCGGCATCGCGCGCGCCCTGGACGGAACGTCCCTGACACAGACCGGCCTGCAGGTCGGCACGCCGGGATTCCTGGCACCCGAGCAGCTCACCGGCGGTGGCGTGCTCACCCCCGCGGTCGACATGTTCGCTCTGGGGGTGGTGCTCACCCAGGCGGCGGGCGGCGCCCCCTTCGGCGACGGCCCGTCCGCGGCCAGGCACTTCAAGGTGGTCTACGAGGAGCCGGACCTGACCGCGGTGCCCGGTGAACTCCGCGAAGCCATCGGCGCCTGCCTGTCCAAGGACCCGGCGGCACGGCCCACCCCGGCCGCCTTCCTCGCCACTCTCACCGTCCGCCACCCGGACGGTGGCTCCTGGCTGCCGGAGGCGGCGACGCAACTGCTCCCGCCCCCGGAGCCGGCGGTGCGCCCCACCACGCCGGACAGCCCGCCGGACAGCCCCTCGGACACCGCGCAGGACCTCCCGGTACCGGACGCCGCCCCGCCCGCCGTCGCGGAGCCCCGTACGCAGCAGTCGCGCACCGTGACCGGCCCCGTGGCGCAGCCCTCCCCCGCCCCCGCGCAGGTACCGCAGGCGGTTTCGGGGATGCCGCGGCGTCGCCGCGCGGTGGTGGCGGCGTTGCTCGTCATGTCACTCGCAGCCGTCGGCCTCTTCGTGTGGCAGCCCTGGAAGGACTCCGCCAAGGACAACTCCAAGCCCCGCGCCGCCACGCCCACCCGATCCGCCCCCGCCCCTGCCCCGTTCCCGGCCGATCCCCTGCTGATCCGGCAGGACACCGCCCCGGGCTGGCCCGGCACGTGCCACGGCGTCATCGCCCGCCGGGACGCCGCCACGGAGGAGCCCGTGCAGCTCATCGCCGGGGGCGCAGGCGCATGCGACACCCTGCCCCAGTGGTCCCCCGACCGCAGGTCGTTCGCGTTCACCCGCAGCACCTCCGAGGGCACGGCCGTCTGGACGGCCAACGCCGATGGTTCGAACGCGCGGCGGATCACCTCCATCGCAGGCGGCAGGGTGTCCTGGTCTCCGGACGGCAGCCGGCTGGCCGTGCTGCGCATGAAGGACGGCGTACAGCAGCTGTTCGTGGTCGGCGTCGCCGACGGCGCGGCCCGCCAGCTCACCTCCGGCGGGGGCCAGGTCGAGGATCCCGCGTGGTCGCCGGACGGCAAGAGCATCGCGGTCTGCCTGCAGACGGGGCCCGAGAACTGGCAGATCCACGTGGTCGACCCCGCCGACCCGAACCGCGCCCCACAACAGGTGACCCGGCTGCCCCATCCGGCACTCGACCCGGTGTGGTCACCCGACGGCGCGACGTTCGCCTACACGGCGGGGACGTACGGCACGGGCACTCAGGGCGACATCCGCCTCGTGGACGCCGATGGCAGTGACGATCGTGAACTGGTCGCCACGAGCGCTCATGAGATGGACCCCGCCTGGTCCGCCGACGGCACCTGGGTGGCCTACGTCCGCGGCCCGTACGAGAAGCCCGCGATCTGGGCCGTGCGCGCGGACAAGACCGGCGAGCGTGAGCTCACCACCGGCGCCGCCACCGAGGGGCATCCCGCCTGGCGCTGAATCTCGTCGGTGGCGGAGGACCGGGGGGGTGACCGGGTAGCGGAGGCCGGGTGGCGGAGGCCGGGTGGCGGAGGCCGGGTGGCGGAGGCCGGGTGGCGGACGCCGGGTGGCGGACGCCGGCGGGAAGTGTCCGGATCGTGCCTGGATTCGCATGGTTCACGACTGGCAAATGCTTGCCACGGCGGGGACTTGCCACCCTGTGGCCTTCACGCCGGCGCTGCTCGGTCGATAGACCCGTGGCATGTCCTCCTCCTCTCAGTCCTCCGCCTTCCGGCGCAGGCGCCGGCAGCTGATCGCGGCCGCTGCCGCGGTGCCTCTGCTGGCGTCGGGGCCCGCGGTTCTGCAAGCACCCGCACTGGCCGCTCCGAGCAAACCCACCGCTCCCGCCGGGCCGTCGGCGACCCACAAGGTCACCCTGGTCACCGGCGACGTCGTCACGGTCACCACGATGGCCGACGGCAAGCAGACCGCCGAGGTCGACCGGCCGGACAGCGCCGTCGGCGGCGTGAAGATCCAGCAGATCAAGGGAGACCTGTTCGTCCTCCCGGACGAGGCCGTGCCGTTGCTGGGCACGGACAGGCTGGACCGGCGGCTGTTCAACGTCACCGACCTGATCGAGATGGGCTACGACGACGCGAAGTCCGCCGCGGTCCCGCTGATCGCGACGTATGCGCGGACGAGGTCCGGCGCGGCCGTCGAGCCGACGGCCCCCCGGGGCAGCCGGCTGACCCGCAACCTCAAGGACATCGGCGGTGCCGTCCTCAGCACCGAGAAGGGGCAGGCCCGTACCTTCTGGAATTCCGTCGCGCCGCAGGGCAGCGCGACGTTGGACGCCGGTATGGCGAAGCTGTGGCTCGACGGCAGGGTGAAGGCCAACCTCAACGAGAGCGTGCCGTTGATCGGTGCCCCCACGGCCTGGGCGGCGGGCTACACCGGCAAGGGCGTCAAGGTCGCGGTGCTCGACACCGGCATCGACGTCAACCACCCCGACTTCGCCGGCCTGATCGACGGCACCGCCAGCTTCGTACCCGGTGAGGCCGTCACCGACGTCAACGGGCACGGCACGCACGTGGCCGGCACGATCGTCGGCTCGGGCGCCGCCTCCGGAGGCGCCAACAAGGGCGTCGCTCCCGGTGCCGACCTGTACGTCGGCAAGGTGCTCGGAGGCGCGGAGGGCTACGGCCAGGACTCCTGGATCATGGCCGGCATGCAGTGGGCCGCCGAGTCCGGTGCGGACGTCGTCAACATGAGTCTCGGCGACTCCTACCCGACGGACGGCAGCGACCCGATGTCGCAGACGGTCGACGCGCTCTCCGCGCAGTACGGCACGCTGTTCGTGATAGCCGCCGGCAACTCGGGACCGGAGAGCATCTCCGCCCCGGGCGCGGCCGCCTCGGCGCTGACCGTGGCCGCCACGGACAAGCAGGACCGGCTCGCGAGCTTCTCCAGCACCGGCCCGCTGGCCCGCTCCGGCGGCATGAAGCCGGACATCGCGGCGCCCGGCGTGGACATCACCGCGGCCCGCTCGTCCCAGATGACCGACGGCGGACAGGGCTCCTATCGCACCATCAGCGGCACTTCGATGGCCACCCCGCACGTGGTCGGCGCGGCGGCGATCCTGGCCCAGCAGCACCCGGACTGGACCGGCGCACAGCTCAAGGAACACCTGATGAGTACGGCGAAGGGCCTGGACGGCGGGTACTCGCCGTACGAGGTCGGTACCGGCCGTCTCGACGTGGCCGCTGCCGTGCACACCACGGTCCGCGGCACCGGATCGCTCTTCTTCGGCAACTACACCTGGCCGCACGAGCCGAGTGACATCGCCGTCACGAAGGCCCTGACCTTCACCAACACCGGCTCCGCCGACGTCACGCTGAACCTTGCGCTGACCGGCGGCGGGCCGTTCACGCTGGGAGCCACCAAGGTGACCGTCCCGGCGGGCGGCAGCGCCGCCGTCCCGGTGACCGGTGACCCGGGAGCCGCCCCGGCGGGCCGGCACGTCGGCTACGTGAGCGCCACGGACGCGGCCACCGGGCAGCCGGTGACCCGTACCTCCGTGGCACTTCTCAAGGAGGAGGAGCGCTACGACCTGAACATCAGACTGGTGGGGAGGGACGGCAAGCCGGCCGCCGGCTGGGTCGGAATCAACCTGGCGGGCGACGTCTGGCCGTGGACGGTCTACGTCGACGGATCGACCACCATGCGCATGGCACCGGGCACGTACACCGTCGCGGGATACCTCGACGTGGCCGGCGAGAAGGCGGACCGTTCCGGTCTGGCCGTGCTCGTCGACCCGGAGACGGTGCTCAGGGGCGGCTCCGCCGACGTGGTGCTGGACGCGAGCAGGGCACACCTGCTGCAGACCGAGGCGCCGGAGCGTACCGAGGACCGCCAGCGCAAGGTCGACTTCAACGTCCACTACAAGGGCCTCGACCCGTACCTGGACTACCGCAGCGCGTACGTGCTGCCGCCGGCGTACGACGACGTCTACGTCGCGCCGACGGAGGCGATGGAGCAGGGCGAGTTCATGCTGATCACCCGTTGGCGCAAGGGTGAGCCGCAGCTCGGCCTCAGCACCCCGGGCGATCGGCTCCGGCTCGACGCGCTCGTGCAGGCGGGCAGCGCCCTGGGCACCGCCACGGACAGGCTGGACGTCGTCCACGCGGGCAACGGCGCCGCGGCCGCGTACGAGAAGGTCAAAGCCAGGGGCAGGGTGGTCGTCGTCGACCGCAGCGACGAGGTCGCGCCGCAGGAGCGCGCCCAGGCCGCGGCCGCGGCCGGCGCGAAGGCGCTGATCGTGGTCAACGACGGCGTCGGGGCTTTGATGGAGTACGTCGGAGAGTCGGCCATCCCGGTCGCGTCCGTGCACCGCGACGCGGGCAGGGCCCTTGTCTCGATGGCCAGGAGCGGCCACGGCAAGCTGACCGTCAAGCAGACCGAGTACACGCCGTTCGTCTACGACCTGACCCGGGACTACCCCGGCCGGGTGCCGGACCGGGCCCTGGTCTACAAGCCGAGCAAGGGTGACCTCGCCCGGATCGACGCCCGCTACTACGCTGCGGCAGGGGGCCGGCAGGCGGAAGGCTACCGTTCCGACTTCACCCTCAGCCCGTCCTTCAACATGCCCGAGCTCGAGTGGCACCCGGGCACCCGCACCGAGTGGGTGACTCCGGGCCAGGTCTGGAGGGAGTTCCACACGCAGGGCGTCGACGGACCGCTGCCGTGGTCGATGGTGTCGGGCGACAACACCTATGCCAAGGGCGGCAACACCCGGCTGGACTGGTTCGCTCCGGCGACCCGGCCCGGCCAGAGCGAGTCCTTCGGCGTGTACAACTCGCGCTGGCAGAACTACATGACGTGGAACGTCCAGGCGTGGGCCTCCGCAAGCGACACCATGCGGCTGGGCGGCTACCTGCCGTGGGGTGAGACACCGTCCCACCTGCAGGTCTTCCAAGGCAGCACGCTGATCCACGACAACCCGGTCAGCGGCGACATGCAGTGGCAGGAGGTACCGGCGGGCAACCTGCCCTACCGCGCCGTCCTCGACGCGGAGCGGCCCGGTGACGTCTTCCGGCTGTCGACGCGCACCCACACCGAGTGGACCTTCATGTCCGACACCGTCGACTCGGACTCCTTCGAGCCGTTCTCGGTGCTGAACCTGGACTACACGCTGGAGTCGGACCTGCACGGCGACCTCAAGGCCGGTGCGAAACAGCAGATCGCCCTCAAGCCGGTGTCCATGGACCGCGGCACCGTGCCCGGCACCGTGTCCACGGTGACGCTGGACGTCTCGCACGACGACGGCGCCACCTGGCAGAAGGTGACCCTGGCCAAGGGCGCCGGCGGCTCCTGGACGGGTTCGTTCACGACGGCCGAGAAGCCCGGCGGCTTCGTCTCCCTGCGCGCGAGCGCCGCGACGGACAGAGGCTTCGGCGTCAGGAACGAGATCATCCGGGCGTACGGCCTTCGATGAACCGCACCATGGGGCCCCGGGGAGGCGACTCCCCGGGGCCCTTCCCCTCACACCCGCTCCCAGCAGGGACTATTCAAGGTCTGCCGCCATGGCGCATACTCTCCCCGCTGCGGCAAGCGGAGGAGAGTCGGTCGCCGATGCTGGATGTTCTTGGCCTCGATCCCGATGACGAGCGCGTCTACCGGGCACTGCTCGGACGGCCGAACTCCACTGCGATCCTTCTCGCGGACCTGGCGGTCCTGCCGCGGGCCCACGTCGACACGGCGTTGTCCCGCCTCGTCGAGTGGGGGCTGGTGACCCGGTCGGCGGACGAGCAGTTCACCGCGGCGCCGCCGGCCATGGCGCTCGGCGCGCTCATCAGCCAGCGCCGGGACGGGTTGCGCATGGCCGAGCATGCGCTGGTGGCCTTCGCCGAGGAACACCGGGCGGCGATGACCGGGAACAGCATCAGCGATCTGATCGAGGTCGTCACGGGTGTCGACGGCATCCGCCACCGCTTCCTCCAGGTGCAACAGGCGGCCCGCACGCAGGTCCGAAGCTTCATCACCGCTCCGTTCGTCGCTCTGTCGCCCGACGAGAACACGGCAGAACCCATGGCCATCGGCCGCGGTGTTCACTTCCGGGCGGTACTGGACCGGGCCGTGCTGGGAGAGCCGGGCATCATCGACGATGCGATCGAATCACTGCGCAAGGGCGTGCAGCTGCGTGTCGCCGACCGGCTGCCGATGAAACTCGTGCTGGCCGACGCCGACCTCGGCCTCGTCCCGCTCACGGTCACGCCGGACGGAGAGCCCGGCGCCGTGCTGCTGCACCGCAGCGGCCTGTTGGACGCGCTGGACGCGCTGTTCGAGACGGTGTGGCGGACCGCCCACCCGCTCGAACTCTCGGTCACCGGCGGGGAGGCCGAACCCACCGTCGAGCTCGGTGCGACGGGCCCGACCGACCTCGACCGGAGGATCCTCGCGCTCCTCCTGGCCGGCCTGACCGACCAGACGGCCGCGGCACAGCTCGGCCTGTCACCGCGGACGCTGCACCGACGCCTGCGCCACCTCACGGACTTGGCCGGAGTCCGGACCCGGATGCAGCTCGGCGGTTACGCCGTCCGGCACGGCTGGGTGGGACCACCCTGACACGCTCATGCCCGGTCGAGGCGGCCCGCGCCGCCGATAGGGGCGAGTTCGTCGTCGGTGGCCTGGAGTTTCCGCTCGGGGGCCTGCCCTTCCCCCCTTGATCGGGCCGGCCGCCACTCGGCGGCCGGCCCGTGTACGACGACGGTCGTCCGCCCGGGCGAGAGCCAGGACGGCCTCCGGAGCCGCGACACCGGCGGCTGGGGGACGCTCCTGTCAGCGAGGGCGCTCGTACGCCTCCAGGTGGGTCGCCGAGAGGGTCAGGCCGTCCGCCGCCGCCGTGCAGCGGGCGGCCAGGGTTTCGACCTGGCGGCGGAAGGCATCCGCTTCCGGGCCCTGCCAGGTGAGGGCCTCGGCCGAGGCACGCAGGCGGTCCGCGTGGGCGCGCAGGGCCGTGGAGTGGTCGCGCAGGCCGGCCACGGGGGCGCGGCGGTGTTCGGACCGGGCGGCCGGGATCGTGGTCACAGGGACCTCCAGGGGGCGAAGGCGTTGGTGACCCCGGCCAGGGCCGGGGCGAGTTCGGGGTGGTGGCGCAGCAGTACGGTGACCATGGAGTTGCGGTCGACCCACTCCAGGCCCTCGGCCGTGTAGACCTCGGGCCGGTAGTCGGTGGTGAAGAAGCGATCGCTCTTCAGCCGCCGGCTGGCCATCAGGATGAAGATCCGGAAGAGGGAGTCGCTGAAGCCGAATCCGGCGGGGCGGGGCTCCGCGAGGTTCCCGACCAGGGTGTCGACCCGGTCGAGCCTCCCCTCGTACAGGTCCCTGAGCAGCGGGGTGTCCCCCGGGTGGCCTCCGGTGAGCTCCTCGAAGGAGGCGACCGGGCGCTTGCGCAGCATCTGCCGGTAGGCGTTGTAGCGCGGGATGCCCCGCTCGCGGTCGCGGAGGATGTCGACGGTCCCGAGGTCGATGCGCTCGCCGGAGAGCCGGGCGAGGTCGCGCAGCGCGTCGGGGTGGTTGTGCAGGACGAGGGCGCCGGGGTGCTCGGTGCCGAAGGTGTAGAACAGGTCGCTCATCCCGTACGCGTCGATGGCGCTGCGGGTGGTCGCGCCCTGCATGTCGTTGAAGCCGATGACCTCGCGGACGGCCCCCCGGGTGTGGTCGCGCACCGTGACCTCGTCGGGGATGAGCGGGTGCAGCCGGTAGGCGGAGACGAACTCCTCCGTCATCGAGTACGGCGCCGCGTGGTGGTCGGCCGGCGAGCCGAGGATGCCGCTGAGCATCTCGCCGCTGCCGATCCGGCCGAACCGCCTGGAGACCCAACGGGGCAGCACGCCGTACCAGTTGGCGTCCATCGCGCGTTTCAGCACGGGGGTGTCGAGGACGCCCGGGGTCCACTCCACCGTGTGGATCTTCGCCATCAGGGCGGTGTTGACGAGCCGTGCCGTGTGGAAGAGCCGCTCGTCGTCCCAGGTGGGGTGGTGGGAGCGGATCCGGTCGCAGATCGCGTTGTGTTCCTTCGCGAAGAGCGTGTGGAGCAGGGAGAGGCCGGTCCAGTAGTCGCTGTTCATCCCGGTGGCATCGAGGCAGGCCAGGTCGGGGCGGGGGTCGGAGGGCAGCCGGCCGTCCCGGACGATGAGGTGTCCGTGCTCGGCGGTGCGCAGGGACCGGCAGCGGGCTTCGTCCGAGCCGTAGATCTGTGAGCCGTCCCACCAGTGCGTGACGGTGTTCTCGTACGTCGGCGGTGCGTCCGCGGTGGTGTGGGCGACCGGGTCGGGGCGGGTGCGGTTCACCCGCATCGGGCAGGTGCCGCCCGCCCAGTCGTCGTCGGCGGCGAGCGGGACGGTGAGGGGCTCGGCCTCCTCGTTGTCCCCGTGGTTGGCCCAGCCGTGATTCTGGAACTGGATCCACGCGGCGGCCAGCAGGTTGAGGGATGGGGCGGGGGTGAAGCCGTTCGAGCGGGCGAGCAGTTGCCTGCTGACCTCGCGGGGGCTCGGCGTCATGAGGTCTTCCTCGGAGTCCGGGAAGACCATGTGCAGCGGGGCGTTGCGGTCGAGCCGGGTGCCGGCCCTGCCCATGTCGATGTCGTCCGGGTCGTAGCCGGAGCCGTCGTACGAGCGGTGGGGCGCGGGGACGCGCGTGGCCCGGCGGGGGCGTTCGCCGCCCGCTCCGTAGGTGTCGTACAGGTTCTTGCGGCGCAGGTCGTCGCGGAGTACCCGGAGGTTCAGCATGGCGACCGGGCCCGGGAGTTCCCACCAGTCGCGCGAGCGGTTGATCCGGTCGAAGGCGGCCGAGCCGAGGCGCTCCAGGAGTCCGGGCGGGCCGTAGGGGGCGGGGGCGGGACGCTCGGCCTGCGCGGGCAGGGTCGCCGGGCGCGCGGCGCTCTCCGCCGCCTCGGCCCTGGCCGTCGTGTCGGTCGTATCGGTGGCGTCGGTCATCGTGCGGTCCTCAGCGGTCGTAGAGCTGGAAGAGCCGGGTGTCGGTGACCCGGCCGCGGAAGCGGGTGAGTTCCGCGTCGACATGGGCGCTCGCCTCCGGCACGTCGAACCGGAGGTTGTGCTCGTAGCGTTCGGCCGCGTGGCACAGCGGGAAGGCGTGCGTGTCGTCGGTCCAGGTGAATTCGGTGAACTGCGCGGGCAGGGCGTACGGGGAGACCGGGGATCGTCCCTCCAGACTCGGTACGACATCGTGCTCGTTGATCAGCGAGCAGACCCGGGTGGCCGGGTCCGCGGGCCGCTTCCCGTCGATGGGCGAGCCGACGGCGACGACGTGCGTGACCCGGTACAGCGCGCAGAACTCCCGGTCCGCGGCCAGGTTCATCGCGGTGATCCCGCCCAGGCTGTGGCCGATCAGCGCGATCTCGGTGCCCGTGGGAACCACCGTCCGCAGGGCGCGTGCGGTGGCCCTGGAGTAGGGGGTGCTGGGCCTGGCCACCGCGTGGACCGCGCCGAGCAGGTCCTGCGGGCTCTCGTTGCGCACCCCGTCGGCGGCCATTCCGGCGAGCTGGACCACGTACCGCGTCACCTGGTCGGGGCCCGACACGCGCTGGACGAGCAGGGTGCCGCCGGTACCGACCGTCCCGATGTTGCGGAGGTACCCGCCGATGGTGCCGGAGGTGTCGAGGCGCTCCAGCAGAGCCGGCCCGGGGGGCTTGGGCTCGGCGCGGCCGGGCCCCCGGTCCAGGAGGGCCCAGACCCGGGCGCTGACACCCATGACGGGTTCGGCGGCGGTCAGGGTGCGGCCGGTGGCGATCTCCCAGCCGGCCTCGTCGTTGAAGGGGTTCTCGTCGGTCAGCGCGTTCCACGCCAGGATGTCGGCGAAGGACGGGGCGAGCAGCGCGAAGGCGCGTTCGGCGCCCTGGCTGCCGATGATCCGTTTGAAGGTGCGGACCGCCTCGCGCTGCCGGTCCTGCTCGACGGCCCTGAGCACGTGTGCGGTGTCGGGATCGCTGAGCAGCTCGGGATGGGCGACGGCGGCCGCCCGGATGCGGGCCTTGAGACCGGTGACGGCGAGGCTGACCGCAAGGCTCTCCCGGCTGGTGAGGACTCCGGCGAGCCAGCCGGCGCGGGCGACGCCGCGGCCGTCCGCGGCCCAGCCCAGGCCCTTCGGGTCCCTGAGCGTACGGAGCAGGGTGCGCAGCGCGGTACGGGCGCGGCCGGAGGTGCCCAGGGCGGCCAGCGGCAGCCGGGTGCCGAGGGCCAGTTCGGAGGCGTGCCGGGAGGCTTCGCGCACGGCGTCGGCGGCCTCGGCCAGGTCGCGGCAGAGCTGGTGCAGGCCGGCCACGTCCGGTTGGCCGCCGGCGGGGGCGGATGGGGTGGCGGGGGCGGTGACGG
The DNA here is from genome assembly GCF_042894025.1 of Streptomyces sp. NPDC001549. Taxonomy (NCBI): domain Bacteria; kingdom Bacillati; phylum Actinomycetota; class Actinomycetes; order Kitasatosporales; family Streptomycetaceae; genus Streptomyces; species Streptomyces sp. NPDC001549. The sequence continues at coordinate 87,155 of NZ_JBIAVJ010000034.1, forward strand.
CTTCGGGCACGGGGGGACTCATTCCGGGTCTCGACGGTGGGCCAGCCGCAGCCGCATCGCGGCCGTGTCCAGCGTTCCGGGCAGCGGGCGGTGCGGGTCGACGGCGGGGCGGCCCCCGGTGATCCGGTGGCCCCGCAGCACCCGCGCGCAGACGGCCGAGGTCAGGAGCAGGGCGAGCTGGTCGCCGGGGCAGCGTCCGCCACCGTGGCTGAAGGGCGCCATCCGGGTGTCCCGGTCGGCGTCCGGCTCCAGCCAGCGGCCGGGTACGAAGAGGTCGCCGGCCGGTACGCGGGAGGGGTCCCGCTGGTGGAATCCGATGGGGACCAGGACGGAGGTCCCGGCCGGGTGGCGCACCCCGCGCCATTCGGTCTCGGCGCGGGTGACCCGTACCAGGTCGGGGACGAGCGGATAGAGCCGCACCGATTCCTGTACGCAGGCCCGCAGCCGGGGCAGTCCTGGAGCACCGGTGACCGCGTCCGCGTGCGCGGCGTCCTGCTCGGCCGGGTGGCCGGCGAGCAGCAGCAGGGTGCGGGCGACGACCGGGGCGGCGACGTCGATGGCCAGCAGCCAGTGGTGCACCTGGCCGAGCGGGTCGGTGCCCTCGGGGACGGGGTGCGCGAGGGCCCGAGCGGCGAGGGCGTGGGCGGGTGCGTCGGCCGCGTACGCCGCGATCCGCTCCGAGGCCTTGGCGTAGACCGCCTTGTTGGCCTCGGCCCGGCTCTTGCGCAGACCCATCCAGTTGCCCTCGTCGCGCAGGGTGCGCAGCCAGCCGGCCAGCTCCTCGTCGTCCGCGGCCCGGTCGCCGAGGACCACCCGGCGCGAGATCCGGGCGAGGCAGCGGCGCACCCGCTCGAAGTCGAGGACGGTGTGGTCGGTGAGCGGCCGGCTCTCCTCCTCGACGACGGCCTGGTACTGCGCGCAGGCGGGGTGGACGGGGCTCCCCCACGCGAGGGCCTCGTCGTTGACCTTCCGCCGGTCCTCGCGGAGGTCGCCGTGGGAGCAGATGACGCCGGTGGGCTCGACACCGCTCAGGCCCTTGAGCTTGTCCTCGGCGTCCATGGCGAGGGTGCGTACCGGCTCCTCGAAGAACTGCCGGATGTCCTCCGGGTCGAACAGCACCAGCATCTGTCCGGAGAGCCCGCGCACGGTGACGGGGGCGCCGCCGTGCCGCTCGCGCATGGCGCGCAGGGTCGCCGCGGACCAGCCGTACTGGTCGAGGGCGGCGTACGCCGACACGACCTTGAACCGGGCGCTGACGACGCCTCGGACGAAGACGGGCAGGGTGTGGGTGGCGACGAAGCGGGCGGTCTCGGCCAGGCCCGCGCGGGCCTGGCGGGCGGTGGAGGGCGCGGGGGCGGTGGAGGGCGCGGGGGCGGTGGGGGCCGCGGAGACGGTCGGGATGTCCGCCGGGCTCCCGGTCCCGCTCCCGTTCGCCGTGCCGATCCGGTTCTCGGTCCCGGTCATGCCTCGACGACCTTCCCGGGGTTCAGCAGGTTCCTCGGATCGAAGAGCCGCTTGAGTCCGCGCTGCAACTCCAGGCTCACCGGGTCGAGTTCGCGGGTGAGCCAGTCGCGCTTGAGGGTGCCGATGCCGTGTTCGCCGGTGCTGGTGCCGCCGAGGGCGAGCCCGGCGGCCATGATCTCGTCGTACGCGACCTGGGCTCGGCGGAACTCCTCCGGGTCCGACTCGTCGAAGACGACGGTCGGGTGGAGGTTGCCGTCCCCGGCGTGACCGAGGGTGAAGATCCGCAGCCGGTTGCGGCGGGCGATCTCCTCGATCGTGCCGATGAACCCGGGGAGTTCGGAGCGGGGTACGGCCACGTCCTCGATGAATGCGGTGGGTTTGCCGCCGAGGGTGGCGGCGAAGGCGCCGAGGGCCGGGGTGACCAGTCGCCTGGCCTCGATGACCTGCCGGGACTCCTCGGGGGTGGAGGCGGTGTGGACGTTCTCGGCTCCGGCCTCCTTGCAGAGGAGTTCCATCGCGAGGAGGTCGCCCGCGGGGTCGGTCGTATCGCTCTCCACGATGAGGGTGGCGGCGCTGCCGGGTCGCAGCAGCGCGTGTCCGTGGTCGGCGACGGCCCGGGACGTGGCCCGGTCGAGGAGTTCGAGCGCGGAGGGGATGCGGCCGGCCGCGGTGATCGCCGCGACGGCGTCCCCGGCAGCGGTGAGGCTGGGGAACTGCGCGAGCAGTGCGAGCGCGGCCGGGCGGGCGGGCCGCAGCGCGAGGGTGGCGCCGACGACGACCGCGAGGGTGCCTTCCGAGCCGACGATCAGCCGCGTCAGGTCGTAGCCCGCGACGCCCTTGGCCGTGTCGCGTCCGGTACGCGTGCGCCGGCCGTCGGGCAGTACGAGGTCCAGCCCGAGCACGTAGTCGGCCGTGACCCCGTACTTCACGCAGCAGATGCCGCCCGCACCGGTGGCGATGTTGCCTCCGATGGTGCAGCGCTCCCAGGAGGCGGGGTCCGGCGGGTAGGTCAGGCCGTGCTCGGCCACGGCGTCGTTCAGGTGCTTGGTGACGACTCCGGGCTCGCAGCGCACGAGCCGGTTGGCCGGGTCGATCTCGATGATCCGGTCCATCCGGGTGGTGGACAGGACCACGCAGCCGTCGATGGCGTTCGCGGCGCCGGCGAGTCCCGTGCGGGCGCCCTGCGGGACGACGGGGACGCCGAGTTCGTACGCCGTGCGCAGGACGTGCGCGACCTGCTCGGCGTCGTGCGGGAGGGCGACGACCGCGGGGGTGCCCGCGTCGGAGAAGGGTGCCGCGTCGCGGGTGTGGGCGGCCAGCGCCTCGGGGTCGGTGCGCAGAGCGTCGGCGGGGAGCCCGGCGCGGAGCCGGTCGAGGAGCGCGGCGGAGTCGGTGGTGGGGCTGCTGGGGACGGAGGGAATGGGGGCGGTGGGGGCGGTGGGCATACCGGGCCTTCTGGAGGTCGGGACGGTGCTCGTGAGAGTGCTCGTGGCGGCGGTCGTTCCGGCGCCGGCCACGGCGTTGATGCCGATCGTGGGGATGACTGTGCTCAGAGGGAGGGGAGCTCGGTGGTGATCGGTACGTCGATGAGCACCGGGCCGTCCTGCTGGGCCGCCGAGTCCCGTACGAGTTTGGTGAGTTCGCCGGCACCGTGGGCGGTGTGCGCCCGGACGCCGTAGCCGGTGGCGATCGCGGTGATGTCGAGGCCCGGGATGTCGAGGCCGGGGGCGCCCTGCGCGTGCTCGATCTGCGCGAACCACTGGAGGATCGCGTAGCGGGCGTTGCTGAGGACCACGAAGGTGACCGGGACCTTGTAGGTGGCGGCGGTCCACAGGGCCTGGACGGCGTAGTGGATCGAACCGTCGCCGATGACCGCGACGACGGGCCGGTCGGGGGCGCCGAGCTGTGCTCCGACGGCGGCCGCCGCGCCGAATCCGAGGCCGCCGCCGGCGGAGAAGAGGTACGAGCCGGGGGTGCTGATCCGGGTGGCCTCGTGGAACTGCGGGACGTTGGAGGGCGACTCGTTGACCCAGAGGGTGTTTTCGGGGGCGCCCTGGGCGATGGCGGTCATGGCGGCGAGGGGGGTCAGCACACCCTCGGGTCCCTCGGGGATCCATACCTGCTCGTGGGGCCGGGGGGCCGGTCCGCCGGGCGGGAGCAGGTCGGCGAGCCGGTCCGTGAGGGCGCGGGCGGACAGCGCGAGATCGGCGACGACCGCGTCCCCGACGGGGGCCTTGGCGGCCTCTTCCGCATCCCGGGTCAGCAGGATCAGCTCGGCGCCGTCGGGCAGGTAGGAGCCCGGGATGTAGGGGTAGTAGCGGAAGACGGGCGCGCCGATGACCACGACGAGGTCGTGGCCGGACAGCTGCCGGGTGAGCGGGCCGATGGCCGGGACGAGTTCCCCGCGGAACTGCGGGTGGTTGCGGGGAAAGGCCACGCGGGCGGAGACGGGGGCCGCCCACACGGGCAGGCCGGTGCGTTCCGCGAGTGCGACGACCGCGTCCCAGGCGCCGGACGCGTCGACGTCGTCTCCGACGACGAGGACGGCCGATCGGGCTCCCGCGATGCGGTCGGCGAGGTGCCGCACGGTCTCCGGGGCGGGGCCGGTGGCGTGGGTGACGCGGCGGGCGGCCGCGGCCTGCGCGCCGCGGTCCTCGGCCTCGGTGAGCTCGGCGTCGAAGTCGTCCATGGGGAGGGAGACGAACACCGGTCCGTGCGGCGGGGTTTCGGCGAGCTGGGCGGCGCGGGCGAGCGCGGGGGCCACGTCCGCGGGGCGCGGGGGCTCGTACGCCCATTTCACGGCGGGCTGCGGGAGGAGCGTCGCCTGGGGATTGGAGAGCAGGGCCTCCATGGTGAGCATGGCGCGGACCTGCTGGCCGGCGGTGACCACCATGGGGGTGCGGTTGGCACGGGCGTTGAGGATGGCACCCATGGCGTTGCCGGTGCCGGGGCCGGTGTGCAGGTTCACCAGGGCGGTGGTGCCGGAGGCGAGGGCGAAGCCGTCGGCCATGCCGACGACGACGGCCTCCTGGAGGCCGAGTACGTACCGGAAGTCCTCCGGGAACCGCTTGAGCATGGGCAGTTCGGTCGATCCGGGATTGCCGAACACCGCGGTCATGCCGCGGGCCCTCAGAACATCCAGGACCGCCTCTCGAACCGTGCGCATGTGTGGATCCTTCCGCCCAGCCGGGAACAACTGAAGGTGATCAAGACATCACGCTCCGTGGATCTTGGCAAAACCGCTCCGCCGGGTGAAACGGCCCGCTGCGCCCACGCCGCATGGTGCGGAAGAACACCGCCCCGACGGTTCACCGTGTTGACGCCCCGTCCACGCGATGACGGGGGCGTCCCCGCAGGCGGCCTTCGGTGCACCCGACGAAGGCCGGGAGACATGTTGGGCCGTCCGGGTCACGGACCGGCACGCAGAAACGATCACGTGTGCGCCGCGGCCGAACGACCGTGCCGGAACCCGCAAGGATCAAGAAGCCGAGATCCTCTATCCGGATGAGAAGGACTTCATGAGCAGCAGCGCCAACATCCAGGCACCCTCCGGGCTCCTGGCCGACATCAGGCACCGATCCGACGGCGACCACCAGGTGTTCGGCATCCATCTGCGGTGGCAGATCGGTGACAACCAGCCCGACCACGGAACCTGGCCCCCGCCGGCGGACTGGAACGAAGGTAACGCCCCCTACCCGCACGTCTACGAGGTGTGGATCAACGGTGAGGCCCGGCAGACGGTGTTCCTCCACTGGCCGGCCTGGGACTGGTCCCCGTCCAACTCCCACTGGGTGGACCTGGGTGAGGAGCCCGACGCCGAATACCGGGTGAAGATCCGGGCCAAGGTCGACGGCTCGTTCACCCCGTTCACCAACGAGGTCACCGTCGCCGCGGGCGCCGCGGTGGCCTGGTCCGCCCCTCCGAAGCCCCGGGGCGCGAAGTCCGGCGCCGACCGCTCTCCGCGTCACGGCACGATGAATGACCCGCGCAGCCGGGCCGCCGCCGCGATCAGGGACGAGGACCAGTCTCCGATCTGCGCGAAGGCCCGGGCCGAGAACACCAGCACCACCTGGCAGGAGGTGCTGCCGGGAGCCGACCGGATGCTGGCCGACTACCCCTGGAACAACGCCCTGCGCTACCTGGAGTACCGAAAGTTCTTCGAGGGCAGCACGGTCGCCTCCACCGGGAACCCGGAGTTCGCCGGTCTCGACCTTGCTCCCAGCGCGGATCTCGGCGACTGGCCCACGACCCGGCTGGAGGCCTCCGACGAAACCCACACGTTCTCGTACGACTACATGGCCTACCACACCGACGAGACCTGGTCGCACCGCTGGTTCCTCACCCGCGAGGGGTGGGAACCCCGCGGCGGGCTCTCGTGGGAGGACCTGGAGCCCGTTCCGTTCCTGGTCGAGGTCCAGGGAGCCCCGCGTGAGGAGGACTCGACCTCTTGGGAGTTCGCCACCCTCCCGGCCCGAAGCGGGCGGGCCGCGATCGTGCATGTCTGGGGCGGTCACGGCGGCCCGAACACCCCTGACGGCGGCAACGGCGGCAACACGGGCGAGTTCTTCCTGTCCGTGTGCGACGTGGTGATCCACTGACGCCGTCCGGATCCGCGTGCCCGGTCAGGGGGCACGGGACGGATGAGGGCCCATGAGCGGGGGGGGGGGGGGCCCCCCCCCGCCCCCCCCCCCCCCCACCCCCCCCCCCCCCCCGCCCCCCCCCCCCCCCCCCCCGGGGGCCCCCCCCGCCCGGGGGGGGGGCGGGGGGCCGGGGGGGGGGCCCGGGCGGGGCGGGGGCCCCCGGGGGGGGGGGGCCCCCCCCCCCCCCCCCCGCCCCTCACGTCACCCCGCCGAAGCCCTGCGCCAGGCCACGGCCGACCGGCTGTCAGCGACGCGGGGAGGGTAACGGCAGGGAGAACCAGACCGCCTTGCCCTCCGCCGTCGGGAGCGTGCCCCAGGATCTGGCGAGGGAGTCGACGAGGAGCAGGCCCCGGCCCGACTCCGCGTCCGGGGCGGCGAAGCGGGCCTGGGGAAGCACCGGGCTCGCGTCACAGACCTCGACGCCCAGCTCCCGGCCGGCCTGCCGCAGCCGGAGCCGTATGGGCCCGCCGCCGTGGCGCACCGCGTTGGAGAGCAGCTCGGAGGCCAGCAGGCAGGCCGTCTCACGCAGCTGCTCGTCGTCCTTGCCCCACGCCGCCAGGGTGGCGCGCAGGAAGCGCCGCCCCTCGGCCACGCTGCTCGGGGCGGCGTCCAGGACGAGGGTCCGCGCGGTGGCGGGGGTCTCGGGGATGCGCACGAGGAGCAGGGTGACGTCGTCCGGGTTGTCGTCGGCGTCCGGGAGCAGTTCCGTCAGCAACTAGTCCGCCGTGACTTCCAGGGATCCGGTCGTCGCGAGGCCCTTCTCCAGCGCCGCGGCGAGCCCGTCGACCTGCCCTTCGATGTCGCTGCCCGGTGTCTCCACCAGCCCGTCCGTGTAGAGCGCCAGCACCGAGCCCGGCGCGACCGCGTGCCGGCTCTCGTGGTGGGGTACCTCGCCGACCCCGAGCGGCACGCTCACCTCGACCGGCAACCGGCTCACCTCGCCGCCGGGAGCGGCCAGCAGGACCGGCAGATGTCCGGCCGAACACACCGTGATCTCGGCCGCGTCCGCGTCCACGACGAGGTAGCAACAGGTGACGAACTGGTCCGGGAGTTCACTCACCACCGCGTCGAGGGCACGCATCAGCTGCCAGGGCGGCATCCCGGTCTTCGCCAGCGCGTGGGAGGCGGACCGCAGTTGCCCCATGACGGCAGCGGCGTCCAGCCCGCGTCCCATCACATCGCCGATCATCACGCCGACCCGGCCGCCACCCAGCGGAATCAGATCGAACCAGTCCCCGCCCACCCCGGCGCCCTGCCGGGCCGGGAAGTAGCGGCTCGCGGTCGGCATCCCCGGCACGTCCGGCGGTGAACCCATGAGGCTGCGCTGAAGGGTGAGAGCGACGTGGCGCTGCTGCTCGTAGAGCTGGGCGAGCATCTCCTCGGCGGCCTTGCGCTCCGTGACGTCGCGGATGGCCGCGGAGACGAGCGTCCCGTCGGGGGTTTCCAGGGGGCTCAGGCTGATCTCCACCGGAAACTCGCGCCCGTCCCGGCACAGCCCGTGCAGCTCCAGCCCCGCACCCATGGGCCTGACCTGCCGGTTGACGAAGTAGCCGTCGCGGAAGTCAGAGTGGTGGCCGCGGAACCGGTGGGGTATGAGCACCTCGACGGGCCGCCCCAGCAGGTCCTCGCGCGCATACGCGAAGAGCGCCTCGGTCTGGGCGTTGACCAGCTGGATGATGCCCCTCTCATCGACGATCACCATCGCGTCGGGGGCCGCCTCCAGCAGGGCCCGGAAGCGCTCCTCGGCTGCCCTGCGCTCGCTGACGTCCCGCACGGCGGCCGAGATCAGCAGCCCTTCGGGGGTCTCCAGCGGGCTCAGGCTGATCTCCACGGGAAACTCGCGCCCGTCCCGGCACAGGCCGTACAGCTCCAGCCCCGCCCCCATCGGGCGCACCTGACGGCTGGCCGCGTAGCCGAGCCGGTGGCGTGGATGCTGACCGCGGAACCGTTCGGGCACCAGCACGTCGATGGGCCGCCCCAGGAGTTCCTCCCGCGGGTAGCCGAACAGGGCCTCGGTCTGGGCATTGACCAGGCGGATCACCCCGGCGTCGTCCACGATCACCATCGCGTCCGGTGCCGCTTCCAACAGAGCTCTGAAGGGCTCTTCGGTCGTCGCTGCCATGCTGCGCCTCGCACTCGCCGGATCCCACAGAAGGGACCATCCGACCATGCGGCTGAAAAGCACACTTCGGGTTGACCGGAATCCGTCCACAATTGATCGGCTGCGGTCACCGAATCCGCGGCGGCCGGGTGACGGTCAGGGCTGAGGGGGCCAGTACCCACAGCAGCGCCCTGCCGGTCAGGGGTGTGGTGGCGATCAGGGTCAGGTAGACCTCGATCAGGGATCCGTCGCCGGTGAGGACGTCGAGGTCGTCGGCCCAACGGGAGAGCAGGTAGATCACGGCGTCGACGACGAGCCAGGAGGCGAGGTTCGCTCCGATCCACCACTTCCAGCGTGTGGTGACCTTGCGCAGGACCAGTGACTGCGACAGCCCGAGCAGGGGCCCCAGGGCCAGGCTCTGGCTGGCGGCCAGCAGGTAGGCCGTCGAGACCGTCTCGTGGGAATCCTGCGCGCTGATCACGGCGGGCAGGATCACCAGCAGCCATGCGAGCAGTGCCGGACCGACGTTGGAGGTGATCCACACCTTGCGCGGGATGGGGACCCGCTCCTTGACGACGAGCCATTGCAGGGCTCCCAGGACTCCGCCGAACAGTGCGGCCCCCAGGGTCGCGATCAGGAGCGCGAGGATCACGTTGTGGCTGGCCAGGTTCATGTGGAGGACGTCGTTGCCCAGCAGGATCAGCAGGAACCCGACGGTCAGAACGGTGATGAAGGCGAGCGTGTTGCAGCCGATCCACCGCCAGTACAGACGGACGTCCCACCCGCTGGTCGAGGCGGGGTCGTGGCCGGAGCCGGAAGCGGTCATCACCACTCCTCGCGGGGTATGCGGCCGCGCGTGCCGTTCTCGTGATCGTACGCGCGCCGCCCCGACCCGGTTCGCGGCGCCATGCGCCCGTGCCGGTGATTGTCGGTGACCTCCTGGTGCGCCTGCCGCGCAGCTCCCGTTTCACCGGGGAGGTTGAGCGCAGGGCGTGAGGTGTAGTCGGGGTGGAATCATGAACGGGAACTCGGGCGGTCACCGCCGGCAGGTACTGCTCGCCTCCGTCCGTTCGTTGGGAACGGCCACCCTCCTCGTGGCCGCCTACTACCTGCTGCCCATGGACTCGGCCTTCACGGCCACCACCGTCCTCCTGCTCACGGGTGGCATCGTGGCCGTGGTGGTGCTGCTGTCCTGGCAGATCCGGAGGATCACGCTGTCGCCGTGGCCCGGGCTGAAGGCCATGGAGGCCATGGCGATCACCGTGCCGCTCTTTGTCCTGCTGTACGCCACGGCCTGCTTCCTGCTGGAACACAGCGCGCCGGGAAGCTTCAGCGAACCCCTGTCACGCACCGACGGGCTGTACTTCGCGATGACCGTGTTCAGCACCGTCGGGTTCGGCGACATCACCGCCCGCAGTGAGACCGCCCGGCTGCTGACCACGGGACAGATCACACTGAACCTGCTGCTCCTCGGCGTGGCGGCCAGGCTCCTGGCCAACGCGGTCCAGCGAGGCCGGGAACGCCGTGCCCAGCCTGCCGGTTCCGGTGGGAGCGGCAGCACGCCGCCCGCCCCGTGACCGGCCTTCCCGGACGTTGGCGGCGCGGCCCGCGTTCTACTGACTGCCGCTGTTCAGGCAGTCGTCGATGTGCCGGGCGGCGTGGTAGCCGCTCTGGATCGCCCCGTCGATGAACGAACGCCACCCGACGGCCGAGTCGGCGCCCGCGAAGAACAGCCGCCCTTCGGTGGTGCGCAGGTCGGGCAGGCCAGTACAGCTCATTCCGGACCGGGCAGAACTCGCCCGGCGGCACCACGCCTCCCGGCCCACCACCGAGGCGCGGCCTTCGCCCGGCGCCGGGAATCGAGCCGGAGGCCCAGTCCCCGGAATCATCAATGCCGCAGATGTCATCGCTTCTGCACCCGCGGAGCGACCCCCCGTCCGGCCGACCGTACGGCGGGGCAGCCCTCCGGGCCCCTGGGCGGCTGGGAGCATGCGTCCATGTCATCCCAGGCAGGCACGGCCGAGAGTACGGCGAAGGCACGGCTCGTCCTGTTGGCGCTCGCGTCGGGGCAGTTCCTGATGGCGCTCGACAGTTCCGTCATGAACGTCTCCATCGCCACGGTGGCCGAGGACGTGGGCACCACCGTGTCAGGTATCCAAGGCGCGATCACCGCCTACACCCTCGTGATGGCGATGTTCATGATCCCCGGCGGCAAGGTCGGGGCGCTGATCGGCCGCAAACGCGCGTTCATGATCGGCTGCTGCATCTACGGGGTCGGTTCCCTCACCACCGCGCTCGCACCGAACCTTCCCGTGCTGCTGCTGGGCTGGGCGTTCCTGGAGGGAATCGGAGCGGCTCTCATCCTGCCGGCGATCGTGGCGCTCGTCGCCGGCAACTTCTCCGTCGAACGCCGCCCCGCCGCCTACGGACTCGTCGTGGCGGCAGGGGCCGTGGCGATCGCGGTCGGGCCGCTCATCGGCGGCATCGCGACGACGTACTTCTCCTGGCGGTGGGTCTTCGCCGGCGAGGTCCTGGTGGTGCTCGGCATCCTCCTGCTCACGCGCCGCATCGCGGACGCCCCGCCGGCTGAACGTCGGCGCATCGACCTCGTCGGCGTCGTCCTCTCCGCTGCCGGGCTCGGGATCTTCGTCTACGGCGTGCTCCGGTCCGACGAGTGGGGCTGGTTCCAGCCGAAGCCCGACGCCCCCTCGTGGCTCGGGGTGTCCCTGACGGTCTGGCTGATGCTGGCGGGTCTGTTCCTGATCTGGCTCTTCCTCCGCTGGGAGGCCCGGGTCGGGGAGCGGGGCGGGGACCCCCTCGTCGATCCCGGCATGCTGCAGAACAGGCAGCTCACCGGCGGCCTGACGATGTTCTTCTTCCAGTACCTCGTGCAGATGGGCGTGTTCTTCATCATCCCGCTCTACCTGTCCGTCGCCCTGGGCCTGTCGGCACTGGAGACCGGCGCCCGTCTCCTGCCGCTCTCGGTGAGCCTGCTGGCCGCCGCGACCCTCATCCCGCGCTACCTCCCGGACGTCTCACCGCGGCGAGCGGTGCGGTTCGGGATCCTCGCGCTGCTCGCGGGCGTGGTGGTCCTGATGGCCGCGCTCGACGCGGACGCCGACGCGGCGGTCGTCACCGTCCCGCTCCTGCTGATCGGGCTCGGCATGGGAGCACTGGCATCCCAGCTCGGGTCCGTCACCGTGTCCGCGGTGCCGCAGGCGCAGAGTGCGGAGGTCGGCGGCGTACAGAACGCCGTCACCAACCTCGGCGCCTCGATCGGCACGGCACTCGCCGGATCGATCATGATCGCCGCACTTGCGTCTTCCTTCCTCGCCGGCATCGATCAGAATCCGGCGATCCCGGAAAGCGTCACGAGCCAGGCGACCGTCAAGCTCCAGAGCGGCGCGCCGTTCCTGTCCGACGCCCAGCTCGAGACCGCCCTCGACGAAGCCGGCGTGAGCGCGGAGGTGTCCCAGGCGGCACTGGACGTGAACGCCGAGGCCAGGCTCGACGGCCTGCGCGCGGCACTCGCCATCCTGGCTTTCGCCGCCGTCCTCGCCCTGTTCTTCACCCAGCGAATCCCGTCGGCCCAGCCGCACTCGACGAAGCCGTAGCCCCTGCCCGCGTACGACCGCCACCTTGCCGGGACACACTCCGCGGACCTGCCCGACTGGGCCGACGGCCAGGGCGGCTGGTCCGACGACACACTGGTCCCGCATCGGGGCTTCCGGGGGGCCAGGGCCTGAAGGAGGGGTCGGAGAAGCGGGTCGCCATGCGGGGTGACCAGGACGGATCTAGGGTTGAGGGAAGCCCGGCGCTCGCGGACACCCGATGCTCCACGATCATTCCCGGCTCGGCGTCGGAAGCCCACGGGAGGCGTACGACATGGCCGCTGCCGCCGGTACTCCCGTCCTGGACACCCTCGCCGCGATGTCGGTCGGCTCGATCGAACGGTGCGGACCGGCCCCGGACAGGATCGTGCTCACGCATATCGCAGCCCCTGCCGCCTCGGATGCTCCGCCGATCTCCTGCCTGGCGCGCGTCGACCCCGCCGTCGGGGCCTGTGTGACCACCGGGCAGCTGCAGGACGTCCTGGTCGCCGTCGCCGACGCCGAAACCGAAACCGAGGGCCAAGCGCTGAGGCCCGGCCGAAAGCAGACTCCACCCGCATCGGTGATCGGCACCGTCGGCATCGGACGGGACCACGGCACCGTGCCGGCCACCGAACGCCGGCAACCCTACGGCCGGAGGGCCAGACAGGAGGGCCTCGGATGCCCCAGCACGCGACCACGACGATGCGCGCGTCCCTTCACGCCACGCCCGAGGAGCGCGCGTCACTCGGCAAGGGGCCCGGCGCCGCTCACCACGGTCGGCGCACGCGGTGTACGAGCCCTCACCGAACCGACGGGACCCGCTGGAAATCCTGGAAGCCCAGTCCGAGGCCCGGGTGCAGGAACTGGTGCCGATCCGATACGGCCGGATGACCGAGTCCCCGTTCCGGTTCTACCGGGGTGCCGCCGCGATCATGGCCTCCGACCTGGCGGGCAGTCCCGACTCGGGGATCTCCGCCCAGCTGTGCGGAGATGCGCACCTGCTGAACTTCCGACTGCTGGCCTCGCCCGAGCGGGAGCTGATGTTCGACATCAACGACTTCGACGAGACCTTGCCGGGCCCCTGGGAATGGGACGTCAAACGCCTGTCGGCGAGTTTCGTCATCGCAGCCCGGGCGAACGGCTTCGACGATGCCGAGCGCGCCCGCATCGTGGGCAGCACGGTGCGTTCGTACCGCGAGGCGATGATCCACTTTGCGGGCATGGGCAACCTCGACGTCTGGTACACGAAGATCGACGCCGCCCGCCTCACGGCCCTGACCGCGGACCAGCTCCACAAGAAGGGCCGCAAGAAGCTGGACCGCGCCCTGACCAAGGCCCGCTCCCGGGACGCCCTGCAGGTGTTCGGCAAGCTCACGCAGGTGGTGGACGGCCGGCCGATGATCGCGGCGGATCCCCCGCTGCTGGTACCGATCGCCGACCTGATGCCGGACGCCGAGCGCACCGCGCTGGAGCGCCAGTTCAAGGCACTCATCGAGCGGTACGGAGTCACGCTGCCGTCCGACCGGCGCGCCCTCCTGGAGGACTACCAGCTGGTCGACGTCGCCCGCAAGGTGGTCGGGGTCGGCAGCGTCGGCACCCGGTGCTGGATCTTCCTGCTCCTCGGACGGGACGGCGGGGACCCGTTGTTCCTGCAGGCCAAGGAGGCCGACACGTCTGTGCTCGCCGACCACGTCGGGGCGAGCCGGTACCGGAACCAGGGGGAGCGCGTGGTCGCGGGGCAGCGGTTGATGCAGGCGGCGAGCGACATGTTCCTCGGCTGGGAGCGGGTGGAGGGGCTCGACGGCAAGCGTCGTGACTTCTACATCCGCCAGCTGCGCGACTGGAAGGGCATCGCGATGCCGGAGACGATGTCGCCCAGGCAGCTGGAGACGTTCGGTGGCGTCTGCGGCATCACCCTGGCCCGCGCGCACGCGCGGTCCGGCGACCGGATCGCGATCGCCTCCTACCTGGGCAGCGGCGACGCCTTCGACCGGGCCCTCGTGAGCTTCGCGGAGTCGTACGCCGACCAGAACGAGCGCGACCACCAGGCACTGGTCGACGCGGTGCGCGAGGGACGGCTGCCTGCGGAGGAACTCCCGGCCGGCTGACGGACCGCGGACCACTCGGCGCCACGCCTGGGGTGGCTGACCGGTCCCCCGCTCCGTAGCCGACGGGAGGCGAGGTCCACGGCGTGCGGCGGCTCCATCGACGTGATCCCGGAGCAACCACGCGTCGCCCACGCCGCGACCCGGGCCTCAGGGGGGCACTTCGCCGTTGGCGAGTGCGTTCTCCCGCAGGTTCGGCTTGACGCGGAGTGTTCTGGTGAACCATTCGGCGTAGCGGTTGCCCAGGAAGGGAGCCGAGGCTCCGTGGAGCAGGATGCTCATGCCCACCGTCACGGCGATGACCTCGCCCAGCAACGTCCCTCCGGGCAAGTGCTCTTCGAACGCGATCAGGCCGAACACGAGAGACGCCAGCCCGCGCGGGCCGAACCAGCCGATGTAGGCCACGGAAGCAGGGCGCAGGCCGGTGCCGATCAGTGAGAGAGCGACCGGCAGCATCCGGATGACGGTAAGGCTGAGCAGCGCGTAGACCACGGACCGCCACGTCAGGTGGTGGAGCACCGGTCCCAGGATGACGGCGCCGAAAACGAGGAAGCTCAGCGAGGCCAGCAGCAGCCCGAGCCGTTCGGTGAACCTCGTGCTCTGCGCGGGATCCTCTTCCTGGACGCGGATGCCCGGATCGGTCGGCGCACGGCGCAGATGAACTCCGAAGGCCAGACCGGCGACCCAGGCGCCGATGAAACCGCTGCCCTCGCCCATGGCACACAGCAGGTACGTGACGACCGGGACGACCAGCGCCATGAACTGCCGCCAGTCGGAGCTGCTCCACCCTCGGGAAAGCGACCAGCGCAACAGGCTCGCCCCCGCCCAGCCGACAGCGGTGCCGATCGCGCCACTCAGCAGCAGAGCACGCAGGAACGTCTCGGCCACACCGGGATGACCGTGGCCCTCACCCGCCGCCGCCAGAGCCACCACGAAGAACGGAAGCGCCAGGCCGTCGTTCAGACCGGATTCCACGGACAGGCCACCGCGGACCAGCGCCGGCACCCGCTGGTTGGAGACGGCCTGCTGCCCGAGCGCGGCGTCCGTCGGCGCCAGGATGATGGCGGCCAAGGCCAGCTCCCACACGCTCAGGCCCGGAAGCAGGGGCCATGCCGCCAGCCATCCCAGAGCCATCGTGACCGGCAGGCCCACCGCGAGCAGCCGCAGGGGCAAGAACTCCTCCCGGCGCAGGTCCCGGGCCCGGATCCCCGACGCGTCCGCGAAGAGCAGCAGAACCAGCGCGCTCTCCAACAGAGCCTGAATGACCTCCGCATCCCGCGCCCGGTCCAGCAGGTCCAGGCCTACCGGTCCGATCACCAGGCCGACCAGCATGAACACCAACGGCCCCGACACCACCGTGGTCGACAAGCGCCGCGACAGGGCTCCGTAGCCGACGACCACGCCCCCGGCAATGACGACGGCCCATTCGCTCATCCGCTCTCCTCACACCAGGCATCCGCCGTCGCCCGGACAGCTGTGCGACGGCACGCGTGCCAGGGTGTGAACACCGGGCTGCCGGTCATTGAAGTCGCCCACTACGCCGACCGGCCCTGGCGGGGTGCCGGCGGGAAGGAGGAAGGTGACCTCGGTGCGGTGTTGCGTAGCGTGCGCTCCGGCATGGGCTCTGCTCCTGACAGTCTGAAGGATCAGGCTCATCTTCGGTATCGGGGGCCCGTGCCGCACTCCGACGCATCCATCGGCGGCCGGCATCAGAGTCCGGTGGCGGGAGGGGCGGCCCGGCCGCGGGGGTACGCGCACGGCACTGTACGAGAATTCCGCCTGCGCGAGACGCGCGCGAGGAGCACCGGATTGCGGCTCATCGTGTGGCAATCGCCCTTCACCTGGGTGATCACATCTGGTTCGGGGTACCACCCAGCATGATCACTGTTGGGGTCGAAGAGGAGTACCTGCTGGTCGACCCGGAGACACTGCTTCCCACGCCGCTCGTGCAGCAGGTGCGTGCCGCGGCCCGCCTGGCACCCATCGCGGAGGAGCGAGAGGTCCAGGACGAGC
>NZ_JBIAVJ010000035.1:0-19146 GCF_042894025.1 Streptomyces sp. NPDC001549
TCCACGAACGCGGCACCGAACAACCCGGCCAGGGACTCGTCCCACTCGTCCGGCACGACGCCACGCACGTCATACGCCTTGACGATGTTCGAAAGATCTGCGGCCACTGCCTGCCCTCCTGAAGGTCCTGTGCGGTTCAGCAAAACCTACCCTGAACCAGGAACAGCTCTTCAGGCCACCGGAGCGTCAGGAATCGGGCGATCTCAGGACGCGCAGGTGTCCACGACGGGTCTCTCCGGTGGACGGGCCGCCCTGGCCGGGGCCGCCGGCCTCGGCCGTGCGCCCCGGCGGGCGGGCGGCTTCGCGGACGGCGTTGGCGAGGGCTTCGAGATCGTCGCCGCTGGGGCGGGACGGCCCGGAGCCGTCGGACAGGCGCACGACGTCCCAGCCCCGTGGGGCGGTCAGGCGCTCCGAGTGCTCGGCGCACAGGTCGTAGCAGTGGGGTTCGGCGTAGGTGGCGAGCGGGCCGAGAACTGCGGTCGAATCGGCGTAGACGTACGTCAGTGTCGCGACGGCAGGGCGGCCGCACGCGGTGCGCGAACAGCGACGTACAAGGCTCACGACGTTGGACGGTACCGCACTCTTGACCGGGCCGCGACGACTCCACCGCCGCTCACTCCCCCGTGTCGTGCTCAGAGCTACCCTGCGGGGGTGACCGACACCCCTCTTCCTCCCTGCCCCGCCGAGCCCCCCACGGGGACCCGAGCCGAGCCGCGCCCGCGTCGGCGGGACCGGCACGGGCGGGGGATGCGCGGTCCGGTGGCCCCTCCTCAGGTGCCGCTGTCGGCAAGCCGGTCGGAGCTGTTCGGAGACCTCGTCCGGGATTCCGTGGAGCGGCTGGAGCGGCGCTGGCCTCAGCTGGGCGAGGTGGAGTTCCTGATCGGTGACGTGCCCGGGCCGCCGGGCGGTCCGGACGGCGGCTGGAACGACGAGGCGGTGCCGCTGGGCGCGGTGTCGGAGTCCCGCGAGGGGCGGCCCGCCCGGATCGTGGTCTTCCGGCGGCCGGTGGAGATCCGTACGAAGACGCGGGACGAGAAGGCGATGCTGGTCCACGAGATCGTGGTGGAGCAGGTGGCGGAGCTGCTGGGGCTCTCGCCGGAGACGGTGGACCCCCGGTACGGCCAGGACTGAGGCTGTCCTGGCCGTACCGGGGGCGCCCCGTCATCGGGTCGTCATCGGGTCGTCATCGGGTCAGGACGGAGAGGTCCTGGGCGGCCTTGGGGACCGAGACCGTGGAGTGGTCGTCCGAGAAGCCCTGGATGGTGAACATCGCGATGCCCTCGTGCGGGAGGGACAGGGTGCGGGCCGCGTGGACCGGGCCGCCCGAGAGGGTCTCGACGGTGAGGGCGTAGGAGCCCTTGCCGCCCGCCGGGGCCAGGGAGAGCGTCTGCGTGGTGCCCGCCTTGACGGTGACCTCCTGGGAGGCCGCCTCTCCGCCGCCGGTGCCCGGCGAGGCGGTGACCTTGACCTTCGCGTCGGCTCCCGGGGCCGTCAGGGCCAGCAGGGTGGTGTTCTCCTCGGGCCGGTTGTCGGCCACGGTCGCCCGTGCTCCGACCGGCCCGGTGGCGGGGATGAAGCCGATCTCCTGCTTGGCGCCGCTGCCGCGGACCACCCGTACCGCCGCGACGACCGGGGCGGACTTCTTGGGGTCGGACGGCGTCAGCAGCAGCGAGCCGGGCTCGCCGCGGGTCAGGTCCTTGAGGTCGACGGCCGCCGTCATACCGGCCTTGACGTGCAGCTGCTCGTTGCCCGCCGGGCTGATCGAGCCGCCGGGTGCGGCCAGGCGCACCTTCAGGTCCGCGTCCTCCTCGCCCGGTACGAAGACGACCAGCCGCACGGAGGCGGCGTCGGCCGGGATGCCCGGCAGGACGAGCGAGCCCGCCGGGTCGGCGGAGGCCGGCAGCCAGTCGGCGCCCGCCGCCTCCTCGCCGACCTGCACCGATGCGCCCACCCGGCCCGCGCGGGTGGTCACGTGGGCGGTGGCGTCCGCGAGCTGGGCGCCCGGGACCAGGGTGGACAGCAGGACGGTTTTGGTGGACTTGGGGTCGACCCGGATGCTCTCGCTGGTGCCGGCGTCGGGCTTGGCCGGACCGTCCGGGCCGAAGATCTTGATGTCGACGATGGCCGCGGCGTCGTCGGGGTTGGTGAGGTGGACGTAGTCCTCGCGCCCCTTGGCCGTGCTCACCGCGGGGAACCAGAAGTCGGTGCCGGGTGCGGTGCAGCCGACGCCGAGCACGCCGCGGGTCCGGCCGACCGAGACCTTGGTGGTCAGCTGCGCGGTCCAGCCGGGGGCGAGGATCCCGTCGGCGCTGCCGGTGAGGGCGGGGGCGTCGGCGCCGCTGGCGGTGGCCCCGACGGGCTTGCCCGCCTCCTTGGGTTCCAGCACCGGCTTGGCGTCCTTGGTCGCGCCGAGCAGCCGGGCCGAGCCCTTGCCCTCGCGTGCGGGCGCGCCGGGGGTGAAGGCCGTGTACGTGGTCTCGGCGATGTCCGAGGAGCTGGGCCCCGGGCACACCAGCAGGGACCGCTCCACCGGCATCCGGGAGGCGGACGCCGCCTTGCCGTCGGCCGCCTTCCCGTCGGCGGCGGGTGCGGTGAGGGCGGCGACGCCGGTGATGGCGGCAAGGGCCGCGGTCACCGCCGCCAGCGTCAGGGGTGCGCGCTGCTTCACTGCTGGGGGCTCCCGTCCGGACGCGGGTCGTGCGGTGCGTGGGGGTGGTGGGGGTCGTACGGCTGGTACGGCTCGTACGGGTAGGTGTACTGCTGCTGGTCCGGGTCCTGGACCGGCCGGTGCTGGGGCTGGGGCGGGTACGGGTCCTCGTAGACCTGACCGCCCTGACCGCCCTGGCCGTTCTGGCCGTTCTGGCCGTCCTGCTGGTCGTACTGCGGATACGGGTCGTACGGGGCCTGCTGCTGCGGCTCGTACGCGTAGCCGCCCTGGTCGCCGTACGCCTGGTACGCGTAGCTGTCGTCGCCGTACGCCGGCTGTGCCGGGATCTGCGCGTACGGGTCGGCGACGGCCGCGGTCTCCACCGGTACGGGGGCCGGTTCGGCCTCGGCGCGCAGCCGGCGGGCGCGGCGGCCCTCGCCGGCCTCGCCCGGGGCGGGCCGGTCCGGGAGCGCGGCCTCCTCGTCCGGCAGGTCGTCGTCGAGTTCCGCGCGGCGGCCGGGCAGGGCCATCACCAGCAGGACCAGGGCGAGGAGGCCCTGGACCCAGTACCAGGCGGTCTGCAGCAGGGAGTCCTCGTGGACGAGGTCGAGGCGGCCGCCGTCGGCGGGCAGTTCGAAGCCCTGCGCCCAGCCGTCGAGGGTCTTGGGCTTGAGGGGCTTGCCGTCGAGGGTGGCCTGCCAGCCTTCGTCGGCCCGGTCGGCGATGCGCAGGACGCGGCCCGCGTCACCGGCGGGGATCTTGCTGTGGGCCTCGACGGGTCCGGCGGCGACCGGGATCGGTGCCTCGCCCTGCTTGCCGGAGACGATGACCGCGCGCGGCAGCCAGGGTTCGACGCCCCACAGGGCGGTGCCGTCCTGCTGGTGGCGACGGCTGAGGCCCGGGGTGGCGTCGAGGACGCGGCGGATCTCCTCGGGGCCGCCGGGGCGGAACATCACGAAGCGGATGGCGAAGGCGCTGAGCTGGCTGGACTGGTCGGCGCCGGAGCCGGCGACGAGGTTGGAGACGACCTTGTCGAGGCGGGCGTCGCCGCCGGTGCGGGCGGTGACCTCCGCGTCGCCGATGCGGCCGCCGGAGCCGCGGACGAGGCTGTAGGAGACGGTGGCGGGCGGGTCCAGGTCGAGGATCAGGGTGCGGGTCTGGTTGTCGTCGCCGCCCGCGTCCGCGACGAAGGCCGGGACCTGTACGGGGTCGCGGCGCTGCAGCGGGCCGTCGGCGCCGGCGAGCATCCAGGTGGCGGCGGCGACCAGCGGGCCCAGGGCGGCGGCCAGGGCGATGAGCGCGGCCAGCGGCTGGCGCCAGCCGAAGCTGCGGGCGGCGACGCGTTCCCTGGCTCCGTCGGCGCCGAGCGCGGCGGCCGTGAGCAGGGCGAGGCCGTAGACGAGGGTGGCGGGTCCGGCCCAGGCGGTGCGGTTGAGGACGACGGCGAGGAGCAGTCCGGCCAGGGCGGCGGCCCAGGCGGTGCGGACGGCGAAGGCGCGGTCGGTGCGCAGCAGGGCGGCCAGGGCGGCGAGGACGATGCCGGCGAGGACCGGTCCGGCGCCGGTGCCGGGGCCGCCGGGGCTGATGGCGAGCAGGCCGAGGGCGTCGGCGGAGCCGGCTCCGAAGGGCAGTCCGGCCTCGTGCAGGAGGCGGCCGGGGTGGGTGAGCAGGCCCAGCGACCAGGGGGCGAGCACGACGAGCGGGACGGCGAGGGTGGCGAGCAGCCGCAGGCCGTACGCCTTCCAGTGCGCGCGGCGCAGGACCAGCGCGCCGATCCCGAGGACGGCGGCCAGCGGCCATACGACGGGGGTGAAGGCGGTGGTGAGGGTGAGCAGCAGCGTGTACGTCCACACCGCGCGCCGGCCGCCCCGCCGGTCGGTGGCTTCCGCGCCGTCGGCGAGGTCGAAGGCGGCGACGGCGGAGCGGGCGAGGAGGGGGAGCACGACGGCGAGGACGGCGGTGCCGAGGCGGCCGCCGGCGAGGGCTCCGGTCACGGCCGGGAGGAAGGCGTAGGCGATGGCCGCCCAGGCGCGCAGCAGGCGGGATTCGACGAGCGGCCGGGAGGCGAAGTAGGCGGTGAGGCCGGCGAGCGGCACGGATCCGGCGAGCAGCAGGGTCAGGGCGGCCTGGGTGGAGCCGAACAGCAGGGTGGCGAGGGTGCCGAGGACGGCCAGGTAGGGCGGCGCGGAGACGGTGGAGCCGGTGCCGACGGCGTGCCAGCCGTCGGTGTAGGCGGCCCAGAGTTCGGAGCCGCTGCCGGGGGCGGGCAGCAGGGCGCCGCCCATGAGGGAGCCGCCGCCGATCAGGGCGCGGCAGGCGGCGAGGGAGACGACGGCCAGGAGGGCGAGGAGGAGGGGCGCGGGGTTGCGGGCGAGCCGCTTGAGGCGGGCGAAGCGCTCGGTCTCCACCAGGTAGTCGCCGTCCTCGCGGGGGGCGTCGAGGACGCTGCCTCCGCCGTGCCGGCCCGCGGGGGCGGCGGCGCTATCGCGGTCGCTGCCGAAGTAGCCAGCGAGCTGTTCCGCGTTGGCCCGCAGGGAGGCTCCCGGCGGGGGGAAGAGCGGGCGCAGTTCGGCGGCGGGGACGGCGGGGCGGCGGCGGGCCTTGCGGGCGGCGAGGAGCCGGCCGGGGCGGAGGAGGGTGGCGAGCAGCCCGGTGAGTTCGTCGACGGCCTGGCCGGGGGCCTTGCCGATGAGGTAGGCGAGGGTGCGCAGCACGGTGCCGAGCAGGACGCGCAGCAGGACGTACGGCAGGGCGCGGCCGGAGCTGTTGGCGAGGATCGTGTAGACGGCGCCGGCCTTGTCGACGCGGTGCGGGCCGGCCGTGGTGCGGCCGGCGCAGTCGACGGTGCGGCGTTCGCGGGCGGCGGCCTCGGCGTGCCGCAGGACGGCGTCGGGGGCGACGAGGACGGTGTGGCCGGCGCTCTGGGCGCGCCAGCACAGGTCGACGTCGTCGCGCATGAGGGGCAGGCGCCGGTCGAAGCCGCCGAGCTCGTCGTAGACGTCTCGGCGGACCAGCATGCCCGCGGTGGAGACGGACAGGACGGGGCGGACCTGGTCGTGCTGGCCCTGGT
This sequence comes from Streptomyces sp. NPDC001549, assembly GCF_042894025.1. NCBI lineage: Bacteria > Bacillati > Actinomycetota > Actinomycetes > Kitasatosporales > Streptomycetaceae > Streptomyces > Streptomyces sp. NPDC001549. The sequence goes on from NZ_JBIAVJ010000035.1 coordinate 5,718, forward strand.
CCTGTTCCCGGCGGTCGAGGCCGGTCCAGCGGCGGCCGCTGCGGGCGATGGTGACGCCGACTTCCAGGAGCTGCTTCTTGTCGTACCAGCCGCGCAGTTTGGGGCCGATGACGGCGGCGTCGGGGTTTTCCTCGGCGACGCGGAGCAGTTCGGTGAGGGCGTCGGGTTCGGGGGCGCTGTCGTCGTGCAGGAGCCAGAGCCACTGGACGGGTTCGCCGTGGGGGAGGTCGGGCAGGTCGTACGTGTCGTCGCGCCAGGTGCGGCTGACAGGGTCCCAGCCGCTGGGGCGCTTGAGGTACGGGAGGTCCTCGGGGGTCAGGGTGCCCGCGGAGCGTGCGGCTTCGTCGACCGCGGTGCCGAAGCCGGTGCGGCGGGCGAGGTGCAGGACGCGGTCGTCGCCGAGGGCTTCGGTGAGCAGGCGCGCGGATTCGTCGGCGCTGCCGGTGTCGGCGGCGATGTGGTTCTGCGCGGGGCGTTCCTGGCCGAGGAGGCCGGAGAGTGTCCGGGGCAGCCAGCGGGCGCCGTCATGGGCGACGAGGACCGCGGTGACGACGTGCCGGGGGAACTCGGGTGTGGCTGGGGCCTGGTAGGAGGCCGTCGACTGGCTGTGCAGGGACATCGCGGTACGGGCCCTCCGGCCGGGGGTCCGGGGGTGGTGTGCCCTCGGAGGCTGCTGGACAGCGCCCCACCCTAACGGCTGCCACGACAGCGGTCCGCCTCCTGCGGGGAAGGTGCAGGAGGCGGACCGTGTGCCGTGCTGTGTGTCGCGCTTGTCGTCCCGTTCGGCGCTCTGTCCGTCATGCGTCGAAGTGCGCTCTGTGGTGCGTTCCGTGGTGCGTGCTGCGGTGCGTTCCGTGGTGCGTTCGATATGTCGTGCGATGTGCGGTAGGTGCCTGACCGGTGGTGCGCCGGCCGTTTCAGACCGCTGCCTTTTTCAGGCGGCGGCGTTCCCGCTCGGACAGACCGCCCCAGATGCCGAATCGCTCGTCGTTGGCGAGGGCGTACTCAAGGCATTCGGAGCGGACTTCGCAGGCGAGGCAGACCTTCTTGGCCTCGCGGGTGGAGCCGCCCTTCTCGGGAAAGAAGGACTCGGGGTCGGTCTGGGCGCACAGTGCGCGCTCCTGCCACCCGAGCTCTTCGTCCGCCTCCTCGACCAGCAGTTCCTGAAACAGCTCGGTCATGTGCGCCCCTCGCTCTGTCTGTGCGTCCCCGTGACGATGCCGTCACTGATTGCTACGTAACGACACGAGTGAAATTACAAGTGCGTGGCTCCGGGGCAGTCAAGCCGAGATCTGCTATTGGGCCCCTTATTCACTCTGCGGAACCAAGCCTATGCAGAAAGTGTTCATATCGCCAAAAATCGTGACACATGCCACCGGTGCCACAGGATGCCGCCTTTACCCGTATTCCACGTGCCACCTCCGGGAGGGGTTGCGGTCCGACCGGAGAAGCGGCGCAGATCACATTCAGGTCACGGAAGTCGGGATCGGGTTTGAGCGCCGACACAGCGCCACATCCCCTGCCGCACAGTGCACAAACCTTTCTCCGGGCACGGTAACCGGATGAGGTGAAACTTTTGCACCAAACCGGACATTGGGTTGACAGTCCGGCCCCCGAGCCGTTCTCCTTGTTTGCATGTCAGCGCCCGCAGCCACCACCACCCGGACCCCCATTCGTGGGTTCCTGTGCGCTGCCCAGGTTCGCTGTTGCTGTTGCAGCTGTTGATGCCCGCGGAGCCCCGGCTCCTCAGAGCTCCGGCCCGCCCCTGCAGCAACCGCCAGCACGACTGACATCCGTCGAGGTACCCCCCACGATGAACAGCACGAACAGCGCCACCCCCACCGCTTCCGCCTCCTCCGCCGCTCCCGCGACGGTCGAGAGCGACCTCCAGATCGCCGGCGACATCCTCGCCGTCCAGCACCTCCTCCAGCCCGCCCGTGAACACCCGGCCACCGTCGCCGAGTTCGCCGGGCTCGCCCGCTCCATCGCCGAGGACCGCGCCTCCTGGGAGCACCTCGTCGAGTACGACGCCACCACCCGCTGGTACCACCGGCTGCGCACCGGCCCCGGTTACGAGGTCTGGCTGCTCAGCTGGGTCCCCGGCCAGGGCAGCGGCCGCCACGACCACGGCGCCTCCTCCGGCGTCATGACCGTCCTGGAGGGCGAGCTCACCGAGCACACCCCCCGCGGCCGCAGCACCCACCGCCCCGGCACCCAGCGCGTCTTCGCCCCCGGCTACGCCCACGAGGTCGTCAACGACACCCTCGACGGCGCGGTCAGCCTGCACGTCTACTTCCCCGGCCTGACCGAGATGCCGATGCACAGCTGCTCCCCGGCCGAGTCCGCGGCCGTACCGGCCTGACCTCGATCGGACCGACCCCGATCGGCCTGACCTCCACCCCTCGACGACAGCCTCCGGCTGACAGACTGTCTGCATGCGCATTGTTGTTCTGGCCGGCGGTATAGGCGGCGCCCGGTTCCTGTCCGGACTCAAGTCGGCGGTGCCCGACGCGGACATCACGGTCATCGGCAACACCGGTGACGACATTCACCTCTTCGGGCTCAAGGTCTGCCCCGACCTGGACACGGTGATGTACACCCTCGGCGGTGGCATCAACGAGGACCAGGGCTGGGGCCGCTCCGACGAGTCCTTCACCGTCAAGGAGGAACTCGCGGCGTACGGGGTCGGACCCACCTGGTTCGGCCTCGGCGACCGCGACTTCGCCACTCACATCGTGCGTACGCAGATGCTCGGCGCGGGCTACCCGCTGAGCGCCGTCACCGAGGCCCTCTGCGACCGCTGGCAGCCCGGCGTACGACTCCTGCCCATGTCCGACGACCGGGTCGAGACCCACGTCGCGATCACCGAGGCCGGCACCGGGGAACGCCGCGTCATCCACTTCCAGGAGTACTGGGTCCGGCTGCGCGCCTCGGTGGACGCGGAGGCGGTCGTACCCGTCGGGGCCGAGCAGGCCAAGCCCGCCCCCGGTGTGCTGGAGGCCATCGCCGCCGCCGACGTGATCATCTTCCCGCCGTCCAACCCCGTGGTCTCGGTCGGCACGATCCTCGCCGTTCCCGGCATCCGGGACGCCGTGGCCTCCGCCGGGGCGCCCGTCGTGGGCCTCTCCCCCATCGTCGGGGGCGCGCCCGTGCGCGGGATGGCCGACAAGGTGCTCGCCGCGGTGGGCGTCGAGTCCACCGCCGCCGCGGTCGCCCTGCACTACGGAACAGGGCTGCTGGACGGCTGGCTCGTGGACACCTCGGACGCGGACGCCGTCGCGGAGGTCGAGGCCGCCGGGATCACCTGCCGCGCGGTGCCGCTGATGATGACCGACGTGGAGGCCACCGCGGAGATGGCCCGCGCCGCACTGGAGCTGGCGGAGGCCTCCCGGTGACGGGGGTGCCCGCGTACGAGGTGCGGGCGGTCGACGGCATCCCCGAGGTCAGGCCGGGCGACGACCTGGCGAAGCTGATCACGACGGCCGCCCCCGACCTGCGCGACGGGGACGTCCTGCTGGTCACCTCGAAGATCGTTTCCAAGGCCGAGGGCCGCATCGTGGAGGCCGACTCGCGCGAGGCCGCGATCGACGCCGAGACCGTACGGGTCGTCGCGCGCCGGGGTCCGCTGCGGATCGTCGAGAACCGGCAGGGCCTGGTGATGGCCGCGGCCGGCGTGGACGCCTCCAACACCGCCCCCGGCACCGTGCTGCTGCTGCCCGAGGACCCGGACGCCTCGGCGGCCGCGATCCGCGCCGGGGTGCGCGACACCCTGTCCGTGGACGTGGGCGTGGTCGTGACGGACACCTTCGGGCGGCCGTGGCGCACCGGACTGACGGACGTGGCGATCGGCTCGGCCGGTGTACGGGTCCTGGACGACCTGCGCGGCGGCACGGACGCGCACGGCAATCCGCTGAGCTCGACGCTGGTGGCGACCGCGGACGAGCTGGCCGCCGCCGGTGACCTGGTCAAGGGCAAGGCCGCGGGGCTGCCGGTGGCTGTCGTGCGCGGGCTGGCCCACGTACTGGGCGAGGGCTCCTCGGCCCGGGACCTGGTGCGCTCGCCGGCCGACGACATGTTCCGGCTGGGGACCTCGGAAGCCGTACGGGAAGCCGTGACGCAGCGCCGTACGGTACGGGCCTTCACCGCGGAGCCGGTGGACCCGGGCGCGGTGCGGCGGGCGGTGGCGGCGGCCGTGACGGCCCCGGCCCCGCACCACACGACGCCGTGGCGGTTCGTCCTGCTGGAGTCCGAGGCCTCACGGGTGCGGCTGCTGGACGCGATGCGGGACGCGTGGGTCGCGGACCTGCGGGCGGACGGCAAGTCCGAGGAGTCCGTGGCGAAGCGGGTGCGGCGCGGGGACGTGCTGCGGGCCGCCCCCTACCTGGTGGTGCCGTGTCTGGTGACGGACGGCGCGCACCACTACGGGCACGCCCGGCGGGACACGGCGGAGCGGGAGATGTTCGTGGTCGCGATGGGCGCGGGCGTCCAGAACCTGCTCGTCGCGCTGGCCGGGGAGCGGCTGGGGTCGGCGTGGGTGTCCTCGACGATGTTCTGCCGGGACGTGGTGCGGGAGGTACTGGAGCTGCCGCAGGACTGGGACCCGATGGGAACGGTGGCGGTGGGACACCCGGCGGCGGTTCCGGCGGACCGGCCGGGGCGCTCCGCGGCGGACTTCATCCAGGTGCGGTGACGCCTGCGGCGAGCCCGGCGGACCGGCGGGCCACTCCTGCCCTGCCGGGCGGGCCCTGGTCCGGCGGGGCGGGGGCGCCCGACGACAGGACTCAGAAGCGGCCGATGTCGCCGCGCGGCATGCGGGGCGCGCGGCGGGGCGGGGTGTGGCCCGCGAGGAGGATGAGGCGGGCCGCGCGGTGGCGCTGGCCGGCGTACGGGGCGAGGAGCTCCAGCATGGCGTCGTCGTCGGCGTCGCGGTCGCCCGCGAGGGCGTAGCCGACGATGCCGGGCAGGTGGAGGTCGCCGGTGGTGATCGCGTCGGGGTGGCCGTTGCTGCGCTGGAGGGTTTCGGCGGAGGTCCACGGGCCGATGCCGGGAACGGCCTCCAGCCTTCGTACGGCCTCGGGCAGGTCCATCGCGGCCGCCTCCTCCAGGCGGTTCGCCACGCGGGCCGCCCGCACGATGGTGGCCGAGCGCTTGGCGTCGACCCCGGCCTTGTGCCAGTCCCAGGACGGGATCATGGCCCAGGTGCGCGGCGCGGGCATGACGTACAGGTCCGGGCCGGCCGGGCCCGGGGCGGGCTCGCCGTACTGCCGGACCAGGCGGCGCCAGGAGCGGTAGGCCTCGTCGGCGGTGACCTTCTGCTCCAGGACCGTGGGGATCAGGGATTCGAGGACCAGGCCGGTTCGGGTGAGGCGCAGGCCGGGACGGCGGCGGTGGCTGGCGTGCACGAGGCGGTGGCGGGGCACGAAGACGGCGGGATCGTCGCCCGCGCCGAGGAGTGCGGGCAGCTGTTCGAGGAACCAGTCGGCGCCGGGGCCCCAGGCCTCGGCGTGCACCTCCTCGCCCGCGCGGGACACGCGGAGGGTGGCCGGGCCCCGCGGGGTGCGGCCGGTGCGCCAGACCGAGCCGTCGGGGGTGGTGCGGAAGGTGGGGTCGGCGGGGCCGCGGCGGAGCGGGCCGAGGATGAGCCCGAGGTCGAACGGGCCGCCGGGGGTCCAGCGGCGTTCCTCGGCCCCGGAGCCGGCGGGGCTGCCCCGGCCCGCGGGGACGTCGGTGCGGCCGCCGCGGACCGCGGCGCGGGTGAGGGGATCGAAGCGGCCGGCCATGCCCCGAGCGTAGCCCTGCCCGGCCCGCGTCCCCCCGGGGCGCCGTAGGGGGTGCGGGGCGAAGCGCCCTAGGGAGTGCGGGGCGGAGCCCCGGCGACGGCGCCGCACGCCACGGGCCCCGCAGACCGCCGGAGGCTACGGGCGGCCCTGGAGCTTGGCCGAGGCCTTGCGGGTGGCGCCCAGCTTGCCGTAGAGCTTCGCGCCCGGGCACTGGGTGGCGAAGCCGTCCCGGTGGCCTGAGATGACGTTCATCGACACGTTCTTGCCCTTGGGGTAGCGGTTGCCTCCGCCCGACTTGAGGGTGGTCTTCGCGCGCGGGTCCCGGCCGAAGAGGCCGAGCTTCCATGCAGTGAGGCGGGCGACCGCGTCGACCGCCACCGCGGGCGGGGCCGAGGAGGTGAAGGTGCCCAGCACGGCGACGCCCATGCTGTTGGTGTTGAAGCCCATCGTGTGCGCGCCGAGGACCGCCTTGGAGACTCCGCCCGCGCGGCCCTCGTAGACGGTGCCGCACTTGTCGACGGCGAAGTTGTAGCCGAAGTCCCGCCAGCCGCTGCTGATCACGTGGTAGCGGTACAGGCTGCGCAGGACCGCGGGGGCGTCCTTGCAGGCGTAGTTGTTGCCGGAGGCGCTGTGGTGGACGAAGGCCGCCTTGACCGTGCTCGTGTAGACGAAGCCCGACTCGCGCAGGCCCTCGTCCGCGCCCCAGCCCTTGCGGGTGACGATCCGCGGGCGCGGACCGATGTACGGGGCGGCCGCTGCGGTCAGCTCGCCGTCGCTCGCGAAGATCGCGTCGGCGGTGGAGTCGGCCTTGTCGAGTGCGGTGATCTCATTCGCGCCGAGCGAGGCGTGCGGGACGTTCGCGGCGGAGGACTCCGCCGTCTCCATCGTCATGGCCGGCACCGCCACCTCGCCCTTGCCGTCGCCGTCGGGGCCGGTGTTCTTGCCGTCGGAGCCCGCTGCGGGGGTCTCCGCGCCCGGGTCGACGAGCTCGATCCGCATGCCCGTGGGCAGCCGGGAGGGGGCGCGGGTGGCCGGGGCGCCGGATTCGGCCCGGACGCGGACCTCCACGGCGTCGGACTCGCCCACCCACAGCGGGGCGGTGGCGCCACGGATCCTGCCCGAGCCGCGTTCCGCCGCGTCGGGGTCGGCGGCGTGCTCGCCGTTGTGCGTCTCGACGTCCTGCCAGTCCGACCAGGTCGCGGTCCGGGTGGAGCGGGTCCGTACCTGGACCCGGCCGTGCAGTTCGGTGGCCGCGTCGTCCCAGACCACACCGACCAGCGAGAACGTCTTGACCTCGCGTGCGGTCAGGCCCTGCGTCTCGGGGCGGCCCGGGGAGGCGCTCATTCCGGGGACTCCGGGCGCCCGCGTCGCCGAGGGTCCCAGCGGGACGAGAGGCAGGGATTGGGTGGACCCGGCGGGGGTTGCGGGGGCGGTCTCGGCCAGGGCAGGGGTGGGGAGCGCGAGGGGCAGGGCCAGTACGGCGGCCGTCGCGACGCCGATCGAGGAAGCAAGGAATCCACGCATGAAAAGGATGGTGAGCACGCGGATCGCCCGGCGCCATCCGAGAACTGACGCTCCGTCCGGCCCGCCGCGCGTACCCCTCCCCCGTACGGAGGAGCCGACGGCCCCCGTACGGGGGACGGGCCCGCGTACGCTGTGCCGGGTGAACGCCACTGACCGCACCCCTGCCGACCTGCTGCGATCCGCGCTCGCCGCCGATCCGGGCCGCCCGCTCGTCACCTTCTACGACGATGCCACCGGCGAGCGCGTCGAATTGTCCGTCGCGACCTTCGCCAATTGGGTGGCCAAGACCGCCAATCTGCTCCAGGGCGACCTGGGGGCCGAGCCCGGGGACCGGCTCGCGCTGATGCTCCCGGCGCACTGGCAGAGCGCGGTGTGGCTGCTCGCCTGCGCCTCCGTCGGGGTCGTCGCCGAGGTCGGCGGGGATCCGGCGGACGCGGATCTCGTCGTCAGCGGGCCGGACACCCTGGAGGGGGCCCTGGCGTGCGGCGGTGAGCGGGTGGCGCTCGCGCTGCGGCCGCTGGGCGGACGGTTCCCGCAGCCGCCGGCCGGGTTCGCCGACTACGCGGTGGAGGTGCCGGGGCAGGGCGACCGCTTCGCGCCCTTCGTGCCGGTGGATCCCGAGGGCCCGGCGCTGGTCGTCGGCGGCGAGGAGCTCACGCACACGGCGCTGGTGGCCCGCGCCCGCGAGGACGCGGCGAAGCTCGGCCTCGATGAGGGCTCGCGGGTGCTGACCGGGCTCGGCTACGACACCTGGGACGGGCTCTCGGCCGGGCTCTACGCCGCGCTGGCCGCGGGCGGGTCCGTGGTGCTGTGCCGGAACCTGGACCGGCTCCCGGCGGACGGGCTGGCTCAGCGCAGCGAGAGCGAGCGCGTCACCCACACCGTCTGATCGCCGCCCGGAGGCCTGTCACTCACACTGGTGAGAGGCAGGTACGGGCGATTTGTCACCCGCATGGTCCTAGACAAGCCCCCGCCCCCGGGCTGCTCCGGCGCCCCGGGGGCAGCATCGGCAGTGGCCGTGCTCACCCGTACGGCCGACGGCCCGCAGTCGTAGCGGCGAGGGGACGGACGCCAGTGACGGACAGCGCAGGCATACCGGGCGGCACCGACGCGTCCGGGGGCGCGGGGCGGCCCCCGCGCACCCGCGGGCGCCGGCGCCGCCTGCTGCGCTGGATCGGCCTGGGGGCGGTCTTCCTGGTCCTGGCGGGTACGGCCACCGGCTGGTGGCTCTACAACAAGCTCGACGGGAACATCACCGAGGACACCTCGGCCGCGGCCGAGCTGCGGCGCTACGAGCGCGAGCGCCCCGCGCACCTGGCCACCGGGGCCCAGAACATCCTGCTGATCGGCTCGGACTCGCGCTCCGGCAAGGACAACGCCAAGTACGGACAGGACGGGGGCACCCAGCGCTCGGACACCACGATCCTGCTGCACCTGCCGCAGGACCGCCGGAGCGCGACCGCGGTGTCCATACCCCGGGACCTGATGACGGACATCCCCTCCTGCCGGCAGGTGGACGGGAGCCGCACCGCCGAACGGTTCGCGCAGTTCAACTGGGCGTTCCAGTGGGGCGGCGCCGCCTGCACGATCCGTACGGTGGAGAAGCTGACCGGGATCCGTGTGGACCATCACATGGTGATCGACTTCGGTGGGTTCAAGAAGATGGTCAACGCCATCGGCGGGGTGGAAGTGTGCCTGAAGGAGCCGGTGAACGACGCCGAGGCGAAGCTGCGGCTCGCCGCCGGGCGCCAGACCCTGCGGGGCGAGCAGGCCCTGGGCTACGTCCGCGCCCGCCACAGCCTGGGCAACGGCAGTGACACCGAACGGATGGACCGGCAGCAGCAGTTCCTCGGTTCGCTCGTCAAGAAGGTGCAGAGCAACGGGGTGCTGCTGAATCCGGCGCGGCTGTACCCGCTGCTGGACGCGGCGACCTCCTCGGTGACCACGGACCCGGGACTGGCCTCGCTGCGCGGCCTGTACGAACTGGTGCGGGGCATGCGGGACATCCCGACCGATCAGGTCAAGTTCCTGACGGTGCCTCGCAAGCCGTACGCACCCGACCCGAACCGGGACGAGCTGGTCGAGCCCGACGCGGAGCGGCTGTTCCAGCAGCTGCGGATGGACAAGCCGGTCACCGTCGCCCCGCCGAAGCCCACGCCGAGCGCGGCTGCGGCCGAGGCCGCGGGGACGGGCACGGAGGCCGGTTCGGACACCGACTCCACCGACGAGGGAACCGTCACACCTCAGGTACCCGTCCCCACTTTCACCGGAACCACTGCGGGTAACGCCGACTGCCGGTAAAGCAATCCCAAAAGCCGGTGCCCGAACCGAGTGGGATGGGTGGTTCACCCCGTTATAAGGGGAGTGGAATTTGTCACCAGCATGGTTTGCAGCCGAACAGGGCGGATAGGGTGAGCGATCCGGTGCCCGGCCGGACCAGAGGCGGGCACCAGCAGCCGGATCGTTGACCGTGCGCCTGGGGGAGGCGCGTCGCGAGGCACCGACGGAGGATTCGAGCAACCGTGGATGCGCAAAGCCGTGGGCGGGCGGACGAGATCGACCCCGCAGACCAGTGGGTACTCAATCCCCGCACCGGCAACTACGAACTGCGACTGGCCGACTCCGCCGCGCAAGCGCGGCCCAAGGTCAGCGCACCCCGCAGATCACCGTCTGCTCCTTCAGCCCCCACCACTCCCGCCCCCGGTGTGCCGAAGCCGCGGCGTGGCGACCCGCCGCCCGGCGGCCGGCGCGGCGGACGCTCCCGCAAGCTCGGCGGCGGAGGCCGTAAGAAGGCGCTGGTCATCACCGGCGGCACGCTGGCGTTCCTGCTGGTCGGCGGTTCCGTGGCGGGATACCTCTACTACAACCACCTGAACGGCAACCTCAGCGTCACCGACGTGGCGGGCGCGGGCACCGGCGGTTTCAAGAAGGACCAGCCGATCAACATCCTGGTCATCGGAACCGACAAGCGCACCGGCGCGGGCAACGAGAGCTACGGGGACAAGGACAGCGTCGGCCACGCCGACACCACGATCCTGTTCCACGTCTCGAAGGACCGGACCAACGCGACCGCGCTGTCCATCCCCCGCGACCTGATCACCAACATCCCGGCCTGCCCGACGAAACAGCCGGACGGATCGACGAAGACGATCGCACCCACCAAGGGCACCCGGTTCAACACCAGCCTGGGCCAGGAGGGCCGCGACGCGGGCTGCACCATGCGAACGGTCAAGGAACTCACCGGCATCGAGGTCGACCACTTCATGATGGCCGACTTCAACGCCGTCAAGACGCTGAGCACGGCGGTCGGCGGAGTGCCGGTGTGCCTGGCCAAGCCCGTCAACGACGAGGAGGGTTCCCACCTCAAGCTGGACGCCGGCGAACACCGCCTGGCGGGCGAACAGGCCCTCGCCTTCGTCCGCACCCGGCACGGCTTCGGCAACAACAGCGACCTCGACCGGATCAGGATCCAGCAGCAGTTCCTGGGTTCGATGATGCGTGAGATGAAGTCGAAGGAGACGCTGACCAGCCCCAAGAAGTTCCTCTCCCTCGCGGAGGCCGCCACCAAGTCGCTGGGCGTGGACTCGGGGATCGGGTCCATCGGCAAACTCACCGATCTGGCGGGCGAGTTGAAGGGCATCGACACGAAGAACATCACCTTCACCACCCTCCCGGTGCTCGACAACCCGGCCGAACCTGAGGGCAAGAAGGCGACCGTCGTCGTCGATCACACCCTGGCCGATCCGCTGCTGCAGATGATCCGGGGGGACGTCTCGCTCACGGAGGTCGAGAAGAAGGAACAGGCCGCCAAGGAGGCGTCCGACGCGGATGCGAAGGCCAAGCAGGACGCCCTGCTCCAGGGCAACCGCGCGGCCGCGGCGGACGTACGGGTGAGCGTCTACAACGGCGGCGGCCCCAAGGGCTCCGCCTCCACCACGCTGAACTGGCTGCAGACCAGCAAGGGCGTGACCAAGTCCAGCAACGTCGGCAACGCGCCCGCGAAGGTCGGCGCCACGCAGCTGGAGTACGCCCCCAACCAGGCCGACCAGGCCCGGGCGCTGGCGGACATCATGGGCCTGCCCGCGACCGCGCTGAAGGTGGGGACGGCGGACGCCCCGGCGAAGACCCCGATGAAGCTGACGCTGGGTCCGGACTTCCAGCAGCCGGGCGCCCCGCTGGCGGCCCCGGTGCCCCAGCAGCTGCCCGAGGACGTGCAGCAGGCGCAGGCCGACAAGGCGATCTGCGCCAAGTAGCAGGAATCGGCCGGTGACACCGGCACTCCGTTGACCAAGAAGGACCTTGAGGGGGACGTGTGAGGCGCAGCAGCGTGCGAGGGGAGGGGGCGAACGCCCAGGCCGCCGGGGAGATATCCGGCGGCGGGGCGGGCGCGTCCGGCACGGTGCCCCCACCGCGGGGCGGCTCCGGTACGGCTCGCCCGGCGGGCGGCGGCCCTGCCCGCAGACAGGGCCGGCGGCGCGTGCTGCGCTGGACGGCTTCCGTACTGTCCCTGCTGATACTCGGGACGTCGGCCGCCGGATACCTGTACTACCGCCATCTGAACGGCAGCATCCATACGGACGAGCTGAACCTCGGCGAGACCAAGCTGGGCGGCTCCAAGCCCAACGCCTTCGGGCAGACCCCGCTGAACATCCTGCTGATCGGCTCCGACGCGCGCGACGACGAGGCCAACCAGTCCCTCGGCGGGGCCACGGAAACCTTCGGCGGCCCGCCGCTGGCGGACGTGCAGATGCTGCTGCACCTGTCCGCGGACCGCAGCAACATGTCGGTGGTCTCGATGCCGCGCGACACGATCCTGATGATGCCCAAGTGCACCGAGCCGGGCGGCAAGGTGCACCCCGCCAGCAAGGGCCTCGTACAGACCAACGAGTCCCTGCAGCGCGGCGGTCCGGGCTGCACGGTCGCCACCTGGCAGGAGCTGACCAAGATCCCCGTCGATCACTTCATGATGATCGACTTCAAGGGTGTGGTCTCGATGGCGGACGCCATCGGCGGCGTTCCGGTCTGCGTCGAGGAGAACGTCCACTCCCGCAACCGCGAGGGCAAGGGCTCCGGCCTGAAGCTGGAGAAGGGGACGACCACCATCCAGGGCGAGCAGGCCCTGCAGTGGCTGCGCACCCGCTACGGGTTCGAGGACGGCACGGACATCGGCCGCACCCACGCCCAGCACCAGTACATGACGTCGATGGCCCGCGAGTTCCGCAAGAACGCCAAGCTCAGCAACCCGGTGAAGCTCAACAGCCTGGCGCAGGCGGCGATCGATGCCATGGTCGTGGACACCGGCCTGAACAAGATCGACAAGCTGTACGACCTGAGCATGGAGCTCAAGAAGGTGCCCCCGGGCCGGATCACCATGACCACCATGCCGTGGGTGTACAGCACCAAGCCCGGCATGGACGGCCGGGTCGAGCCCATGGCGGGCGAGGCCGAGGCCGTGTTCCGGATGATCCGCGAGGACATCGCGCTCGACGGCAAGGGCTCCGGGACCCCGGAGGGCGGCGCGTCCCCCTCACCGGGCGCCTCCGCTTCCCCGGGCACACCGGGCACCCCGAGCACGGCTCCCAGTACGGCCCCGACCACGGCCCCGGCCGCGGCTCCCGCGAAGATCGCGGTCACCGTCCGCAACGCCACGAGCGGCAAGGACGGCGCCGAGACCCGGGTCAAGAACCGGGCGAACGACGTGGCCGCGGTGCTGACCGGCAAGGGCTTCACGAAGGCCGCCGCCGATACGCAGACCGGCGCCGAGGACACCACGGTCGTCCGCTACGCCACGGACGCCCAGGCGGCCGACGCGGGTGCCGTGGCCACCGCCCTGGGCCTGCCCGCCACCTCGGTGCAGAAGTCCGAGGAGGTCCCCGGGATCACCCTGTTCGTCGGCAAGGACTGGCGGACCGGCAACGCGCCGACCCCGCCGCCGCCCGCCCCGACCGTGGCCCCGACCTCGGCCCACGCGCTCAACGGCGACAACGAGGGTGCCTGCATGGCGGTCCAGCCGGGCTTCACCTGGTAGCACGCACGCGAAAGGGGCCCGGCCCCGGGGGGGGGGGGGGGGGGCGGCCCCCGCCCCCCCCCCCCCGGGGGGAGGAAGACCCAGGGCGGGGAGCCGG
>NZ_JBIAVJ010000035.1:19156-87816 GCF_042894025.1 Streptomyces sp. NPDC001549
CACGGCCCACCCCTGGGGGCCGCCCGGGCCGCCCCCCCCGGCCTCCCCGGGGCCCCCCCCCCCCCCCGGGGCCCCCCCCGGGGGGGGGGGCGCCCCCCCCCCCCCCGGGCCGGGCCCCTTCGTACGTCTCAGACCTGCGAGGAGTCCCGGTGCACGGCCGGACGGCGGCTCGCGATGACCTTGTTCGCCAGGGCCCGCGGGCTGGTCAGGAAGCCGAAGCCCCAGCTCAGGTGCATGGTCGCCAGGGCGACGGGGATCTGCGCCCGGGCCTTGAGCCCGAGCCCCTTGCCCGCCGGCACGGAGCCCGCGGTGATCGCCGCGAGATAGCCGGCCGGGAGGGCGAAGCCCAGGGGGGTGACGGTCACGCCCACGACCACGCTCGCGGCGATCGCGCAGACGAGGGTCGGCGGGGCCAGGTAGCGCAGGTTGATGGAGCCCGAGTGGTAGCGGGCCACCACGTGCCGCCAGCGCCCGTAGTCCTTGTACTGCTTGGCCAGGGCCCGTACGGAGCGGCGCGGACGGTACTGGACCATCAGCTCCGGCGAGAACCAGATCAGACCGCCGGCCTCGCGGATGCGGAAGTTCAGCTCCCAGTCCTGGGCGCGGATGAACTCCTCGTTGTAGCCGCCCTGCTGTTCCAGCGCCTCGCGGCGGAAGACTCCGAGGTACACGGTCTCGGCCGGTCCCGCCTGGCCGCCGGTGTGGAACGGCGCGTTGCCGACACCGATCTTCGAGGTCATCGCGGCGGCGACGGCCTCTTCCCAGGCGTTCTCGCCCTCGGCGTGCATGATGCCGCCGACGTTCTGGGCGCCGGTCTCCTCCAGGAGGCGGACGGCGGTGGCGATGTAGTTCGGCGAAAGCATGCCGTGGCCGTCGACGCGTACCACGATCGGGTGGCGCGAGGCCTTGATGGCGGCGTTGAGCGCCGCCGGGGTCCGGCCGGTGGGGTTCGGGACGGTGTGGACTCGGGGATCCTCGGCGACGAGTTCGGCGGCGATCTCGTCGGTGCGGTCCGTGGACGGCCCGAGTGCGATCACCACCTCCATCTCGCCCGCGTACTCCTGTTCCAGGATGTGGCGGACGGAATCGCGGAGGTAGTGCTCCTCGTCGAGCACCGGCATGATCACCGAGACTGCGGGCTGCTGGGCGGGCATGTGGTCCTTCAAGGTCGGGTATCGGTGTCACGTTACCGCGTACGGGGGAACCGGGTGCGCGCCGAGCGACCGGTAAGGACAGCAGCTGATCGTATGGGCCTACTGTTCTGCCGAATCAGCTGATCCGGCCGGCCAGTGTCCCGACCGGTCTCCCTGCTGCCCCCGCGGAGGTGTCCACCGTGCCCCAGCCGCACCGTCCCGCCCGTCCCGAAGGGCCGCCACGGCCGCAGCGCGCCCGACGCGGCGGAGGCGGTCCCGCCCGGCACCGGGACGGGCGACCCCGGTGGGGCGTACGGCTCGCGGCCGGGCTGTCGGTGGCGGTGCTCGGCTCCGGGGCCGTCGGGCACGCCGTGATGACCGGCCTGGACACCGGGATCGATCGGGTGGACCCGTTCAAGGACATGAAGAACCGCCCGCAGGCCGGACACGGCCTCAACTTCCTGCTGGTGGGCACCGACGGGCGGGAGAAGATCTCCTCGGAGGAGAAGCGCGAGTACCGCCTGGGCGGCGCGCCCTGCCACTGCACGGACACGATCATGCTGGTGCACCTGTCGGCCGACAAGGAGCGGGCCAGTGTGATCAGCCTGCCCCGTGACAGCTACGCCGAGGTGCCCGCGCACCGGGACCTCGTCACCGGCAAGGCGCACAAGGCGCATCCCGTACGGCTGAACGCGGCGTACGCGGAGGGCGGGCCCAACCTCACCGTGCGGACGGTGGAGAACATGACCCGGGTGAAGATCGACCACTACCTGGAGGTCGACTTCACCAGCTTCATGAAGACGGTCGACGCGATGGGCGGCGTGGAGATCTGCACGGCCAAGACCATGCGGGACCGCAACACAGGCCTCGACCTGCTGCCGGGCAGTCACCGCCTCAGCGGCGGACAGTCCCTGCAGTACGTGCGCTCGCGCCACATCGACGGGGCCTCCGACCTCGGCCGGATGCAGCGCCAGCAGCGGTTCATCGCCGCCCTGATCAAGCAGGCGACCGGGGGCGGGGTGCTGCTGAACCCGGTGAAGTTCAAGGAGGTCAGCTCCACCCTCCTCGGCTCCGTGCGGGCCGACAAGGGCTTCGGCTCGGAGCAGATGCTGGCCCTCGGGCAGGCGATGCGGGACTTCACCCCGTCCTCCTCGGAGTTCGCCTCGGTGCCCATCGGCAGCCCCTCCTTCCCCGTCAAGGGCATCGGGTCCACCGTGAAGTGGGACGAGCCGAAGGCGGCCAAGCTGTTCGAGGCGCTGCGCGAGGACCGGCCGCTGGCCCCCGCCCGGCCCGGGAAGGCCGACGGCGGCCCGCCCGCGGCGGTGCCCGTGGACGTGCCCCCGCGCCAGGTCCGGGTCCAGGTGGAGAACGGCACCCGGATCGACGGACTGGGCGGGCGGGTCGACGCCGCGCTGCGCGCCACCGGCTTCGACACCACCCAGGCCCCGGGCAACGGCGCCAGCCGCGAGGTCAAGCGCACGGTGATCACGTACGACCCCCGCTGGGACCGCTCCGCCCGGTCGGTGGCGACCGCGCTGCCGGGCAGCGAGCTGCGGGCGGTGGCGGGCCAGGGCCGGACGGTGCTGGTGGTCGCGGGCGCGGACTACCGCAAGGTGGTGCCGGTGCGCGCCGAGGACCCCTACCAGGGCACCTTCGGGGTGGTCACCGGCGACCAGGTGGTCTGCGGGGACTGAGGATCCGGGACGGGTGGGGCGTCAGTCGTCGAAGCCCTGGGCCGCCCGCTCCTCGCGCAGCGCCATGATCGCCTGGCGGCGGGCGAGCCGGTGGGTGCGGCGGATCTGGGCCTCCTGGTAGCGCCGCTCGTCCTGTTCGGTCTCCGGGAGGACGGGCGGGACCTCGCGGGGCTTGCCGTCGGCGTCGACCGCGGCGAAGACGAGGTAGGCGGTGCCGACCTGGGTGGCGGGGGTGGACTCGTTCCACCGCTCCGCGAGGACGCGTACGCCGATCTCCATGGAGGAGCGGCCGGTCCAGTTGCACTGGGCCTTCACGTGGACGAGGTCGCCCACGCGCACGGGCGCGAGGAAGACCATCTCGTCCATGGAGGCGGTGACCGCCGGGCCGCCGGAGTGGCGGCCGGCCACGGCGCCCGCCGCGTCGTCCACCAGCTTCATGATCACGCCGCCGTGCACCGTTCCGAGGAGGTTGGTGTCGTTGGCGGTCATGATGTGGCTGAGGGTCGTCCGGGAGGCTGCGGTGGGCTTCCCGGGCAGCTCGCCCGGTATCTGTGTCATACGGACACCTTAGGGTGTCTTGTCGGTCGGGCCGGACCGCGAGTCCGGCCCGACCACCGGCAGGACACCCCCGAGATGGGTCAGTGAGGCATCAGCTCTGCAACAGCAGCGGAACGGAATGCGGACCGGGCTGTCGGAGCACGCACCCGGGCAGGCATTCTTGGGCGCATGAATGACTGGCCAGAAGGTCGTGACGACGCGTACGGGCGCGGCAGCGCGCAGCCGCAGCCCGAGGGTGCGCAGCGGATGCGGCACATCCAGCGGCAGCCGCAGCCGCAGCAGCCTCCTCGGCCCGCGCAGCCCCCGCGCCCGCAGCGCCCGGCGGGCCCGCCGCCGGCGTACGGCGTACCCCCGCAGCAGGCGGGCGGCCACGACACGTACGGCGGTTACGACAGCGGCTACAACACCGGCCAGGTCTACGGGGCTCCGCAGAGCGGCGGACCGGGCGGGCCGGGAGGCCCCGGCGGGCCGTCCGGATCCGGCCGCCCCGGGCGTGCGCCCGGCCCCGCCCCGGACTGGCGCAAGCGGATCAAGGTCGGCTCGATCGTGCTGGTCTCCGCGCTGCTGGTGACCTCGGTCTCCACCTATTTCTGGGCCGACTCCAAGGTGCGCCGCGAGGTGGACCTCTCCAAGGTCATCGAGCGCCCGAAGGAGGGCGACTGCACGACGTACCTGATCGTGGGCTCCGACAGCCGCGAGGGGATGTCCGCCGAGGAGAAGAAGAAGCTGCACACCGGCTCGGCCGAGGGCAAGCGGACCGACTCGATGATGATCCTGGCGAAGTGCTCCAGCGGGAACACCATGATCTCGCTGCCCCGCGACTCGGACGTGGAGATCCCGTCCTTCGTGGGCTCGCAGTCCGGCAAGACGTTCCCCGCCCAGGGGCGCCGGGTCAAGCTCAACGCCGCGTACGCGGAGGACGGCCCCGAGCTGCTGGTGCGGACGGTGGAGCACAACACGGGCCTGCGCATCGACCACTACGCGGAGATCGGCTTCGCCGGCTTCGCGAACATCGTGGACGCGCTGGGCGGTGTGGAGCTGAACATCGAGGAGGGCTTCAAGGACGAGAAGTCGGGCGCCGACTTCAAGGCCGGCAAGCAGACCCTGAACGGCGAGCAGTCCCTGGCCTTCGTACGGACCCGGTACGCCTTCGCCGAGTCCGACCTGCAGCGCACGAAGAACCAGCAGAAGTTCCTGTCGGCGCTGGCGAGCCAGGCCGCGACGCCGTCGACGATCCTCAACCCGTTCGCGCTCTACCCGATGCTGGGCGCGGGCCTGGACACCCTCATCGTGGACAAGGACATGGGCCTGTACGACATGGGCCAGATGTTCTTCGCGATGAAGGGCGTCAACGGCGGTGACGGCGTGTCGATGAACATGCCGATCTCCGGCCAGCGCGGTGGCAACCTCGTCTGGGACAAGGCGAAGGTGCAGCAGCTGGTGAAGCAGATCCAGAACGACGAGAAGGTCACCGTCCGCGGTAACTGACGGCGGTGAGGGAGTGCGGCCCGTCGGCCGTACTCCCCTCCCCGGGCCGGGACCCGGTCCGGGACCGGACCTCCGGTCAGGCGTCCGGGGAGAAGCGGATGGCGGCGGCGGGAAGCTGCGCCTCGCACCACACGCGGGCGCCGGCGCGCAGTTCGTTGTCGGCTCCCACGGCGGCGCCGTCGCCGATGACGGCGGCGTCCAGGACGGTCCGCGCGCCGACCGAGGCGCGGGCGCCGATCAGGCTGGCGTTCACCTGGGCGTCCGGGCCGATGACGGCGCCGTCGAGGACGATGGAGCCCTGGACGACCGCTCCAGCCTCGATCCGGGCGCCCGCGCCCACGACGGTGCCCCCGGACAGCTTGGCCCCGGCCGCCACCTCGGCGCCGGGCAGGACCAGGGACTCGCCGCGGCGTCCGGGGACGGCCGGGGAGGAGACCACGCCGCGTACGAGGTCGGCGGAGGCCTGGATGATCGACTCGGGCTTGCCGAGGTCCATCCAGTAGGTGTTCTCGGTGACGCCGTGCAGCTTGGCCCCGGCGGCGAGGAGGCCCGGGAAGGTCTCGCGCTCGACGGAGACCGGGCGGCCGGCCGGGATGGAGTCGATCACGCTGCGGCGGAAGACGTAGCAGCCGGCGTTGATCTGGTCGGTGATGATCTCCTCGGGGGTCTGCGGCTTCTCGGTGAAGGCCAGCACCCGCCCCTCGGAGTCGGTGGGGACCAGGCCGAAGGCGCGCGGGTCATCGACCCGGACCAGGTGCAGGGAGACGTCGGCGTCGGCCGCCTTGTGGGACTCGACCAGCCCGGCGATGTCCAGGCCGGTGAGGATGTCGCCGTTGAAGACGAGGACGGAGGAGTCCGGGCCGCCGGTCAGGCGCGCTCCGGCGTTGCGGATGGCGCCGCCGGTCCCGAGGGGCTCGTCCTCGACCACGTATTCGAGGCTGAGGCCGAAGTCGGATCCGTCGCCGAAGTAGGGCTCGAAGACCTCGGCGAGGTAGCAGGTGGCCATCACGATGTGCGTGACACCGGCGGCGGCGGCCCTGGCTATCTGGTGGGCGAGGAACGGGACACCGGCCGTGGGAACCATCGGCTTGGGCGTGTTCACCGTCACGGGGCGCAGGCGCGTCCCTTGTCCGCCGACCAGCAGGATCGCTTCCGTCATTGCGTTCTCCCCAACCGATTCCGGCGTACGAAGGTCCAAATTTAGCCCATCCGGGGGGCGTCCCAAGGCCGGAGCCGGATGTGTCCACCGGTGCGCGCACCCGTGGGTTCGCCGCACTCGATGTGTCATGAAATGACGGTGTTGTTCGACCTGTCAGGAGGCGAACGGATTGACGTGGCCGGGCAGTTGCCGGCCCGGCTCCAGAAAGCGCTGCCTGCCGTACTCGTCCGAGACCGGGACGAAACCGGCGTCCGTCAGCCTCCGGGCGATCCGCTGCCGTCGGATCGCGCCCATCTTGAAGGCGCCTGCCAGCAACGCCGCGAGCACCGCCCCGCCGGCCAGCGCGGCGACCGGCATCCCGAGGACGAGCAGCATGAGGACCAGGACTGCGACCCATCCCCAGGCGAACGCCTTCTGCCGCTTGCCCGCGGCCTGGGCCAGGACGTCGAGCATGATCCTGTCCTTCAGCCGGGCCACGGCCTCCTGCGCTTCGGGGAGCGGCTTGACCGTCCCCGGCCGCATGCCCGGCACCGTCCCGCCGTTGCCGGCCTGCGGGTGGGCGGCGATGGTCGCCGCTTCACGGGCTCGCGCGCCGGGGTGCGGGTCCCGGTACATCCGCACCAGGATCTGCATGTCGTTGTGCCCCGTGCGGTCCGCCCGGTCGTACGCGTAGCCGTACTGCTCCGCGACGTGGGCCAGGGCGGCCGCCCGGCCGGCGGCCTGCTCCGGGCCGATCTCGACGACGTCCTGGCGGGCGATCTGCCCGAGCATCGCCGATATCTGGCGTTCCGTGAACATGTTTGTTTCCGCCCCACCTGCGCGCCTACGGCTGACAGCCGCACAGCCTAGCCCGCCGCCCCCTGCGCGAACGTCCCCCGGCCCCGTGCCGGGGGAGTTCGCGTCGCTGCAGGTCAGGCACCCGCTACGGCAGGTTGCGGGCCATGACGATCCGCTGGACCTGGTTGGTGCCCTCGTAGATCTGGGTGATCTTGGCATCGCGCATCATGCGCTCCACCGGGTAGTCACGGGTGTAGCCGTAACCGCCGAGGAGCTGGACGGCGTCCGTGGTGACCTCCATGGCCACGTCGGAGGCGAAGCACTTGGCCGCGGCGCCGAAGAAGGTGAGGTCCTCGTGGGGGCCGCCGCCGGAGACGCGCTCCGAGCGGGCCGCCGCCGAGTACGTCAGCTGGCGGGCGGCCTCGATCTTCATGGCCATGTCCGCGAGCATGAACTGCACGCCCTGGAAGTCGCCGATCGGCTTGCCGAACTGCTTGCGCTCCTGGACGTAGCCCTTGGCGTAGTCCAGGGCGCCCTGGGCGATGCCGAGTGCCTGGGCCGCGATGGTGATGCGGGTGTGGTCCAGGGTCTTCATCGCGGTGGCGAAGCCGGTGCCCTCGGCGCCGATCATGCGGTCGGCCGGGATCCGGACGTTGTCGAGGTAGACCTCGCGCGTCGGGGAGCCCTTGATGCCGAGCTTCTTCTCCGGGGCGCCGAAGGAGACGCCCTCGTCGCTCTTCTCCACGACGAAGGCGCTGATGCCCTTGGAGCGCTTCTCGGGGTCGGTGACGGCCATGACCGTGTAGTACTCGGAGACGCCCGCGTTGGTGATCCAGCGCTTGACGCCGTTGAGCACCCAGAAGTCCCCGTCGCGCACGGCGCGGGTCTTCATGCCGGCGGCGTCGGAGCCCGCGTCCGGCTCGGAGAGCGCGTACGAGAACATCGCGTCGCCCTTGGCCAGCGGGCCGAGGTACTTGGCCTTGAGCTCCTCGGAACCGGAGAGGATCACCGGGAGCGAGCCGAGCTTGTTCACGGCCGGGATGAGGGAGGAGGAGGCGCAGACACGGGCCACCTCCTCGATCACGATCACGGTGGCGAGGGCGTCGGCGCCCGCGCCGCCGTAGGTCTCGGGCACGTGGACGGCGTGCAGGTCGCTGGAGACCAGGGCGTCCAGGGCCTCCTGCGGGAAGCGGGATTCCTCGTCGACCGCGGCGGCGAACGGCAGGATCTTCGCCTCGGCGAGCGAGCGGACCGACTCGCGGAGCATGTCGTGCTCCTCGGCCGGGCGGTACAGGTCGAAGTCGGCAGAACCCGCCAAGATCTCTCACTCCCCAGGATGATGCGTGATGCTAACTACCGTTAAGTAACCCAAGCCTAGTGGTCCGGTCACGGATGGCGATATGGACGGACCACGTGAGATGGGTGACAGCGGTGGTCTCCTGAGGAACGTCCCCGCTGGTGGGCCCGACTATGCTCAGTGGCCGCAAACGGCCCCGCACCTCTGGAGCACCCATGGCCCCCCTCAGGATCACTGTGATCGGCACCGGTTACCTCGGTGCGACCCACGCCGCCGCGATGGCGGAGCTGGGCTTCGAGGTGCTGGGCCTGGACGTGGTGCCCGAGAAGATCGGGATGCTGGCCTCGGGCCGGGTCCCGATGTACGAGCCCGGGCTGGAGGAACTGCTGGCCAAGCACGTGGCCGGGCTGCCGTGCTCGACCGGGCGGCTGCGCTTCACGACCTCCTGGGAGGAGGTCGGCGCCTTCGGTGACGTCCACTTCGTCTGTGTGAACACCCCGCAGAAGCACGGCGAGTACGCCTGCGACATGTCCTACGTGGACTCCGCGATGGCCTCGCTGGCCCCGCACCTGACGCGGCCGGTCCTGGTGGTCGGCAAGTCCACGGTGCCGGTGGGCTCGGCGGAGCGGCTCGCGGTGAAGCTCACGGAGCTGGCCCCGGCGGGCGCGGACGTGGAGCTGGCCTGGAACCCGGAGTTCCTGCGGGAGGGCTTCGCGGTGGACGACACCCTGCACCCGGACCGGATCGTGATCGGCGTCCAGGGCGAGCGCGCCGAGAAGCTGCTGCGCGAGGTGTACGAGACGCCGATGTCGGAGGGGACCCCGCTGGTGGTCACCGACTTCCCGACCGCGGAGCTGGTGAAGACCGCCGCGAACTCCTTCCTCGCCACCAAGATCTCCTTCATCAACGCGATGGCGGAGGTCTGCGAGGCCGCCGGCGGCGACGTGGTCAAGCTGGCGGAGGCGATCGGCTACGACGAGCGGATCGGCGCGAAGTTCCTGCGCGCCGGTATCGGCTTCGGCGGCGGCTGCCTGCCCAAGGACATCCGGGCCTTCATGGCGCGCGCCGGTGAGCTGGGCGCCGACCAGGCACTGACCTTCCTGCGCGAGGTCGACTCCATCAACATGCGGCGCCGCGGGCACATGGTCGAGCTGGCCCGGGAGGCCGTGGGCGGTTCGTTCCTGGGCAAGCGGGTCGCCGTGCTCGGAGCCACCTTCAAGCCGGACTCCGACGACGTACGGGACTCCCCCGCGCTGAACGTGGCCGGGCAGATCCACCTCCAGGGCGGCCAGGTCACCGTCTACGACCCCAAGGGCATGGACAACGCCCGCCGCCTCTTCCCGACCCTCGGCTACGCGGACTCCGCGCTGGCGGCGGCCCGGGGCGCGGAGGTCGTCCTGCACCTCACCGAGTGGCGCGAGTTCCGTGACCTCGACCCGGCGGAGCTGGCCGGTGTGGTGACCGACCGGCTCGTCCTGGACGGCCGCAACGCGCTGGACCCGGTGCGGTGGCGTGCCGCGGGCTGGACCTACCGCGCGATGGGCCGCCCGCGCGCCTAGCCCTCCGGCCGGGGTGGGGTGCGGATCCGGGCTGCCGGTGCGGCGCCGTTGCCGGGGCGCTGCCCCCGGACCCCACGCCTCAATCGCCGGCGGGGCTGAGGAGAGCGCCTCAAACGCCGGCGGGGCTGGGAGTCCGGGGCCGACTCAGCGGCGGTGTTGGGCGGCGCGGGAGGTGAACTCCGCGTCGCGCAGCACACGCTGGGCGTTGCCCCAGGTCAGCAGGGCCACCTCGGACTCCGGCCAGCCGCGCTCCAGCAGCTCCGCGATCAGCCGCGGATAGCCCGAGGGGTCGGTCAGGCCCGTCGGACGGGGGTGGCCCGGTCCGGTGCCGAAGGTGGCGCCGAGTCCGACGCCGTGCGGGCCCGCGATCGCCCGTACGTGGTCCAGGTGGTCCGCCACCGCGTGCAGGGAATCCCCGGTGCGCGCGGTGTCGAAGGTGACCATCGCCAGGCCGTTGGCCTCCCGCAGCGCGGCCAGGACCTCGTCGGTCACGTTCCCCGGATGCGGGTTCAGCGAGGCCGCGGCCGTGTTCGAGATGATCACCGGGGCCTTGGAGGCCCCCGCGAGCCGGCAGGCGACCGTCGGGGGGCAGCCCGTGAGGTCCAGCAGGATCGCCAGCCGGTTCGCCTCGCGGACCACCTCGTGGCCGAAGGCCGTCAGCTCCTCCTGCGCCCAGGGCGCTCCCGCGGGCGCGAGGATCCGTACGCCCAGCGCGTGGAAGGCGCGCAGCGCGCCCAGGGAGCCGGTCAGCGTGCGGCCGGGCACCGGGCCCAGGAACGAGGCGATGCGGCCCCGGTTGCGGGCGTCCGCCAGGTCGTCGGCGCTGAGGGCCAGGCAGAGGCTGTCGGGGTAGCGGCGCATCAGGGTCAGCGCCGTGTCGATCTGGTCCAGCGTGTCGGAGAGCACCTGGTCACCGGGGGCGTCCTCGCACGCCTGCGCCGACGGCACGAGCAGGGACCAGAACTGCGCCCCCACTCCCCCGGCGCGCAGCCGCGGGATGTCGGTGTCCACACCCGTGTCCGAGGTTTCGATGTCGTGGTACGGACTCTGGTGCAGGGTCCGTACCAGGGTGTTGCACCCGTCGGCCACGGGATGGACGGCCAGCAGCGCGACGGCCCGGTCGAGGGAGCCCGCCGCCACCGCTACCGCGGGTGCGGGGAGGTCTTCGGCTCCGATGCCCACGGAGTGGGGTTCATCCTGCAGGTCGGCCATGGCATTCGCTCCGGTCTCGGCGGCAGCAGGGAGAGATGGTGCCACCGTGACACGCGGGAGCGCAGGACCGCCCGGCGGACGCAGCGTTCGAGTGAACCCGCAGGTCACACCCTGTCACCGCGCCCGCCGGGCACCGCGTCCGCTAGCCGATCACCACGTTCGACGGGCCCCGGGAGGCCGACAGGTCGCGGGCCACCGACTCCGCGTCGCGCAGCACGCGTACCGCGTTGGTCCAGGTCAGCTTCGCCAGGTCGGCCTTGGACCAGCCGCGCGTGAGCAGCTCGGCGACGAGGTTCGGGTAGCCCGCCACGTCGTCCAGGCCGGACGGGGTGAAGGCCGTGCCGTCGTAGTCCCCGCCGATGCCGATGTGGTCGATGCCGGCCACCTCGCGCATGTGGTCCAGGTGGTCGGCCACCGTCGCGGCCGTGGCCACCGGGCGCGGGCGCGCCTTCTCGAAGGCCCGGTGCAGGGCCATCGCCTCGGGGGTGGTGTCCAGGTGGTGGAGACCGTGCGCCCGCAGGTTCTCGTCCGCGGCCAGGGTCCACTCGACGGCCGCCGGGAGGATGAACTTCGGCACGAAGGTGGCCATCGCCACCCCTCCGTTGCCCGGCAGCATCGCCAGCACGTCGTCGGGGATGTTGCGCGGGTGGTCGCAGACCGCCCGGGCCGAGGAGTGCGAGAAGACCACCGGAGCGGCCGACACCTCGATCGCGTCCCGCATCGTCGTCGCCGCGACGTGCGAGAGGTCGACCAGCATGCCGACGCGGTTCATCTCGCGGACGACCTCGCGGCCGAAGTCGGTCAGACCGCCGTGCCGGGGCTCGTCGGTGGCCGAGTCCGCCCAGTCGATCGTGTCGTTGTGTGTGAGCGTCATGTACCGCACGCCCAGCTGGTGCAGGGCGCGCAGGGTGGCCAGCGAGTTGTTGATGGAGTGGCCGCCCTCGGCACCCATCAGCGAGGCGATCCGGCCGTCGGCGCGGGCCGCCTCCATGTCGTCCGCCGTCAGCGCCCGTACGAGGTCGCCGGGGTAACGGTCGATCAGCTGGGCGACGACGTCGATCTGCTCCAGGGTGGCGCTGACCGCCTCGTCTCCGGCGTAGTCGGAACGCACGTAGACGGACCAGAACTGGGCGCCGACCCCGCCGGCGCGCAGCCGGGGGATGTCGGTGTGCAGGTGGGCGGACTGGTCGCCCGCGATGTCGCGGCGCGCCAGGTCGTACCGCACCTGCTCGCGCAGCGCCCAGGGCAGGTCGTTGTGGCCGTCCACGACGGGGTGTTCGGCCAGCAGCTCGCGCGCCTCGTCCAGACGCTGCGCCGCGCTCACTTGCCGAACCCGAAGGACTCCGCGCTCGCGACCTTCGTACGCAGCCGCTTGCCCTTCTCGGTGGCCTGGTCGTTGAGCTCCTGCAGGAAGTCGTTCATGCGGGCCAGCAGCTCCGTGTCGTGGGCGGCCAGCATCCGTACGGCCAGCAGGCCCGCGTTGCGCGCCCCGGCGATCGAGACGGTGGCGACGGGAACCCCGGCCGGCATCTGGACGATCGACATCAGCGAGTCCATGCCGTCCAGGTACTTCAGCGGCACCGGCACACCGATGACCGGCAGCGGGGTGACCGAGGCGAGCATGCCGGGCAGGTGGGCGGCTCCGCCCGCGCCCGCGATGATCGCCTTCAGCCCGCGGTCGGCGGCCCGCTCCCCGTACGCGATCATCTCGCGCGGCATCCGGTGGGCGGAGACGACGTCGACCTCGTAAGAGATCTCGAACTCGTCCAGGGCCTGGGCGGCCGCCTCCATGACGGGCCAGTCCGAGTCGGAGCCCATGACGATGCCGATGACGGGGGCTGCGGCGGTGGTGCTCATGCGGTGACCGTTCCTCTGAGGTAGTCGGCAGCGTGGCGTGCGCGCTCCAGCACATCGTCCAGATCGTCGCCGTAGGTGTTGACGTGGCCGACCTTGCGACCGTGTTTCACGTCCTTGCCGTACATGTGGATCTTCAGCTGGGGATCGTGCGCCATGCAGTGCAGGTACGCCGCGTACATGTCGGGGTAGTCCCCGCCCAGCACGTTCGCCATGACCGTCCACTTGGCGCGGGGGCGCGGGTCGCCCAGCGGGAGGTCCAGGACCGCCCGTACGTGGTTGGCGAACTGTGAGGTGACGGCCCCGTCCTGGGTCCAGTGGCCGCTGTTGTGCGGGCGCATCGCCAGTTCGTTGACCAGGATCCGGCCGTCGGTGGTCTCGAACAGCTCCACGGCCAGGTGGCCGGTCACGCCGAGTTCCCCGGCGATGCGCAGGGCGAGGGTCTGGGCCTCGCCCGCGAGGGCCTCCGAGAGGTCCGGGGCCGGGGCGATCACCGTGTCGCAGACGCCGTCCACCTGACGGGACTCGACCACGGGGTAGGCCACCGCCTGGCCGTGCGGGGAGCGGACGATGTTCGCCGCGAGCTCGCGGACGAAGTCGACCTTCTCCTCGGCGAGGACCGGGACGCCCGCCTTGAAGGGGGCGGCCGCGTCCTCGGGGGTGCGGACGAACCACACCCCCTTGCCGTCGTACCCGCCCCGCACGGTCTTGAGGATGACGGGGAAGCCGCCCACCTCTTCCGCGAAGGCGGCCACGTCGTCCGGATCGCTCACGATCCGGTGGCGGGGGCTGGGCGCGCCGATCTCGTCGAGCTTGGCGCGCATCACCCCCTTGTCCTGGGCGTGCACCAAAGCGTCGGGCCCCGGGCGGACGGGGATGCCGTCCGCTTCCAGGGCCCGAAGGTGCTCCATGGGTACATGCTCGTGGTCGAAGGTGATCACGTCACAGCCGCGCGCGAAGGCACGCAACGTCTCCAGGTCGCGATAGTCGCCGATGACGACATCGCTCACGACCTGGGCCGCCGAGTCCTGCGGGGTGTCACTGAGGAGCTTGAATCTGATGCCGAGGGGGATGCCCGCCTCGTGGGTCATGCGGGCGAGCTGGCCGCCGCCGACCATACCGACTACCGGGAACGTCACTCCTCCAGGGTATCCGCCGGTATTCCGCCATCCGGACGTGCCCCTGGCCCGATCTGCCCGTGTGCCGTGCGTCGCAGGGTGCTGGAAGGCACAGACGGAGCGCAGGGGGGACACTTAGCATGGGTGGGTTGACGGAGAACACCGGACGCCCCGTAAGCGGGCGGTGACCGACAGGACTGACCTACTGATGAGCACGCCTGGCGGATCTGTCGTCGAACGTGTACGCGGCCTCGTACGAGAGGTGGCCAAGTTCGGGGCGGTCGGCGGTCTGGGTGTCCTGGTCAACCTGGGCGTCTTCAACCTGATCCGCAACACCACCGACCTGCAGGTGGTGCGCGCGAGCGTGATAGCCACCGTCGTGGCCATCGCCACGAACTACATCGGCTTCCGCTACTTCACCTACCGGGACCGCGCCAAGAGCGGCCGCACCCGCGAGCTCGCCCTGTTCGCCGTGTTCAGCGGCATCGGCCTGGTCATCGAGAGCGGTGTCCTCTACACCGCCACCTACGGGTTCGGCTGGGACGGCCCGGTCGCCAGCAACGTGTTCAAGTTCATCGGCATCGGGACCGCCACCGTGTTCCGCTTCTGGTCGTACCGGACCTGGGTCTTCAAGGCCCTGCCCGCGCCGGCGGAGCCGGCCGAGCCGATGCCGGAGCCGGCGCCCCTGCCGAAGCCGGACCGCAGGCCGGATCCGGTGCCCGAGCCGGCACCCGCGAACAACTAGCACCGCTCGGCAGCCCCGGTCACAGCACTAGCGGACCGTGGTCTGAGGTTCGGCCCCCTCCGGCGCCGTCCGGCTGAGGAAGAGCGCGAACACCGGAGGCTGCGTCTGGAGCAGCTCCAGGCGTCCGCCGTCCGCCTCCGCGAGGTCCCGGGCCACGGCGAGGCCGATCCCGGTGGAGTTGCGGCCGCTGATGGCCCGCTCGAAGATCCGGTTGCCGAGGTCCGGCGGGACGCCCGGTCCCTCGTCCGTGACCTCCAGCACCGCCTGGTTGCCAATCACCCGGGTGCGCAGCGCGACCGTGCCGCCGCCGTGCATCAGGGCGTTCTCCACCAGGGTGGCCAGCACCTGCGAGACCGCGCCCGGGGTGCCGACGGCCCGTACGCCCTGCCGTCCGGAGCGCACGATGGCCCGGCCCGCGCTGCGGTAGGCCGGCCGCCACTCCTCGACCTGCTGCTTGACGACCTCGTCCAGGTCGAAGGGGACCGCCGAGCCCGTGCGCGGGTCCCGCGAGTTCGTGAGCAGCCGCTGCACCACGTCCGTGAGCCGCTCCACCTGGGTCAGGGCGATCGTCGCCTCCTCCCGGACGGTCGCCAGGTCGTCGGTGACGGTGATCTCCTCCAGCCGCATGGAGAGCGCGGTGAGCGGGGTGCGCAGCTGGTGGGAGGCGTCCGCGGCCAGGCGCCGCTCGGCCGTCAGCATCCGGCCGATCCGCTCGGCGCTGGAGTCCAGCACGTCCGCGACCCGGTCCAGCTCGGGGACCCCGTACCGCTTGTGCCGGGGCCGCGGGTCGCCCGATCCGAGCCGCTCCGCCGTCTCGGCCAGGTCGGTGAGCGGGGACGTCAGCCGGTTGGCCTGCCGTACGGCGAGCAGGACGGCCGCCACGACGGCCAGCAGGGCCACCGCCCCGACCACGGCCAGGGTCCGCCCGACCTCGCGGGTCACGGTGGAGCGGGACTCCTCGACGACCACGACCTCGCCCTGCTCCCCGCGGGCGGTGCCGCGGATCACACTGTCGGGGATCGGGGCGCCCACCTCCACGGCCGGCTGGCCGGGGACGGTGATCCGCGCGTGGTGGCCGGAGTCCAGCTGCTCGCCGAGGGCCAGGGGGTCGATCGGCTTCTTCTCCAGGACGTTCGCCTCGACGATGCCCACGAGCCGCAGCGCCTCGGACTCGATGCGGTCCTGGGCGCTGCTGGTGATGGTCCGGGTCTCCACGATGACGAGGGAGACCCCGAAGACGGCGATCACGACGAGCACCACGGCGAGCGTGGAGTTGATGAGGCGGCGGCGCATGCCCTAGAGCATGCCCCAGGTGGAGCCGCAGGAGGCGGTCAGCTCTTCTCGAAGCGGAAACCGACGCCGCGCACGGTGGCGATGTAGCGGGGGTTGGCGGCGTCGTCGCCCAGCTTCTTGCGCAGCCAGGAGATGTGCATGTCGAGGGTCTTGGTGGAGGACCACCACGTGGTGTCCCAGACCTCGCGCATGAGCTGGTCGCGGGTGACGACCCGGCCCGCGTCGCGGACCAGGACCCGCAGCAGGTCGAACTCCTTGGCCGTGAGCTGGAGCTCCTCCTCCCCCATCCAGGCCCGGTGCGATTCGACGTCGATCCGCACGCCGTGGGTGGCGGGGGGCTGGAGGGCCTCGGTGGCGCCGCGCCGGAGCAGGGCCCGGACCCGGGCGAGCAGTTCGGCCAGGCGGAAGGGCTTGGTCACGTAGTCGTCGGCGCCGGCGTCCAGGCCGACGACCGTGTCGACCTCGTCCGCCCGGGCGGTGAGGACCAGGATGGGGAAGCCGTGGCCCTCGGCGCGCAGCCGGCGGGCGACCTCCAGGCCGTCCATACCGGGCAGCCCCAGGTCGAGGACGACGAGATCGACGCCGCCCTGCAGTCCCGCGTCCAGGGCGGTGGGGCCGTCCTCCCGGACCTCGACCTCGTACCCCTCCCGGCGCAGGGCGCGGGCCAGGGGCTCCGAGATGGATGCGTCGTCCTCGGCGAGCAGTACACGCGTCATGTGGGTGATGGTAGTCCGCGGCGGCTGAAACCAGAGGCCTGCGGGAAGACCCCTCTCTATCTGGGCTTATGAACTACTAAGCGCCTTCGAATATGACCGAACGGTTCCCGGCGCGCCTTGTGATCCATCTCTCAAGTCCTTTCATATGCCGCAGTGTCGTGTCGTATGGTGGCGAGACGCCTGATGCAATACCTCAGGGACCTTTGTGCCGAAAAGCAGCACGAAGGTCTCTATTTCTGTCCTGAACCGGACGGACGGTCCCCACAAGGACCGAGCCGGCCCGTCTTGACGACAGTGAATGACCTGTTGGCCGGGCCCCTCGCGTGATGACTGCGCGGGCGGGCGTGGATCCCGGTTACGGATGTCCTTCCGCCCCCACCCCCGTGGGGCGGGCCCCGAGGCGTGGGGTGGGAGATCCGTCCGCCGGTGCCGGCCACCCCCCACCGGGCGCGGATGAGCTCACGAAGCCGATGCGTCCCGAGCAAGCAAGGATCGACCATGGCTTCCAGCCTGACGACGGCTTCTCCGAGCCCCGCTCACGAGAAGACCCTCCTCGGCCACCCGATCGGCCTGGCCACGCTGTTCATGACCGAGATGTGGGAGCGCTTCTCCTACTACGGCATGCGTGCGCTTCTCGTCCTGTACTTGGTCTCCGGCGGTGTCGACGCCGCGACCGGCAGCCAGGGCGGTGGCCTCGGCTTCACTGCGGCGACGGCCACGGCGATCTACTCCGTCTACGTGGCCATGGTCTACCTGATGGCCATGCCCGGCGGCTGGTTCGGTGACCGCGTCTGGGGCGCCCGCAAGACGGTCGCCATCGCCGGTGTCGTGATCATGGCGGGCCACGTATCGCTCGCGCTGCCCGGTCAGATGGCGTTCTTCGTCGGCCTGCTGCTGGTCGCGGTCGGCTCCGGTCTGCTGAAGGCCAACATCTCCACGATGGTCGGCCACCTGTACAAGGGCGTGGACGACCCGCGCCGTGACAGCGGCTTCACGATCTTCTACATCGGCATCAACGTGGGTGCCCTGCTCGCACCGGTCGGCATCGGCATGGTCGGCGAGCTCGTGAACTGGCACCTCGGCTTCGCGCTCGCCGCCGTCGGCATGGCCGTCGGCCTGGTGGTCTACCTGCTCGCAGGCCGCACCCTGAGCCCGCAGAGCAGCATCGTCCCGAACCCGCTGTCCGCGGCCGAGCGCAAGGCCGTGATCGTCAAGGCCCTCGCCGTCCTGGCCGCCATCGCCGTCTTCTACGGCGCCGTGGTCGCCGCGGACATGTTCACCATCAAGTGGGCGCTGTACCCGATCACCATCGCCGGTCTGATCATCCCGGTCGCCGTCCTCGTGCGCATCAAGCGGGACAAGGACCTGTCCACCGTCGAGCAGACCCGGATGAGCGCCTACATCTGGTTCTTCGTGGCCGCCGCCGTCTTCTGGATGATCTACGACCAGGGCGGTTCGACCCTCTCGCTCTTCGGTGACAAGAACTCCGAGCGCGCCCTGTTCGGCTGGGAAGTCCCGACCACCATCTTCCAGTCGCTGAACCCGCTCTTCGTGGTGGCCCTGGCCCCGGTCTTCGCCGCCGCGTGGGTGGCCCTGGCCCGCCGCAACCGCGAGCCCAGCACCATCGTGAAGTTCTCGGTGGCCCTGGTCATCATCGGCGCCTCGTTCTTCGTCTTCGCCCTGCCGCTGGGCCAGACCGCCGGCAACGACACCAAGGTCACCATGTGGTGGCTGGTGCTCATCTTCCTGATGCACACCCTCGCGGAGCTGTGCCTCTCCCCGGTCGGCCTGTCGGTCACCACGAAGATGGCGCCGCAGAAGTACGGCTCCCAGATGATGGGCGTCTGGTTCCTGGCAGTCACCGCCGGTGACTGCATCACGGGTCTGATGGGTCTGGCCGACGTGCAGCTGAACGGCGTCGGGGTCATTCTCTTCCAGGCGATCGCCGCGACGCTCGCCGGCCTCGCGATCTTCATGTACCGCAAGAAGGTCAACGCCCTGATGGGCGGCATGGGCTGACGCGTTCGCGCCCCGTACGACGGAACGGCCCGGCACACCGGAAGGTGTGCCGGGCCGTTCGCGTGTCAGCGGGTGCCGCGCAGGCGGCGCCACGGGGTGAAGGTGAACACCGCGCCCCCGAGCAGGATCACCGTGCCGGCGACCAGGGCCAGGGCCTTGATGCCGCCCTCGTCCTCCGCGCCGGTCTCGGCGAGGCCGCCCGGGGTTCCGCTGCCGGAGGCCGTGGAGGAACCGGAGCCGCCCGGCTGCGCGGCGGTGTCCAGTTCCAGCGAGACCCCGCTGCTCGTCGCCTTGCAGGGGACGTTGATCGGGGTGGCGCCGGGGGCCATCGTGACGTCGATCGTCAGCTGGTCCGGGCTCAGCGTCACCTTGCCGCTCTTCCCGGGCTTGTAGGTGCCGGTCATGTCGCTGAGGCTGACCGGGGCCTTGTCCGGGATCGGCTCCGCGTTGGCCGGGCCGGAGACCTTGGCCGTGCCGCTGTCCGCCCCGCCGAGCTTCACGTCCATCGAGGGCTTGAGGGCTCCCGCGGGCAGGGCCATGGGCGCCGCCATCGCACCCTTGGCGGTCTTGACCGTCAGGTCGTAGCTGCCGCCGTTCTTCTTCGCGTTGATCGTGACCGGGGTCTTGATGCCCCCCGGGACGACCGGCCCGCAGTCGAAGGCCACCTCGACCGCCTTGCCCGGGAAGTCGGTCTGGCCGCCCCCGCCGCCGGAGGCGGAGCCGCCCGAGGTGGTCGTGGAGCCGCCGGTGGTCGTGGAACCGCCCGTGGTGGTACCGCCGGTGGTGGTGGAACCGCCCGTGGTGGTACCGCCGGTCGTCGTACCGCCGCTGGAGCCGGCCGCCACGTCGATGGTGGCCCCGACGCCCACGCTGCCGGTCGGGGCGCACTTGGTGACGAACGTGCCGAAGGAGAAGGTGACGGCCACGTCGTACTTGCCGGGGGTCAGCGTGATCTTCCCGGCCTTGGTGAGCTTCAGCTTGCCCTTCATCACGGACATCACCATGGGCGCCTTCTTCGGGATCGGCGGATTCTTCTTCTCGCCGACGACCTTCAGCTCACCGCCACCGCCGCCCACGGTGATCCAGCCGGTGGGCTGGACCGCGTCCTGCGGGATGTCCATCAGGTCCGTGTTGTTCGAGGCCGGCTTCACCGTCTCCCAGGACACGTCGACCTCGTCGCCGACCTTCGCCGAGGCGGGAGCGGTGACCTTGGCGGTGGTCTCGCCCTCCACCGGACTGCCGCCCCCGGCCGGGGGAACGCACTTGACGTTGAACTTGGTCTCCGCGGCCTGGGCGGGAGTGGCTCCGATGGCGATACCGGCGCCGCCGAGCAGCAGCGCGATCACGGCCGCGCTCACCCTCCGTTGGGTATTCACGAATGTCCCTTCGTCGTCGAACGGTTCTCAGACGGTGCGGACGCCTGTGGTGCTGTGCCCGGCGCGCTGTCCGGGGTGAACCACGGCAGGACCGCCGTGGTGGTCTGGGGGGACCGCTCCGGGCGGTCGGGTCCCGGGGCCGGCTCGGGGGGCCGCAGGGCCGGGATCCTCGGCAGCCGGGCCGTCACGGCGGAGGCCGCTGCCGCGGCCGCCTCCAGGGGCCGCGTACCGCGGTGGCGGCCGGCGGCGGGCGCGGCGCGCGGCCGCACCCGGTCGACGATCGCCATGCCGATGCGGAAGACCGCGGCCGGGATCACCAGCAGGAGCAGGCCCCAGAAGAGCAGCACCCCGTACGGGCGGTCCACGCCCCAGGGCTGCGTGGCCACCACGGTCTCGCCGTACTTGAGGGAGATCGTGTAGTCGCCGTGGGCGCCGGCGGCGAGGCCCGCGTCGAGCGCGATCTCCGCCTTGCCGCCGGGCGGGATGGTGCCCTTCCAGCGGGCCTCCTCCCACAGCGGGGCGAACACCCCGTGCGCGGTGCCGAGCTGGAAGACCGGGTCCTTGACCGGGACCGGGCCGAGATTGCCGACGGTGACCTTGAACTTCCGGGCGGGCGGGGCGCCGAACCAGGTCAGCACCCCGTCCTCGCCCTCCAGCCGGACCCCGGTGAGCATCGCGAGGCGGGCCGTGCCGGATTCGGCGGGCAGCTCGGCGACCGGGTGGTCGGTGATCTTCAGGGGGGTCGCGACGGTGGACTGGTCGCCGTTGACGGAGGTGACGTTGACGATGCAGGGGCACGGCTTGGGCGGTGCCACCACGGGCAGCCGGCCGGTGAAGCTCCCGTCGGCGGCGACCGAGACGGCGGCGCCGTCGGCGTTGGCACAGCTGTTGGTGCCGCCGATCATGTTCTGGCCGCAGACCAGCAGCATCACCAGCGTCTTGGCCGGCCAGCCGGTACCGGTGACGGTGATCCCGGTGCCCTTGGCCGCCTCCTGGAGCGAGAGCCCCACGGCCGGCTTGCCCTCGGCGGCGGCGGCCGGGCCCGTGGGGAACAGGGCGAGGGCGCACACCGCCAGCCCCGCGGCCAGCAGGGCTCCGACTCTTCTCACCTGGCGGCTCCCGTCAGTTCGTGGTGCGGTGCAGGGGTCGTCGGTCCGGCCGCCGACGGCACGTCCGGCGCCGGGCCCAGGGCCGGTACGGGCCGCCGACGGCGGCGGCGTACGAGGTACAGCGCGGCGGCGGTGGCCGCGCCGAGGCCCGGCAGGCCGGCCCCGGCCCAGCCGGCCAGGCCCCAAGGGACGAGCCAGCGCGAGCCGGTGGCCACCGCGCGGGCGCCGCCGGGGGCGGTCACGGTGAGGGTGACGCGGACCCGGTCGAGGGCCGGGGCGCCGGGCCAGGGCTCGGTGAGCTCCACCCGCTGGCCGGGGAGCAGTTCCACCGGCAGGGCGCGGCCGCGGGGCGGGTCGGACACCTCGCCGACGAGGGCCTCGGCGCGGATCCGGAGCTCGGGGGCGAGGGCCACGTTGCCGCGGTTGACGAGGGTGTAGGCGATGACGGCGGCCGCGCCCCGGCCCCGTACGGCGACGTCCTCGACCGTGAGGGCGGCCAGGGTGGGGCCGCCGACCCGCAGGTGGACGCGTACGCCGACCTCGTGGCCGCCCTCGGTGGCGATCACGGCGGCGGGATGGTCGCCGGGCGGGGACGCGGGCGGCACGGTGAGGGTGAAGGGGACCACGGCGCGGGTGCGGGGCGGGACCTTCACGGTGGTGGCGGCCCCGAAGCTGATCCAGGAGCCAGCCCCGGTGGCTCCGGCGGCTCCGGTGGCTCCGGTGGCTCCGGCGCCGGGTGCCGCCGGGCGGACCGCGAAGGCGCCGTCGGCCGTGTTGTAGGCGTCGGCGCCGCGCAGCGTGATGGTGCGCTCCTGGTCGGTGGTGTTGGCCAGGGCGAGGCGGTCCTCCAGCACGGTGCCGGGGGCGCCGGCCAGGTAGAAGTACGGGCGGGCGGTGGCCGCCGCTCCGGCGGCGGGCTCGGCGGTCCAGCCGGGCTCGTCGGCGGCCGCGGGGTGCGCGGGGGCCGCGTACAGCGTGGCGGCGGCGAGCAGGAGGACGGCGGCGGCGCGCCTCAGGGTGGGGAGCACGGGCATGACCGGGGTGCTCCGTTCAGGACCCGGCCCGCCGGCCGCGCCGGGTCAGCCAGAGCACGCCGACGGCGCCGGAGAGCAGCACGGTGCCGCCGAGGGTGCCGAGGGCCAGGGCGGAGTCGGCGGGCCCGGTCTGCGGGAGGGTGTCGCCGGTGGTGTCGGCGCCGGACTGCGTGTTCCCGCCGCCGGGCGCCGTGACGTCCAGCTCCAGCGAGGGCTTCGGGCTGTTGCCGGGGGTGCAGGTCGTCGTGGTGCTCATCGCCATGATGGTGAGCACCCCGGCGGTGAAGGTGACCTTGCCGCTCTTCTTGGGCGTGTAGGTGCCCGAGAGGTCGGTGATCTTGATGGGTGTGTCCGGGGGCACGGCCTCGGGGTTGGGCGGACCCGACACCGGTACGGACACCTTCTCGGCGCCGTCGACGAGGATGACGGCGCTGGGGTTCATCGCGCCCTTGCCGAGTTCGATGGGGCTGGACGAGACGCCCTTCTGGAAGGACATCGTCAGCTTGTACCCGTCGCCCTCCTTGACGGCCTTGATGTCGATGGGCGACACCGCCGACTTGTCCCCGATCGGGGTCTTGCAGTCGTAGGCGACGTCGACGACGGCCGCATGGGCCGCGGGGGCGGTGAACAGCACCGCCGATCCGGCCAGCGCGGAGGCCAGCGCGAGCGCGGTGGAGCGTTTGCGGTCGGACACCTTCGTCTTCCCCTCGGGCCACAGAAAACTGACGACACATCAGATCGGTGGCTCAAGGTAAGCCCGGGGGCTTACGGAGGGAAGACAAAGGACAACCCGGGATTGACCGTTCGTCAGTGCACGCGGCGGCCCCGCTGCCAGACGGCGGAAACGAGCGGTACGCCCGGCCGGTAGGCGAGGTGGACATGGCTCGGGGCGTCCAGCAGGGCCAGGTCGGCGCGGGCCCCCGGGGCCACGAGGCCGATGTCGTCGCGGCGCAGGGCGCGGGCGCCGCCGGCGGTGGCCGACCAGAGGGCCTCGTCGGGGGTCATCCGCATGTCGCGGACGGCGAGCGCGATGCAGAACGGCATCGAGCTCGTGTAGGAGGAGCCGGGGTTGCAGTCCGTGGACAGGGCGACGGTGGCGCCCGCGTCGATCAGGCGACGGGCGTCGGGCCACTGGGCGCGCGTGGAGAACTCGGCTCCGGGCAGCAGGGTGGCGACGGTGGTGCCGGCGGCCTGCGCGAGGGCGTCCACGTCGGCGTCGGTGAGGTGGGTGCAGTGGTCGGCGGAGGCGGCCTGGAGTTCCACGGCGAGCTGGACGCCGGGCCCGTAGGAGAGCTGGTTGGCGTGCACGCGGGGGATCAGCCCGGCGGCGGCCCCGGCGGTGAGGATCGCGCGGGCCTGGTCGCCGTCGAAGGCGCCCTTCTCGCAGAAGACGTCCACCCAGCGGGCGTACGGGGCGCAGGCCGCCAGCATCTCGCCGGTGACGAGGTCGACGTAGGCGGCCGGGTCCTCGGCGAAGTCGGGGGAGACGATGTGCGCGCCGAGGTAGGTGACCTCCTCGGTGTGCGCGGCGGCGATCCGCAGGGCGCGGGCCTCGTCGGCGACGGTGAGGCCGTAGCCGGACTTGGTCTCGAAGGTGGTGGTGCCCTGGCGGCGGGCCTCGTCGAGGTGGCGGACCAGATTGGCCTCCAGCTCCGCGTCGGTGGCGGCGCGGGTGGCGGCGACGGTGGTGCGGATGCCGCCGGCGGAGTAGGCGCGGCCGGACATCCGGGCGTTGAACTCCTGGGTGCGGTCCCCGGCGAAGACGAGGTGGGAGTGGGAGTCGACGAAGCCGGGGATCAGCGCCCGACCGGTCGCGTCGAAGCTCTCGTCCGCGGCCGGCGCCTTGGCGGCGGGGCCGACCCAGGCGATGGTCTCGCCGTCGATGACGACGGCGGCGTCCTGGATGAGGCCGAGGGGGCTGCCGTCGCCGAGGGCGGGGTCGTTGGTGACGAGGCTGCCGATGTTGGTGATGGCAGTGGTGGTCATGGGGGTTCCTCTCAGAGGGTTCGTTCCCCCACCCCGCCCTTTCGCCGTTTCCTGGGGCTCCGCCCCAGACCCCGGTCCTCAAACGCCGGACGGGCTGGATCTTTCAGCCCGTCCGGCGTTTGAGGACCGGGTCCGGTCAGCGCCCGGTTTCGGGAAGGGGCGGGGTGGGGGAAAGGCCCGCCGCAGGCGCCGCGGTCAGGCGCGCAGGGCTGCGATGGACTCGGACAGGGCCGTCGGGACGTCCCCGACCAGGGTGTGGTGACCGTCGCGGACCACGTGGCGGCCGCCGACCACCGTGTGGCGGATGTCCGACGCCGTGGCGGCGAACACCGCCGTCTCGGCGCCGAGGCGCGCCGGCGGACCCGCCGTGCGGACGGAGTCCAGCGCGATCGTGGTGAAGTCCGCGAGCGCGCCCGCCTCCAGGCGGCCCGCGTCGGGGCGCCCGAGGGCGGCGTGGCCGTCCTCGGTGGCGGCGGCGAGCAGGGCGTTCGCCGTCCAGTGGCCCCGGGTCCGGCTGCGCAGGCGCTCGTTGAGCTCCATCGCGCGGGCCTCTTCGAGCAGGTCGATCACGGCGTGGCTGTCGCTGCCCAGGGACAGCGGGCTGCCCGCGTGCTGGAGCCGGGTCGCCGGGCCGATGCCGTCCGCGAGGTCGCGTTCGGTGGTGGGGCACATGCAGGTGCCGGTGGCGGTCCCGCCGAGAAGGGCGATGTCCATGTCGGTGAGGTGCGTGTTGTGGACGCCGGTGGTGCGCGGGCCGAGCACGCCGTGGTCGGCCAGCAGCTGGGTCGGCGTGCGTCCGTGGGCGGCCTGGCAGGCGTCGTTCTCCGCGGTCTGCTCCGAGAGGTGGACGTGCAGGGGCGCCCGGCGCTCCTCGGCCCAGCCGGCGACGGTGGCCAGTTCGGCTGCGGGGACCGCGCGGACCGAGTGGATCGCGGCGCCGATCAGGGCGTGCTCGCGGGGCTTGAGGGCACTCGCGCGCTCGGCCCAGGCCTCGGCGGTGCCGTCGGAGAAGCGCAGCTGGTGGGTGTTGGGGGCCTCGCCGAAGCCCGAGGACAGGTACGCGGTGTCCAGGAGCGTGATCCGGATGCCGGCCGCGGCGGCGGCCTCGATCAGGGCCTCGCCCATCGCGTTCGGGTCGGCGTAGGCGGTGCCGCCGGGCGCGTGGTGGACGTAGTGGAACTCGCCGACGTTGGTGATGCCGGCCAGCGCCATCTCGGCGTAGACGGCGCGGGCGAGCGCGAAGTAGCTGTCGGGGGTGAGGTTCTGGGCGACCTTGTACATCAGATCGCGCCAGGTCCAGAAGGTGCCGGAGCCGACCTGGACCGTGCCCCGCAGGGCCCGGTGGAAGGCGTGGCTGTGCGCGTTGGCCAGCCCGGGGAGGGTGAGGCCGCGCAGCACCTCGGCGCCGGGCGGCGGGGTCTCGACCCCGGTGCGCAGGGCGGCGATCCGCCCGTCTTCGGTTACCTCCAGGGCCACGCCCGGCTCGACATGTGTGCCGAGCCAGGCGTGCTCCAGCCAGTACGTCGTCAACGACATGCCAGGCCTTCCAGTACGTCGGCGAGGGCGAGGACACCGGCCACGCAGTCGTCCTCGGCGGCGAACTCCCGCGGGGAGTGGGAGACGCCGGTCGGGTTCCGCACGAACAGCATGGCGGTCGGGACGGCGGCGGAGAGGATTCCGGCGTCGTGTCCCGCCCCGGTCCCGAGGACAGGGACCGAACCGCCCAGGATCCGGTTCATCTCGTCGCGCAGGGCGTGCTCGAACTCGACGACCGGGGTGAAGGACTCCCGGACGATGCCGAGGTCGATGCCGTCCTGGTCGGCGCGCTCGCGGGCGGCCTTCTCGATGGCCGTGACGACCGTGTCGAGGGTGGCCTGGTCGGCGGCCCGGGAGTCGAGCCAGCCGCGCACGAGCGAGGGGATGGCGTTGACCCCGTTGGGCTCGACCGAGATCTTCCCGAAGGTGGCGACGGCCCCGGCGAGGGCCGCCTCCGTGCGGGCCGCCAGCACGGTGGCCGCGTAGGTGAGCATCGGGTCGCGGCGGTCGACCAGCCGGGTGGTGCCGGCGTGGTTGGCCTCGCCGCGGAAGTCGAACCGCCAGCGGCCGTGGGGCCAGATCGCGGAGGCGATGCCGACCCGGTCCCCGGACAGGTCCAGGGCGCGGCCCTGTTCCACGTGCAGCTCGACGAAGGCGCCGATGCGGCCGAGGCGTTCGGGGTCGGCCCCGATGGCCTCGGGGTCGTATCCGGCGGCCTCCATGGCCTGGGGCAGGGAGATGCCCTCGGCGTCGCGCAGCTCGTACGCCCTCTCCTTGGTCAGCTGCCCGGCGGCGAGCCGGGAGCCGACGCAGGCGAGCCCGAAGCGGGCGCCTTCCTCGTCACCGAAGTTGGTGATGGCGAGCGGCCTGGAGAACTCCGTGCCCCTCTTGCGGAGCTCGTCCAGGGCCGCGAAGGAGGACACCACGCCGAGGGGGCCGTCGAAGGCCCCGCCGTCGGGGACGGAGTCCAGGTGGGAGCCGGTGACCACGGCGTCCCCCGCGAGGGGGTCGCCGAGCCAGGCCCACTGGTTGCCGTTGCGGTCGGTCTCGTACGTCAGCCCGCGCGCCTCGGCCTGCTCCTGGAACCAGGTCCGGCAGTCGGCGTCGGCCCCGCTCCAGGCGTACCGGCGGTATCCGCCGGTGCCGGCGTCGCGGCCGATGGGCGCGAGCTCGGCCCACATGTCGTGGAAGGTCACGCGTCGTCGCCCTCACGCATGGGGACGCGGACGCCGCGCTCGTCGGCGACCGACTCGGCGATGTCGTAGCCGGCGTCGACGTGGCGGATGACGCCCATGCCCGGGTCGTTGGTGAGGACGCGGCGGATCTTCTCGCCGGCCAGCGGGGTGCCGTCGGCGACCGTGACCTGGCCGGCGTGGATCGAGCGGCCCATGCCGACGCCGCCACCGTGGTGGATGGAGACCCAGGAGGCGCCGGAGGCCACGTTGACCATGGCGTTGAGCAGCGGCCAGTCGGCGATCGCGTCGGAGCCGTCCAGCATGGCCTCGGTCTCACGGTACGGGGAGGCCACCGAGCCGCAGTCGAGGTGGTCGCGGCCGATCACCAGCGGCGCGGCGAGGGTGCCGTCGGCCACCATCTCGTTGAAGCGCTCGCCGGCCTTGTCGCGCTCGCCGTAGCCGAGCCAGCAGATGCGCGCGGGCAGGCCCTGGAAGTGGACGCGCTCGCCCGCCATCTTGATCCAGCGGTGCAGGGACTCGTTCTCCGGGAAGAGCTCCAGCATGGCCTTGTCGGTCTTGTGGATGTCCGAGGCCTCGCCGGACAGGGCGGCCCAGCGGAAGGGGCCCTTGCCCTCGCAGAACAGCGGGCGGATGTAGGCGGGGACGAAGCCGGGGAAGGCGAAGGCGCGGTCGTAGCCGGCCAGCTGGGCCTCGCCGCGGATGGAGTTGCCGTAGTCGAAGACCTCGGCGCCGGCGTCCATGAAGCCGACCATGGCCTCGACGTGCGTGGCCATGGACTCGCGGGCGCGGGTGGTGAAGCCGGCCGGGTCCTTGGCGGCGTAGGAGGCCATGTCGTCGAAGTCGACACCGACGGGCAGGTACGCGAGCGGGTCGTGGGCCGAGGTCTGGTCGGTCACGATGTCGACGGGCGCGCCCTCGGCCAGCATCTGCGGGAGCAGCTCGGCGGCGTTGCCGAGGAGGCCGATGGAGAGCGGCTTGCGGGCGTCGCGGGCCTCGACGGCCAGCTGGAGGGCGTGGCGCAGGTTGTCGGCCTTGACGTCCAGGTAGCGGTGCTCGATGCGGCGGTCGATGGCGCGCGGGTCGACGTCGATGCAGATCGCGACGCCGTCGTTCATCGTCACGGCCAGCGGCTGGGCGCCGCCCATGCCGCCGAGGCCGGCGGTGAGGGTGATCGTGCCGGCCAGGGTGCCGTTGAACTTCTTGGCCGCGACGGCCGCGAAGGTCTCGTAGGTGCCCTGGAGGATGCCCTGGGTGCCGATGTAGATCCAGGACCCGGCGGTCATCTGGCCGTACATGGTCAGGCCCAGGTGCTCCAGACGGCGGAACTCCTCCCAGTTGGCCCAGTCGCCGACGAGGTTGGAGTTGGCGAGCAGGACGCGCGGCGCCCACTCGTGGGTCTGCATCACGCCGACCGGGCGGCCGGACTGGACCAGCATCGTCTCGTCCTGCTTGAGGGTCTGCAGGGTGCGGACCATCGCGTCGTACGAGCGCCAGTCGCGGGCGGCCTTGCCGGTGCCGCCGTAGACGACGAGCTTGTCGGGGTGCTCGGCGACCTCGGGGTCGAGGTTGTTCTGCAGCATCCGCAGGGCGGCCTCCTGCTGCCATCCCAGGGTGCTGAGGTCGGTGCCTCGCGCGGCACGTACGGGGCGGGGTCCTGACATGGCGGTGCCTCCTCCGATGTTGGTCAATCTATTCACATCCTCGCGCCCTGAATAGATTCAGTCAACAGCTGCGGGCGGCGCCGTCGGATGATGGGATGGCCGACATGGCTGTACACGCGGAGGGCCAGGGCGGCGCCGGGAGCGCCGCCGCGCGCCGGGACCTGGCCGTACGGGCCGCCGTCGGGCAGGGTCTCGTGGGCGGGGGCGACGGCGCGGAGCCCCTGGCCTGCCTGCTGGACGTCGCCGGGATCCGGGCCTCCGCCGCCGCCCTGACCGGCGCCTTCGCGGCCGCCGTCGCGCCCGGCACCCCCGTCCTGCACGCCTTCGCCGTCAAGGCCGCGCCGCTCGTCCCGGTCCTGCGGCTGCTCGCCGGCGCCGGGCTCGGCTGCGAGGTGGCCAGCCCCGGGGAGCTGGCGCTGGCCCGGGCGGCGGGCGTCCCCGCGGGCCGGACCGTCCTGGACTCCCCCGCCAAGACGCCGGCCGAGCTGCGCGAGGCCCTGGCCCTGGGCATCGCCGTCAACGCCGACAACCCGCAGGAGCTGGAACGCCTCGACGCGCTCGTCGGCCGGGCGCCCACGCCCACGACGGCCCCGATCGGCCTGCGGATCAACCCGCAGACCGGCGCCGGAGCCATCGACGCCCTGTCCACGGCCACCGCGACCTCGAAGTTCGGCATCGCCCTGCGCGACCCCGGCGCGCGCGCCTGGCTCGTACGGGCCTACCTGGACCGGCCGTGGCTCACCCGCCTGCACATCCACTCGGGCTCCCAGGGCGTTCCCCTGGCCCTGATCGCGGAAGGCGTACGGGACCTGCACGCGCTCGCCGAGGAGATCAACGCGGCGGCCGGGCGGCGCCAGGTCGACACCCTCGACATCGGCGGCGGCCTGCCGGTGAACTTCGCCTCGGACGCGGAGACCCCCACCCACGCGCAGTACGTGGCCGCCCTGCGCGAGGCGGTCCCCGCCCTGTTCGACGGCTCGTACGGCCTGGTCACCGAGTTCGGCCGGTCCCTGCTGGCCAAGCACGGCCTGATCCTGGCGCGGGTCGAGTACACCAAGACCAGCGGGTCCCGGCCGATCGCGCTCACCCATGCCGGGGTCCAGCTGGCGACCCGCACCGCGTACGCCCCGGCGGCCTGGCCGGTGCGGATCCTGCCGTACGACGCGAAGGGCGCCCCGAAGACCGGCGACCCCGTGGCCCAGGACATCGCGGGCCCGGCCTGCTTCGCCGGGGACCTGCTCGCGGCCGCCCGCGAGCTGCCCCGGCTCGCCCCCGGCGACCTGATCGGCGTCCCGGACACCGGTGCGTACTTCTTCACGGCCCACTACGGCTACAACAGCCTGCCCCGCCCGGCGGTCCACGGCTTCACGGTGGGCCAGGAGGACGAGGTCCGCTTCAGCCTCGTGCGTCCGGCGCAGGGCCTTGCCGAAATCGTCGCGGAGGCGGGGGGAGC
Source organism: Streptomyces sp. NPDC001549 (assembly GCF_042894025.1). Taxonomy (NCBI): domain Bacteria; kingdom Bacillati; phylum Actinomycetota; class Actinomycetes; order Kitasatosporales; family Streptomycetaceae; genus Streptomyces; species Streptomyces sp. NPDC001549. Next base: position 49,130 of record NZ_JBIAVJ010000035.1, read on the forward strand.
GCTGCGCGACGCCTTGCTGTAGCCGCTGCGCGGGGCCTTCTCCCCGCCCCACCCTTCCGCCGTTCCCCGGGCTCCGCCCAGACCCCGCTGCGGCGCTCCGCGCCCGCGCCGGGGCGGAGCCCCGTTCTTTCAGCCTCGCCCGGGGGCACCTCCCAGCGGTAGCCGGGGGAGTTCGAGGCGCGGGGGTCCGGGGTCCGGCCCCGGACGCCGGGCCGGGCGGGCAAGACCTCAGCGGGCCGACAGGGTGGCCGACAGGGCCGGGGCCAGGCCCGCGACGAGTTCGTCGGGGGTCAGCGCGGTCACCCCGGGCAGGCGCAGCAGGTAGCGGGTCAGGGCCAGGCCCAGCAGCTGCGCGGAAACCAGGCCCGCCACGGCCGCGGCCCGCTCCGGGCCGATGGCCGACGCCAGCGCCGGGGCGACCTGCGCCGCGAACACCTCCCGCATCCGGGCCGCGGCCTGCTCGTTCGTCACCGCCGAGCGCAGCAGCACCAGGAGGGCGTCGTCGGCCGGATCGCCCTCCCACCGCTCCACGAAGTGGCGTACGAGGGCGGCGGGGAGCTCCCCGGCCGGCACGGCGCCCAGGTCGGGCAGGCGCAGGTCGACCGCGAGGGCGGCGTCGAAGAGATGCTCCTTGCTGCCGAAGTAGCGCATGACCATCGACGGATCGATCTCCGCGTCCGCCGCGACGGCGCGGATGGTGGTGCGCTCGTAGCCCTGCGCGGCGAAGCGCTCCCGGGCCGCCCGCAGGATCGCCGTCTTGGTCAGGTCCGAGGTACGTCGTGCCGTCATGCCAACGAGCGTAGGCCAACAAGCGTTGACATGCCAGCGGGACAGGCGCATTCTCATATCAACAGTTGTTGGCCAACAAGCGTTGGCCCACCGGAGGAGGCTCGTATGACCAGCACCGCCGCCGCACTCCCGACCCGTACGGACGTGGCCGTCGTCGGCGCCGGCCCCACCGGCCTCGCCCTCGCCGTGACCCTGGCGGAGGCCGGCATCGACTTCGTCCTCCTCGACCGGCAGGCCGAGGGCGCCAACACCTCCCGCGCCGCCGTCGTGCACGCCCGCACCCTGGAGGTCCTCGACGAGCTCGACCCGAGCGGCACCCTCTCCGGCGACCTCATCGGCCGCGGCGTCCGCGTCTCCCGGTTCCGGATCCGCGACGGCGCCCGCCCGCTCGCCGCCGTCGACTTCGACGGCCTGCCCACGGCCCACCCGTACGCGCTGATGGTCCCCCAGTACGAGACCGAGGCCGTACTCCTGGAGCGCCTGCGCGCCCTGGGCGGCGATGTCCACCGCCCCTACGAGGTCACCTCCGTCACCCAGGACGCGGACGGGGTCACCCTCACCACCGCCACCGGAGAAACCCTGCGCGCGGCCCACGCCGTCGGCGCCGACGGGATGCACAGCGTGGTCCGCGGGGCCGCCGGCATCGCCTTCGAGGGCAGCGCGTACGGGGAGTCCTTCGTCCTCGCCGACGTGGTCATGGACTGGGCCCCGGGCCCGCACGAGGTCACGCTCGCCTTCGGCGCCGCCGGGCCCACCGTGATCGCCCCGCTGCCCGGAGGGCACTACCGGATCGTCGCCGCCGTCGCCGAGGCCCCCGCCGAGCCGGACCTCGCCTTCGTCCGGGACCTGATGGACGAGCGCGTGCCCGGCCGGGCCGCCGTCCGCGAACTCGTCTGGTCCTCCCGGTTCCGGATCCACCACCGGGTCGCCGACCGCTACCGCGCCGGACGGCTGCTGCTCGCCGGGGACGCGGCCCATGTGCACAGCCCGGCCGGCGGCCAGGGCATGAACACCGGCATCCAGGACGGCTACGCCCTCGGCCGCGCCCTGGCCACCGGGGACCTCGACGGCTACGAGGCCCGGCGGCGCCCCGTCGCCCGGCGCGTGGTGGCCCTCACGCACCGGATGACCCGGGCCGCGACCACCCGGAACCCGGTCCTGCGCGCCGCGCGCAACGCCCTGCTGCCGCTGCTCGCCCGCATCCCGGCGCTGCGCGACCGCCTCGCCACCGAACTGGCGGAGCTCAACTACCGCTGAGGCTCACTCCACGAACAGGCCGCGCGCCGCGGCCCGCGCGTCGAAGGCCTCCAGCCGGGCCTGTGCGTCCGGGAGGGCGTCCGCCATCGACTCCAGCAGCACCCGGCCCAGCAGCATCGGCGCGCACGCCGTGTCGAAGGCCAGCCCGGTGCCGACCTGCGCCGGAATCAGCAGGTCCGAGTGGCCGGCCACGGGGGCGAAGGCCGAGTCGGCGACCGTGACCACGGTGAGGCCGGCCCGCCGTGAGCGTTCCAGCGTGTCCACGACCTCCCGGGGGTGGCGGGGCAGCGCGAAGCAGAGCAGCGCCGTGGCCCCCTCGTAGCGCGCCGCGTCGATGCGGTCCTCCATCGTCGAGCCGCCCTCGTCGAGGAGCCGTACGTCCGGGTGGATCTTCGACGCGAAGTACGCGAACCCGCGCGCCTGGGAGGAAGCCGCCCGCAGCCCGAGCACCAGCAGCGGGGTCGAGGCCGCGAGCAGCCGCCCCGCCTCCTGGACCGGCGCGGGATCGGCGAGCATCGCCGCCAGCTGCCGCAGGTTCTCGATCTCGCCCAGGACGGCCTGCTGGTACTCGTTGTACGAGTCCTCGTGCGCGGCCTCGGGCCGCTCGGCGGGAGCCACCTCGCGCAGGTGGCGGCGGAGCGCGGGATATCCGTCGAAGCCCAGCGCCACGGCGAACCGGGTCACCGAGGGCTGGCTCACCCCGGCCAGTTCGGCGAGCTCGACGCTCGACAGGAAGGGCACCTCCGCCGCCCCGCGCACCATGCAGTGCGCGATCCGCCGCTGGGTCGGCGTCAGCCGGTGCCCCTCGAACAGCTTCTGCAGCCGCGCGGCCGGGCTGTCGCTCATCCCGTCCCCTCCGTCCCGGTGAGATATTCAGTCAGGGAGCACTCTGCATGCGGTTATGCAGCGGGGCAAGCCGTGCCCGCGATCCGGATAGGTGAGGGCCGAAGCTCAGAACGAAAGTGTGAACCCCAGCCTGGTAATGCACTTGCCAGCGTGAACCCCTGAGTGATGGGGTCGCCCTCGGGGGGTGCGCGCGCGTCGCCACGGCGATCAGCGCTGGTCACGGCTCCGCGGGCGGGCGAGGCGTCCGAGTCCCGGGTGGACCGGAAGGCACGCGTGAACCGTGTCCGCCGGCCGAGGCCGCGACCATGACGGGGCTCGGCCTGCGGGGGCTTCTGCGGGTGTGCGGCCTCGGAGTTCCCGAGATCACCGCCGTGATCGTGGACAACGTGTTCAACGAGGCAGTGCCGTCGCGCCACCGGGCGAGCCTGCTGTCGATGATCGCATTCGTGGAGTCGGCGCTCATCGGCATCGGCTATCTCGTCCTCGGCGCGCTCATGGACGGGTTGGGCTCCAGTGTGGGCATGGCCACCTACGCCGCGGTCCCCCTGCCGGCATGTCTCCTGTGGCTCCCGGTGCTCTTCCGAGGGGCACGGGTGACCACCGAGATCGAGAAGCCCGCCGGCCAGAAGGCATCCTGAAACAGGCCGTCTCGAACAACGCCCCTGCCCGATGGCGGGGGCGTTGCTCGTTGACATGTCGCTCCCAGCGGCGACGGAGCCGCGAGCGGCGTGGACGGGCTGGACACGTTGCCGGTCGCCGCCTGCCCGGTGCTGGAGTGGCAGGCCATCGTCCACGACAACAGCGGCGGCTCTCAATAGGGGGGCTAGCCCCAGTGCCGGGGCCCGCCGGGATTCCTACGGTGGGGGCATGGACGCGCACGCCCAAGAGCTGAAGAAGGAATTCGACGCGACGATGGACGCCCGGCGCGAGCTGGGTCCGGAGTACGAGGCCGCGCTCGTGGACTCGTTCGTCGAGAAGGTCGACACGCAGGTCCGGCGCCGGCTCGCGGAGGAGCGCCTGTCCGCGGCCCGCGGTGACGGCCGGGCGCCTTCCGCCGCCCCGGGGGACGGGAACTTCGGCGAACGTTTCGGCTTCGCGATCATCACGCTGGTCCTGGCGATCCCGCTGTCGGCGATCGCCGTCACGCAGGCGCGGCTGCCGGGGCTGATCGTCGCCTGGGCGGGGATCGTCGGCGTGAACTTCCTCCACGCCCGCCGCCTCCGGCCCGGTGGGCCGGACCCGCTGGACTGACGCCCGTACACCGGTGCGGCGCCACTGCGGGGGCTCCGCCCCCGAACCCCCGCGCCTCAAACGCCGGCGGGGCTGGGACGGAAAAGGATTGCGCGGGGACCGCCGCACCCTCGGTCGCCCGAGGGGCGGGACGACGGCGGTCCCCGCGAAGGACACGGCCGGGTCAGGGCCGTCCGCGTCCGTGGCGTACGCGCGGTCCGGGAGCCGCTCCGGAGGTACGCACACGCCGTTCCGTGGTGCCGGCCGGGTTCCGGTCTCCCGGACTCCCCTGCCGACAACCACCACTGTGCCGGAGCCGTGTTAAGCGGGTGCTGCCGTCACGTGTCATGCCCGTACCGTTTGCGCGAAGGCCGTGCCACGGGCCGGGTGCCCGGGGTGGGAGGCGGGCCGTGGGCCCGCGCCCCGCCCCCGCCCCCGGGCGGGCCGCAGGCTACTTCGCGGACTTGGCCAGGAAGGCCAGCAGGTCCTGACGGCTCACCACACCGGTGGGCTTGCCCTCGACCAGCACGATCGCCGCGTCCGCCTCGCCGAGCACCGCCATCAGCTCGGACACCGGCTCGCCGGAGCCGACCTGCGGCAGCGGGGAGCTCATGTGCTTCTCCAGCGGGTCGGTCAGGGAGGCCCGCTGGGCGAACAGCGCCGCCAGGAGCTCCTTCTCGACCACGGAGCCGATGACCTCGGCGGCCATCACGTCCGGGTGACCGGCGCCCGGCTTGACGATCGGCATCTGCGAGACGCCGTACTCGCGCAGGACCTCGATGGCCTCGCCGACGGTCTCCTCGGGGTGCATGTGGACGAGGGAGGGGATGCCGCCCTCCTTGTCGTTCAGCACGTCGCCGATGCGCGCGGCGGGGCCGGCCTCCTCCAGGAAGCCGTGTCCCGCCATCCACTCGTCGCTGAAGATCTTGCTGAGGTAGCCGCGGCCGCTGTCCGGCAGCAGGACGACGACGACGTCGTCCGGGCCGAGGCCCTCGGCGGCCTTGAGCGCGGCGACGACGGCCATGCCGCAGGAGCCGCCGACGAGCAGGCCCTCCTCCTTGGCGAGGCGGCGGGTCATCTGGAAGGAGTCCTTGTCGGACACCGCGATGATCTCGTCGGTGACGTTCGGGTCGTAGGCGGTCGGCCAGAAGTCCTCACCGACGCCCTCGACGAGGTACGGACGCCCGGAGCCGCCGGAGTAGACCGAGCCCTCGGGGTCGGCGCCGATGACCTTGACCTTCCCGCCGCTGACCTCCTTGAGGTAGTTGCCGGTGCCGGAGATCGTGCCGCCGGTGCCGACGCCCGCGACGAAGTGGGTGATCTTCCCGTCCGTCTGGTCCCACAGCTCGGGGCCGGTGGTCTCGTAGTGCGAACGGGGGTTGTTCGGGTTGCTGTACTGGTCGGGCTTCCAAGCGCCGGGCTCGCGCGCGAGGCGGTCGGACACGTTGTAGTACGAGTCCGGGTGCTCGGGGTCGACGGCGGTCGGGCAGACCACGACCTCGGCGCCGTACGCGCGCATCACGTTGATCTTGTCCATGGACACCTTGTCAGGGCAGACGAAGATGCACTTGTAGCCCTTCTGCTGGGCCACGATGGCGAGTCCTACACCCGTGTTGCCGCTGGTCGGCTCCACGATGGTGCCGCCGGGCTTGAGGGCTCCGCTCTGCTCGGCGGCCTCGATCATCCGTACGGCGATCCGGTCCTTCACGGATCCACCGGGATTGAAGTACTCGACCTTCGCAAGGACGGTGGCCTGCAGGCCTTCGGTCACACGGTTGAGCTTCACCAGCGGGGTATTGCCGACGAGGCTGATCATCGAGTCGTGGAATTGCACCATGTTCTCCAAGGAGGGGACTCCACGGGTTCTCCGGGAGGTCCGGCCAGAGTATGCGGAAAGGGATTGGCCGACCGTCCGTACGGGGCAGGTAGGGGTCAATGAGGACCGAGGAGGTGGCCTGAAGGATGTCCAGGGCGAGAACAGCCCGCCGGATCGCGGCGGGGGCAGCGTACGGCGGAGGCGGACTCGGACTGGTCGGGGCCGCCGCGGTCGGGCTGGTGGTCGCCGAGATGCAGTTCGCCCGGCGTGCGGTGGGCTCCGGGCTGCCGGAGCCACCGCGTGCCGACGGGCTGTACGGGAGCGAATTCGGCGGGCCGGAGCTGAGTCCGGGCCCGCTGCGCCTGGGCATGCTGGGTGACTCCACGGCCGCGGGACTGGGCGTACGGCGGGCCCGGCAGACTCCGGCGGCCCTGATGGCCTCCGGTCTGGCGGCGGTGGCCGAGCGGCCGGTGGAGCTGCGCAACGTGGCCCTGTCGGGTGCCATGTCGGACGACCTGGACCGGCAGGTCGGCCTGCTGCTGGACGGGGACCGGCCGGCCCCGGACGTCTGCGTGATCATGATCGGCGCGAACGACGTGACCCACCGGATGCCGCCGACCCAGTCGGTGCGGCTGCTCACCTCGGCCGTGCGCAGGCTGCGCCTGGCCGGCTCCGAGGTCGTCGTGGGCACCTGCCCGGACCTGGGCACGATCGAGCCGGTCTACCAGCCGCTGCGCTGGCTGGCGCGCCGGGTCTCGCGCCAGCTGGCCGCCGCGCAGACCATAGGAGTGGTCGCGCTGGGCGCCCGTACGGTCTCCATGGGGGACCTGCTGGGCCCGGAGTTCGCCGCGAACCCGCGCGAGATGTTCGGCCCGGACTCCTACCACCCGTCGGCCGAGGGGTACGCGACCGCCGCCATGGCCGTGCTGCCGACCCTGTGCGCGACACTGGGCCTGTGGCCGGAGTCCGACCGGCTGGACGTGTCCCGGGACGAGGACATGCTGCCGGTGGCGAAGGCCGCGTCGGCCGCGGCGGGCCAGGCGGGTACGGAGGTCACGGCCGCCCGCGGCCCCTGGGTGCTGCTCAAGCACCGCCGGCGGCGGCGGGTGCCGGCCACGGACCCGGCCCAGCCGGTGGAGTCCTGAGAGCCTACGGGCGGCGCCCCGCGGGCGAGTGCGGCCCGTGTCACACGCCCCGGCCGGTGACCTGGACCGTACGGGGCGGTAACTTCGCTTGCGGTCCCGCTCAGAGCCGCAACACACCCTTGGAGTCCCGATGCCCGAAGCCGTCATCGTTTCCACCGCCCGCTCCCCCATCGGGCGCGCCTTCAAGGGGTCCCTCAAGGACGTGCGGCCGGACGATCTGACCGCGACGATCATCCAGGCCGCCCTGGCCAAGGTCCCCGGCCTGGACCCGCGCGAGATCGACGACCTGATGCTGGGCTGCGGCCTGCCGGGCGGCGAGCAGGGCAACAACCTGGCCCGCATCGTGGCCGTGCAGATGGGCATGGACTTCCTGCCCGGCACCACCATCACCCGCTACTGCTCCTCCTCGCTGCAGACCTCCCGGATGGCCCTGCACGCCATCAAGGCGGGCGAGGGTGACGTCTTCATCTCGGCCGGCGTCGAGATGGTGTCGCGGTTCGCCAAGGGCAACTCGGACTCCTGGCCCGACACCCACAACCCGCGCTTCGCCGAGGCCGAGGCCCGTACGGCGGCCGTCGCCGAGTCGACCGGCTCCGGCTGGCACGACCCGCGCGAGGACGGCCTGGTCCCGGACGCGTACATCGCGATGGGCCAGACCGCCGAGAACCTGGCCCGCATCAAGGGCGTGACCCGTCAGGACATGGACGAGTTCGGCGTCCGCTCGCAGAACCTCGCGGAAGAGGCCGTCAAGAACGGCTTCTGGGCCCGCGAGATCACCCCGGTCACCACCCCGGACGGCACGGTCGTCTCCGGGGACGACGGCCCGCGCGCCGGCGTGACCCTGGAGGGCGTGCAGGGCCTCAAGCCCGTCTTCCGCCCCGACGGCCTGGTCACGGCCGCCAACTGCTGCCCGCTCAACGACGGCGCCGCGGCGCTGGTCATCATGAGTGACACCAAGGCCCGCGAGCTGGGCCTGACCCCGCTGGCCCGGATCGTCTCCACCGGTGTCACCGGCCTCTCCCCCGAGATCATGGGCCTGGGCCCGGTCGAGGCGTCGAAGCAAGCCCTGAAGCGGGCCGGCCTCACGGTCGGCGACATCGACCTCTTCGAGATCAACGAGGCCTTCGCGGCCCAGGTCATCCCGTCGTACCGGGACCTGGAGATCCCTCTGGAGAAGCTGAACGTCAACGGCGGAGCCATCGCCGTCGGTCACCCCTTCGGGATGACCGGTGCGCGCATCACCGGCACTCTGATCAACAGCCTGCAGTTCCACGACAAGCAGTTCGGTCTCGAGACGATGTGTGTCGGCGGTGGCCAGGGCATGGCCATGGTCATCGAGCGTCTGAGCTAACTGGATCAAGAGTGGGCCCCAGGCGCCGCAAGGGATCCGGCCGGATCCCTTGCGGCGTACTGACGCCGGATCTAACCCGGTCGCGGCCGACCTGTGACCAAATTTCCCCCAGGATGTGACCTATCTCCTGGGGGATCGATGTTTACGCAGGTCAGAGCTGGTACGGGTGCGGCGTGTGTGACCAAAGCCCTGTCCATTTCGTGACGTAATGCACTGCACGCCATTCCCAGGTCGGGACACTCTGATGTAGGAAGTCGGGGGATCGAATCACCTCAGGAGTTAGTCAGTGAGCGCCATGTCTCTTGCCCTGCTGCTGACCACGGCCGCTGCCACCGCCGTGGGCGCTGCTGCGCTGCACGCCGTCCACGGTCTGCGCAAGCAGGTCACCGCCCTGCGCACCGAGCTGGCGGTGCCGGTGCACCCCCGCGGTGCGACCGTCCCGCACGCCCGCAGCGCCGTGGAGTCCCCCGCCGCGGAGATACGAGCCGCCGTGGCCGAGGCCCTCGCCGAAGAGCGCGAGCGCGAGCTCGCCGAGGCGCGGGCCTTCTGGGCCGCGCAGGAGGCCCGTGACGCCGCCGACGCTCCTTCGCTGCTGGGCGGTCTGCCCGGGCTCGGCGAGGACAGCCCGGTCTTCCTGCCCCGGCAGGCCGACCTGGTGGGGCTGGAGCCCGTACTCGGCGAGGAGATCCTCGACGAGCTCCCCGGGTACCCCGAGGATTCGGCCGAGCTGGCCGCCGCGCGCCGGCGCCACCCCTCGCACCCCGACTTCGTACCGGTGCAGGCCTCGCACCCCGGCGCCGACCACGAGCGCACCGTGAACCGCCTGGAGGAGCTCGCGGAGGCCCGTACGGCCCTCGCGGACGTCCGCCCGGGCCCGCTCGGCACGCTCGACGTGTACGTCTTCACCGACGGCACGACGCTGTGCATGACCCCGGGGCACCGGGAGACCGCGGAGCGCCTCGCCGAGGCCCTGCGCTCGGGCACCGCGCCGGTCCTGCTGGGCGGCTCGGGCATCTCCGGCGCCTACGCGCTGACCTTCTCCTGCGGTGACGCCGAGGACCCCGACAGCAACGTCTACATCCTCGCGGACCGCGTCATCGCATCGCTCTGATCTCCGCCTGCTCCACCAGCCGCACGGCCTCGTCCAGCACCTCGGACGGGGCCTTCGCGCTGTCCGGGGCCGCGGCGCGCAGTGCTTCGGCGAGGTCCAGCCCGGTCACCGCCACCTGATCGCCGACCACGAAGATGCCGGCGTCCGGCACCTCCTTCGGACCCTGCCCTGGCGTCTCGATCCGCTGGGCCCGTACGGAGAGTTCGCGGGCCAGGTCCAGCGCCGCGGCGGCGGCGCCCTGCTGCAGGCGGCTCTGCGGCGCGGCCCGCAGCCGGTCGGCGAAGCGTTCCACGACGGCGGTCAGGGGCGAAGTATCAAGCACCTGGCCGACCTTACGCGCCGCCCGGGCACCATTGCCAACGGGCGAACTCTCCGGCACGGTGGCGTGAAGAGAACAGCACGGCGATACCTCCGGAGGCGCCCATGTCCGTAGAGTTCTCCGAGCGGACACACCGCAACATGATCGACAGAATCCCCCAGACCACCGGTCGTGAAGTCTCCGACTGGCTCCGCACCGTGGACGACGGCCCCTCACTCGTCCGGTTCGAGGAGAAGGTCAGCTGGCTGCGCGGCGCGCACGAGCTGTCGTACGGCCAGGCCAAGGCGATCATCCACGAGTACGACCTGCGCAGAGCCGCACGCCGGTTCGGCTGAGCCCCCTCCCCCGATACCCGACCGTTCCCGCACCCTGGATGCGGGAAGGCCCCGCGAGCGGTGTGCTCGCGGGGCCTTCCCCATGCCGTGCGCAGGCCGGTGGCCGGCCTGCGGGTCCTGCTAGTCGTCGCCCGAGAGGATCGAGAAGATGCGCAGCATCTCGACGTAGATCCAGACCAGGGTCATGGTGAGGGCGAAGGCCGCCAGCCAGGCCTCCTCGCGCGGGGCACCGTAGGCGATGCCGTCCTCGACCTGCTTGAAGTCGAGGGCGAGGAAGCAGGCGCCGAGGATGACGCCGATGGCGCCGAACAGCAGGCCGAGGCCGCCGCTGCGGAAGCCGAGGCCGTCGCCGCCGCCGAAGACCGCGAACAGCGAGTTCACGAGCATCAGCAGGATGAAGCCCAGCGTCGCCGCCATCACGAAGCCGTAGAAGCGGCGGGTGACGCGGATCCAGCGCATCTTGTACGCGAAGAGCACGGCGGCGAAGACGCACATCGTGCCCATCACGGCCTGCATGACCACGCCGGGGCCGAGGTACGTGCTGACGGCCGCGCTGATGACGCCGAGGAAGACACCCTCGAACGCCGCGTAGGCCAGGATCAGGCCCGGGACGGGCTTGCTCTTGAAGGACTGGATCATCGCGAAGACGAAGGCGATGAGGCCCGCGCCGATGGCGATGCCGTAGGACATGCCGAGGTTGTCCGGGTCGACCGGCAGCGCCATCCAGGCAAGGGTCGCCGTCACGATGAGCGTGCCGAGCGTCATGGCCGAACGGCTCACGACGTCGTCCATGGTCATCACGTTGGCGCGGGCCGGGGCCTGGGGCATGCCGGTGGTCGGGTCGGCCGCGTACGGGTTCGTCGCGTACGGGTTGGTCCCGGCCTGCTGCGGCTGCGCGTCAAAGCCCGCGTAGCCACCGTTGTCGCGGCTGAACCCCCGTCGCGAGAAGACCGGGTTACTGCTCCTCATCTCACTCCTCCGTGGCCACCGAGCGCGGCCTTGCATCAAGAGTAATGCGCTCGCAAAAAAAGCACCCTACTGCTGGAGGAGGATCTTAGGAGAGGCCACGACGGAGCGCAGTAAATAAAGGGGGAGCCTCGCGAAAGACCCCCGTACGCCGACATACCGGACCGGCGCGGCGGGGACGGCCCGGTTCCGGTCACGCCCCGGGGCGTGTGCCCGGCCGCGGCGTACCCCTCGCCCTTCACCCGGCCCGGCGGCCGGACGGATCCGCGCCTCGTTGACGTCGTCACGGAAGACTTCGGCTTTTCCGTTCGCGGGAGGCGCTCGCGGCGCGCGTGTTCCCCCGTGTTCCCACTCCCCGGGGACGGTCAAGTCCCAGGAAGGCCGGTCCTGCAGGCCGGGCGCCGTGCCATTGATGGTGCCCGGAGCCGGACTTGAACCGGCACGGCCCGAAGGCCAGCGAGGTTTAAGCTCGCCGTGTCTGCATTCCACCATCCGGGCAAGGCGTGGCGGCCCCCGTGAAAAAGCCTTGAACGCTGACCCGAGCCTATCCGGATCGCTCCCCCTGCCAACCTGCGAACTTTCCGATGTTGTCTGATTTTATTGGCGCTTGAGGGTTCGTCAGACCCGAGAATGCACGGTCGGCCCGTTCTGGACGTCGATCATCACCTGTACGGGAATGACGGGATTTCGATGGCCCACGCCACCCCCCGCGCCACCCTCCCCGCCACCCCGGGCCACCGCCCGCCGATGGCGCTTCTGTCATACCAGAGGAGGACCCGCGCCCGCCCGCCGTCAGACTCCAGCGGGGCGAGGAACAGGCACGGCGGCTGATCCGGAGCGGGGGTACCCGCGGCGAGGATGGAAACGTCCCCGCACCGCAGACCGAGGAGCCGTCCCGTGACCACCATGAACTACGCCCCGCACACCGCCCAGGCCGTGGCCGCCCGCGCCACCGGCCTCTCCAAGGTGTACGGCCAGGGCGAGACCCAGGTGGTCGCCCTCAAGAACGTCACGGTGGACTTCACGCAGGGGCAGTTCACCGCGATCATGGGCCCCTCGGGCTCCGGCAAGTCCACGCTGATGCACTGCGTCGCGGGCCTGGACACCTTCTCCGAGGGCTCCGTCCGCATCGGCGACACCGAGCTGGGCAGCCTCAAGGACAAGCAGCTCACCCAGCTCCGCCGGGACAAGATCGGCTTCATCTTCCAGGCCTTCAACCTGCTGCCGACCCTGACGGCCCTGGAGAACATCACGCTCCCCATGGACATCGCCGGCCGCAAGCCCGACAAGCAGTGGCTGGACTCCGTGATCGACATGGTCGGCCTCTCGGGCCGCCTCTCCCACCGCCCCACCCAGCTCTCCGGCGGCCAGCAGCAGCGCGTGGCCGTGGCTCGCGCCCTGGCCTCCCGCCCCGAGATCATCTTCGGTGACGAGCCCACTGGAAACCTCGACTCCCGCTCCGGCGCCGAGGTCCTCGGCTTCCTGCGCAACTCGGTGCGCGAGCTCGGCCAGACCGTGGTGATGGTCACCCATGACCCGGTCGCCGCCTCCTACGCGGACCGCGTCATCTTCCTCGCCGACGGCGAGATCGTCCACGAGATGCACAGCCCCACCGCCGACGGCGTGCTGGACCGGATGAAGTCCTTCGACGCCAAGGGCCGCACCAGCTGACCCGGGATCTCCTCCCCGACCCTCCTCCAGACTTCCAGCCCCAGGACTGAGATCCCCCATGTTCCGTACAGCCCTGCGCAACGTCCTCGCGCACAAGGCCCGACTGCTGATGACGGTGCTCGCCGTCACCCTCGGCGTCGCCTTCGTCTCCGGCACCCTCGTCTTCACCGACACCCTCAAGAAGTCCCTCTCCGGCCAGTCCGCCAAGGACTACGCGGGCGTGGCCGTCTCCGTCACCTCGTACGGCCAGGGCCGCAACGAGAACGGCGAGAAGGAGGGCGAGCCCGGCCTGAGCCAGGCCACCCTCGACAAGGTCAAGGCGCTCCCGGGCGTCGCGACCGTCTCCGGACGCGTCACGGGCTTCGCCGGTGTCGGCGACGAGAACGGCAAGCTGATCGGCGCCGGCTGGTCCAACCAGGGTGCCAACTACACGCCCGTCAAGGACGGCAAGGACCCGCGCTACACCTTCGTCCAGGGCGCCGGGCCGGCCAAGGCCGACGAGGTCGCGCTCGACAAGGCGACCGCGGACACGGGCAAGTACAAGGTCGGTGACAAGGTCCGCGTCGCCACCAACGGCCCGGTCAAGGAGTACTCCCTCGCCGGTGTCTTCACCATCGAGGACGGCGCCGTGCAGGCCGGCGGCAGCCTGGTGCTCTTCGAGACCAAGGTCGCCCAGGAGCTCTACCTCAAGCCCGGCTACTTCATGGAGATGTCGGTCGCGGCCAAGGACGGCACCTCCGCCGACAAGCTGCTCGCCGACATCAAGCTGCTGGTCCCCAGCAAGCACACCACGGCGAAGACGGGCGCCGAGCTGGCCAAAAAGCAGGCCAAGGACATCGAGGAGGGCCTCAGTCAGCTGAGCACCATGCTGCTCATCTTCGCCGGTATCTCGCTCTTCGTCGGCATCTTCCTGATCTACAACACCTTCACCATGCTGGTCACCCAGCGCACCAAGGAGCTGGCCCTGCTGCGCGCCGTCGGCGCCAACCGCGGCCAGGTCATGCGCTCGGTGCTCGCCGAGGCCCTGGTCGTCGGCGCCCTGTCCGCCGTCGTCGGCCTGCTCAGCGGTATCGGCCTGGCGGTCGCCATACGCTCCGTCCTCGGCTCCTTCGGCGCCAAGCTCCCGGGCGGCGACCTCGTGATCGCCCCGGGCACGATCACCGCGGCCCTGGTCATCGGCATCCTGGTCACCACGGTCGCCGCGGTGCTGCCGGCCTGGCGCACCGGCCGCATCGCCCCGGTCGCGGCCATGGGCAGCGCCCACCTGCCGGCCACCGCGAAGTCCCTGGTCGTGCGCAACGTCATCGGCTCGATCATCAGCGTCCTCGGCATCGGCCTGGTCCTGCTCGGCGTGTCCACGGGCGGCAACAGCGGCCGTATGACCATCGGCGCGGGCGCGTTCTTCATGCTCATCGGCATGATCGTGCTGCTGCCGCTGCTCTCCAAGCCGGTCATCGGCGCCGTCCGCCCGCTGCTGCAGAAGGTGTTCGGCATCCCGGGCAAGCTGGCCTCCCAGAACGCCGTCCGCAACCCGCGCCGCACCGCCGTCACCGCCGCCTCCCTGGCGATCGGCCTGACCCTGGTCACCACCCTGTCGGTGCTCGGCATCACCGTCGGCAAGGTCGTCGACCGGATGAGCACCGAGAAGCTCAAGGCCGACTACAAGCTCTCCATGGCCGGCGGCATGGGCTACCTCGACAAGTCGGTGAGCGAGACCCTGGCCAAGACCCCCGGCATCAAGGCCGTCTCCCCGCAGACGGCCGGCTACTTCATGGTCGACGACGACTTCGGGGCCGCCTCCGGCGTCAACCCGGCCGGCATCGGCCAGCTGCTGAACATCGAGACCGTCAGCGGCTCGGTGGACTCCCTCGGCAAGGGCGAGGTCCTGGTCGCCGAGAAGACCGCGAAGAGCCGGAAGCTCGACACCGGCTCCACGATCAAGGTGAAGTTCGAGGACGGCCAGGAGAGCACCCTCAAGGTCGGCGCGGTCTACAAGGACATGCAGGGCCTGCTCTCCCCGTACGTCCTCGACGACAAGATCCTCTCCCAGCACAGTGAGGAGAGCGCCGTCAGCGAGGTGTACGTCAACGTCGAGGGCGGGTCGTCCAAGGCCGGCCAGCAGAAGGTCGTCGACGCCCTGGGCAAGAACCCGGCCATCAACGTCGCCACCCGGCAGGACATGCGCAACGAGATGGGCGGCCAGATCAACCTGATGCTGAACATCATGTACGGCCTGCTCGGCATGGCTCTGATCATCTCGGTGCTCGGTGTGGTCAACACGCTGGCGATGTCCGTCTTCGAGCGGACCCAGGAGATCGGCATGCTGCGGGCGATCGGTCTCGACCGGGGCCGGGTCAAGAACATGATTCGCCTGGAGGCCGTGGCCATCTCGCTCTTCGGAGCGGTCCTGGGCGTCGCCATCGGCGTCTTCCTCGCCTGGGCCGTCGGCAGCACGATCGCGAAGTCCATGCCGAACTACGAACTGATCCTCCCCTGGGACCGGATCGGCATCTTCCTCCTGCTGGCCGCCGTGGTCGGTGTCCTGGCCGCCATGTGGCCGGCCCGCAGCGCCGCCCGCCTGAACATGCTGACCGCCATCAAGACGGAGTAGCACCCGCGGCAGCGGCACAGGACGCGGAAGGGCCCCAGGCAACCCTGAGTTCTAGTGGTCGTCGCAACACCCCAGCTCAGGGGATGCGATGGACTTCGAGATCCGTGGGGATCGAACAGCTCAGGGGCCCAGGAAGCTGAGCCGAGAGCGCGAGGCATACTCACGGCTCATGGATCAAGGGCTCAGCAACCGTGAAGCGTGCCGGATCGTGGGCGTCGATCCACGTACCGGCAGGAAGTGGCTACACGGACGCAGCGCCGACAGCAGGCAGAGGGCGGCACCACCCATCAGCAGGGTGGTGCCGCCCTCGGGCCTGTCTCGGTACCTTTCCCAGACCGACCGCATCCACATAGCCGACCGGCTCCGGGAGAAGGCCACGGTCCGGTCCATCGCCGCCGAGCTGGGCCGCAGCCCCTCCACCGTCAGCCGAGAGATCCGACGGAACCGGCACCCCGACAGCCGCGACTACCGGCCGCACGCCGCCCAGGCCCGCGCCGACGCCCGCAGGCCGCGTCCCAAGGTCGGGAAGATCGGCCAGAACCCCGAACTGCGGGACTTCATTCAGAACCACCTCGCCCTTCGGTGGAGCCCCGAACAGATCTGCAACTCTCTGCGAAAGCGGTTTCCCGACCGGCCGGAGATGCACGTGACCCACGAGACGGTCTACCAAGCCCTCTACGTCCAAGGCCGCGGTGAACTCCGCCGTGAACTGGCCCGGGCCCTGCGGAGCGGACGCGCCCGCCGGCGCCCGCACCGGCAGGCCCACACACGACGGCCCCGGGCAGTGCAGAACATGGTCATGATCAGCGACCGGCCGGCCGAGGTCTCAGACCGCGCCGTTCCAGGTCACTGGGAGGGGGACCTCATCATCGGCAAGGACCACAAGTCGGCGATCGGCACCCTCGTCGAACGCACCACCCGCTACGTGATGCTGGTCCACCTGCCTACTGGATACAGCGCGGACAACACCCGCGACGCCCTGATCGAGACCGTGAAGACGCTTCCTCCGCACCTGCTGCGGTCCCTCACCTGGGACCAGGGAGCCGAGATGGCTGCCTACCGCGCCTTCAGCCTCGCCACCGACATCCCGGTCTACTTCTGCAATCCCGCCAGCCCCTGGCAACGCGGCTCCAACGAGAACACCAACGGCCTGCTCAGGCAGTACTTCCCCAAGGCCACCGACCTGTCTCCCCACAGCCGACAGGACCTGGACGCCGTGGCCGCCGAACTCAACAGCCGCCCACGCAAGACGCTCGGCTGGGAAACCCCAGCCGAGCGTCTGTCTAAACTGCTCGCGGCCTAGTCAACCGACCACGTGTTGCAACGACCCCTCGAATTCGCCAACGCCTGGGGCCCTTCCGCGTTCCCGTGATGCTGCTAGACCGTTTCTGCGTCCCACGTGCGCAGCCGCAGCGGCAGCCGGGCATCCCCGGACGCGGTGGGCCGCACCGCGAGCACCTGGTTGACGCCGAGCCGGCCCCGCTCGAAGCCGAGCGCGCAGGCCGCCATGTAGAGCTGCCAGACCCGGGCCCGCCCGGGCGAGGTCAGCCGGACCGCCTCCGCCCAGTGCTCCTCCAGCCGGGCCACCCAGGCCCGCAGGGTCAGCCCGTAGTGCTCGCGCAGCGCCTCCACGTCGCGGACCTCGAAGCCGGCCCGCTCCAGTTCGCCGACGGTGGTGCCGAGCGGGGAGAGCTCGCCGTCGGGGAAGACGTAGGCGTCGATGAACTCGTCGATCCGGTACGCCTCCTCGTCCGGCTCCGGCGGACGGGCGATCTGGTGGTTCAGCAGCCGCCCGCCGGGGCGCAGCAGGGCGTGCAGGGTGCGGGCGTAGTCCCGGTAGCGGTCGGCCCCGACGTGTTCGGCCATCCCGATGGAGGAAATGGCCTCGTACGGCCCGTCCTTGACGTCCCGGTAGTCCTGGATCCGGATGTCCACCAGGTCGGTCAGTCCCCCGTCCGCGACCCGTTTACGGGCGTACACGGCCTGCTCGCGGGAGAGCGTGACGCCGGTGACCCGGACGCCGTACTCGCGGGCGGCGTGCAGCGCCATGGAGCCCCAGCCGCAGCCGACGTCGAGCAGCCGGTCCCCGGGCCGCAGGGCGAGCTTGCGGCAGACCAGGTCGAGCTTGTCGTGCTGGGCCTGCTCCAGGGTGGAGCCGGGGCTCCAGTAGGCGCAGGAGTACACCATCGAGGGGCCGAGGACCCGTTCGTAGAAGTCGTTGCCGACGTCGTAGTGGTGGCTGACGGCCCGGCGGTCGCGGCCCTTGCTGTGGAGTGCTCCGCCCCGCCGGTCCGCCTCCTCGGCGGGGGGCGGGGGCGGCGGCAGCGGTCCGGCGAGGGCGATCAGCTCGCGCGCGGCGGCCCGGTGGGCGGCGTCGCGCCACCTCGCCCCCGGCAGGTCGGAGAGCGCGGGGAGCCCGGCGCGGCGCGCGAGGTTCCCCAGGGCCGCGAGCGGCCCGGGCCCGGTCTGGGCCGTGGAGACGGCGGGGCCGACGGGCGGCAGGTCCGGCCCGCGTTCCCACAGCAGGCCCGCCACCCGGTCCAGCAGATCGAACAGATTGCCTTCGACCGTCAGTTCGCCCGCCACCCAGGCGCGGGCCAGCCCCAGCTCGCCGGGCCTCCACAGCATCCGCCGCACGGCGCGGCGGTCGTGGATGACGAGCACGGGGCCGTCGGGCGGGCCGGCCTCGCTGCCGTCCCAGGCCCGCACGCGCACCGGCAGCGGGGCACCCAGCAGGGTCTCGGCAACAACGGCGAGCCGCGGCGCGGCGTCGGTCATGGCGCACCTCCACAAAAGCTCCGACCCCTCCGTCTACCCATCCCGGGCCCCTGGTACGCCGAAGGGGCCGCCCGCACCACGGATGGCGGGCGGCCCCTTCGGGGTCGTACAGGTCCTACGGGTCGTACAGGTGGAGCAGATGGAGCAAGTGAGGCAGGTGCAGCTCGGGTCCTGCCGGTCACACGGGTCAGGCCTTGGCCTTCGCGGCCGGGGCAGCGGCGGCGGCCGGAGCCGGCGCCGGCTTGGCGGCCTCGTAGAACTCCTCGCGGGGGGTCTCCAGCGCACCGAGGGAGACGACCTCGCGCTTGAGGAACATCGCGAGGGTCCAGTCGGCGAAGACGCGGATCTTGCGGTTCCAGGTCGGCATGGCCATGCCGTGGTAGCCACGGTGCATGTACCAGGCCAGCCGGCCCTTGAGCTTGATCTTCGTCTTGCCCATGACGATCATCGCGACGCCCTTGTGGAGGCCGAGGCCTGCCACCGCACCCTTGTTGGAGTGCGAGTACGGGTGCTGCGGGAAGCCGCGCATGCCCGAGATGACGTTGTCGCCGAGGACCTTGGCCTGACGCAGCGCGTGCTGGGCGTTCGGCGGGCACCAGGCGTTCTCGACGCCGGCCTTGCGGGCGGCCACGTCAGGGACCTGGGCGTTGTCGCCCGCGGCCCAGATGTAGTCCGTGCCCGTGACCTGGAGGGTCGGCTGGGCGTCCACGTGGCCGCGGGGGCCCAGCGGCAGGCCGTAGCGGGCCAGGGCCGGGTTCGGCTTGACGCCGGCGGTCCACACGATGGTGTTGGAGTCGACCTCGAGGCCGTTCTTCAGCACCACGTGGCCGTCCACGCAGGAGTCCATGGAGGTGCTGAGGTAGATCTCGATGCCGCGGGACTCGAGGTGCTCCTTGCCCCAGGTGCCGAGCTTGGGCCCGACCTCGGGAAGGATCTTGTCGGCCGCGTCGACCAGGATGAAGCGCATGTCCTCGCGCTTGATCGTGGAGTAGTACTTCGCGGCGTCCCGGGCCATGTCCTCGACCTCACCGATGGTCTCCGCACCGGCGAAGCCGCCGCCGACGAAGACGAAGGTGAGGGCCTTGCGGCGGACGTTCTCGTCCGTCGTGGACTCGGCCTTGTCGAGCTGCTCGAGAACGTGGTTGCGCAGGCCGATGCCCTCTTCGACGCCCTTCATGCCGATGCCCTGTTCGGCGAGGCCGGGGATCGGGAAGGTGCGGGAGACAGCGCCGAGCGCGATCACCAGGTAGTCGAAGGGCAGCTCGTACGCCTCGCCGACGAGCGGCGTGACGACGGCGACCTTGCGGTCCTGGTCGATGCTGGTGACCCGGCCGGTGAGAACCTCTGCCTTGGGCAGCACGCGTCGCAGCGGGACGACGACGTGCCGAGGCGAGATGCTGCCTGCGGCCACTTCAGGGAGGAAGGGCTGGTAGGTCATGTACGAGCGCGGGTCGACGACCGTGACGGTCGCCTCGCCGTAGCGCATCTTCTTCATGATGCGCTTGGCTGCGTACAGGCCTACGTACCCACCTCCTACAACGAGGATCCTGGGACGCTCCGTGGTGCTCATGGAACGAGTATCCAGCACCCAAAGGGGTGTCGCTCGTGAGCCCCTTCACAAGGACTGAGAGACCCTCTGCTACACTCCGCCGCCCACGTGACGGAGGTCATGACGCACGACGGGAACCAGAAGGCGTCCGGAGTCGTTGTTCACCCGTCCTGAACTGGCCTCCAAGGCCGGAAGCGGACTGGACCACAGGGGTTCGTCCATACCTCTGACGCGGATCCCGCCGCCTCCGCCGATCGCACGAACGCACGCGAAAAAGGGCCTGCGGGCCTCCGGAAGGGCCCAAAGGACCCTTCTGTTGACCCAACAGACCCTTTTTCCTTGTGAAGAACTTCACGAAGTTCGTTTGGATCACTGCCGCAACAGCGCCCGAACAGGCCTTCACAACCTGCTTCGAAGGTCGTTCAGGCGATGGACCAAGCGATTCCATCGAGGATGTCGTGCTCCGACACGACAACCTCGGAGGCGCCGATCCGTTCCATGATCGCCAGCAGTACCAGCGCACCCGCGCCGATCACGTCCACCCGGCCCGGATGCATCACGGGGATCGCCGCGCGCTCGGCGTGCGTCGCCGTCAGCATCCGCTCGCTGATCTCCCGCACCTGCTCGTAGGAGATCCGGGAGTGGTGGATCGCGGACGATTCGTACTCCGGCAGCCCCAGCGCGATCCCGGCGACCGTGGTCACCGAGCCGGCCAGGCCCACCAGCGTGCGCGCCTCGGCCAGCGGGACGCTCTCGGCGGCCAGGTCCAGCGCCGCCTCGATGTCGGCCCGGATCGCGGCGACCTGCTCCGCGGTCGGCGGGTCGGTGACGACCCCGTCCACCACCAGGTGCCGCTCGGTCATCCGGACGCAGCCGATGTCCACGGACCGCGCGGCCCGTACGTGCTCCTCGCCGACCACGAACTCGGTCGAGCCGCCGCCGATGTCCACCACCAGGAACGGCCGCTCCAGGTGCTCGTGCGCCGTCAGCTCCTTGGTCGCGCCGGTGAAGGAGAACTCCGCCTCCTGGTCACCGGAGATCACCTCGGGCTCGACCCCCAGGATGTCCAGGACGCCCCGGACGAAGTCCGCCCGGTTCTCGGCGTCCCGGGAGGCGGAGGTCGCCACGAAGCGCACCCGCTCCGCGCCGAACTCCTTGATGACCCCCGCGTACTCGCGGCAGGCGGCGAAGGTGCGCTCCAGCGCCTCCGGGGCCA
The DNA here is from genome assembly GCF_042894025.1 of Streptomyces sp. NPDC001549. Taxonomy (NCBI): domain Bacteria; kingdom Bacillati; phylum Actinomycetota; class Actinomycetes; order Kitasatosporales; family Streptomycetaceae; genus Streptomyces; species Streptomyces sp. NPDC001549. Next base: position 70,120 of record NZ_JBIAVJ010000035.1, read on the forward strand.
GGCGCCCGGTCCGGTCCACGCCCTGGCCGAGCCGGACGATGGTCATCCGGCGGTCCAGCTCGGTCAGCTCGCCGGTGGCCGGGTCGCAGTCCGCCACGAGCAGCCGGATGGAGTTCGTACCGCAGTCGACGGCGGCGACGCGGGTCACGCCCCCGGCTCCTTGTCGTCCGTCTTCTTCTCCCCGCACGGGACGACGCAGGCGCCCTTGGCCCACCACTCCGGCAGCATCGCCAGGGCCTCGTCGCCGAACGGGTTCACCCCGGGGCCGGCGGCCAGGGAGTGGCCGACCAGCACGTGCAGGCACTTCACCCGGTCCGGCATGCCGCCGGCGCTCGGGAAGCCCTGGAGCACCTCGATGGCGTCGCGCCGCTGGATGTAGTCCTCGTGGGCGGCCTGGTAGGCGGCGGCCAGTTCCTTGTCCTCGGCGAGCCGGGCCTGCATCTCCTTCATCACGCCGTTGGCCTCCAGCGTGCCGATCGCGGAGGCCGCGCGCGGGCACGTCAGGTAGTACAGCGTCGGGAAGGGGGTGCCGTCGGGGAGCCGCGGGGCGGTCTCCACCACGTCCGGCTGCCCGCAGGGGCAGCGGTGCGCGATGGCGCGCAGCCCGCGCGGCGGGCGGCCGAGCTGCTGCTCGAACGCCTCGATGTCCGCGTCGGTCGGCTCGGTCCGGTCTGTCTGGGGCGGGGGCGTCTGCATGCCTGGAGGAAGTCTCTTCGTTCTCGTGGATGGGTGCTGCGGTACGGCGGTACGGATCACTCGCCGGGGCGGTCGGCCTTGTCGACGCCGTCCCAGACGTTGGAGTACCAGGGGCGGTCGGAGCCGGCGTGGCCGGTCCCGTGCGGCTGCGGGGGCTGGGCCCCGGGGTCGCTCATGATGTAGCCGATCTCCCCCGGGCGCAGGAAGTGCAGGTGCTTGCGCGCCTGCTGCTCCGCGTAGGCGTCGTCCTGCCAGCGGGCCTTCTCGTCGCGGAGCCGCTCCAGGCGGTCCCGCGCGGCCGCGGCGGCCCGCTGCTGCTTCGCGATCTCCGAGCGCTGGGAGACGTACTGGCGCATCGGATACGCGAGGGCGACGACCAGCGTACAGAGGACGAGCACCAGGAGCGCGGCGCGGCCGGTGAGCCGGCTGCGGCGGACCTGGCGCCGCGACTGCGACCGGTAGACGTGGGCGGCGGTCCGCTCTCCGAGCTGCTTGAGCCTGGTCGCGGTGGAGAAGGTGGAGAACCGATCCCGGTTCCCGGCCATTGGTCCGCCTCCCCTAGGTACGCACTACGCAATACGTCCCCGCACACGGTACGGGACCGAGTGCGGGGACGTACGGAGGCCAGCCCCTCAGGGGGGTGATTAGCCCTTGAAGCGCGGGAAGGCGCTGCGGCCCGCGTACACCGCGGCGTCGTCGAGGATCTCCTCGATGCGCAGCAGCTGGTTGTACTTGGCGACACGGTCCGAGCGGGCCGGGGCGCCGGTCTTGATCTGACCGCAGTTCACGGCGACGGCGAGGTCGGCGATGGTGACGTCCTCGGTCTCACCGGAGCGGTGGGACATCATGCACTTGAAGCCGTTGCGCTGGGCCATCTCGACGGCGTCCAGGGTCTCGGTCAGCGAACCGATCTGGTTCACCTTCACGAGCAGGGCGTTCGCGGAGCCCTCCTCGATACCGCGGGCCAGACGCTCCGGGTTGGTGACGAACAGGTCGTCACCGACGATCTGGACCTTCGCGCCGAGGCGGTCGGTGATGGTCTTCCAGCCGTCCCAGTCGTCCTCGAACAGCGGGTCCTCGATGGAGACGAGCGGGTACGCCTCGACGAGCTCGGCGTAGTAGTCGGTCATCTCGGCGGCCGAGCGGGACTTGCCCTCGAACTCGTACTGGCCGTCCTTGTAGAACTCGGACGCGGCGACGTCGAGCGCGAGCGCGATGTCCGTGCCCGGGGTGTAGCCGGCCTGCTTGATGGCCTCGATGATGAGGTCGAGCGCGGCGCGGTTGGACTCCAGGTTCGGGGCGAAGCCGCCCTCGTCGCCCAGGCCGGTGGAGAGGCCCTTGGTGTGCAGGACCTTCTTGAGGGTGTGGTAGACCTCGGCACCCCAACGCAGCGCCTCGGAGAAGGACTCCGCGCCGATGGGGGCGATCATGAACTCCTGGATGTCCACGTTGGAGTCGGCGTGCGACCCACCGTTGAGGATGTTCATCATCGGAACGGGCAGCAGGTGCGCGTTCGGACCGCCGAGGTAGCGGAAGAGCGGAAGGTCCGAGGCCTCGGACGCGGCGTGCGCGACGGCCAGGGACACGCCGAGGATGGCGTTGGCGCCGAGCGAGCCCTTGTTGTCGGTGGCGTCCAGGTCGAACATGGCCTGGTCGATCAGGCGCTGCTCGGTGGCGTCGTAGCCGACGAGCTCCGGGCCGATCTGCTCGATGACGGCGAGGACGGCCTTCTCGACACCCTTGCCGAAGTAACGGTTGGGGTCACCGTCACGGAGCTCGATGGCCTCGAATGCACCGGTGGAGGCGCCGGACGGAACTGCAGCACGGCCGGTGCTGCCATCGTCGAGGCCCACCTCGACCTCGACCGTGGGGTTGCCTCGGGAGTCCAGGATTTCCCGGGCTACGACGACGTCGATGGACGGCACGAGCATCTCCTTCTGGGATGTGACGCTGAGTGTGCGGTGGCGTGTCAGGCCGTGGGATGGCCTTGCCGCCTAGAGCCTAACCGGATCCGGGCACTGGGCCGCCCGACCGCCCGGACCCTGGGACGAAAAAGGGACCGAATACCCCTCTTCCGGGACATAGGTCGCTTGATCATCGGCCTTCGGGGGCCGCACGCAGCACCGCCCGGCGCGTGGGGCACGCGCCGGGCGGTGGGAATCCTGCACGGGGTCAGCTGACGCCGCGTACAAGTTTCTGCGGCTTTTGCCGCAATGTTCAGCTGAGCTTCAGCTTCTGACCCGGGAAGATCAGGTCGGCGTCCGAGACGATGTCCTTGTTCAGCTCGAAGAGCTTCTGCCAGCCGCCCTTGACGCCGTTGGCCTCGGCGATGGTGCCCAGGGTGTCGCCCGGCTTGACCTCGTACGAGCCGTTGCCGGTCTTCGGCGCGGCCGGAGCCTCGGCACGCTCGGAGCGGGTGGTCGGAGCCTCGGGGCGCTTGGTCTCCTTCGGCGCGGCCTTGGTCTCGGTCTTCGGCTTCTCGGCCTTCGGCTTCGGCTGCGGCTTGGACTGCGGCTTCGACGCCGGGGCCTCGGAGCCGCCACCGGTGAAGGAGGAGTTCGACAGGCCCTTGCCACAGGACGGCCAGGCGCCCTTGCCCTGGCTCTTGAGGACCTTCTCCGCGACCGCTATCTGCTGCGACTTGGAGGCCTGGTTGGCCTGCGGGGCGTACGACTTGCCACCGAACCCGGCCCACGTGGAGGGCGAGAACTGCAGACCGCCGTAGTAGCCGTTGCCCGTGTTGATGGCCCAGTTGCCACCGGACTCGCACTGCGCGACCTTGTCCCACTCGGACGCGGTGGCGGCGCTGGCGGTGCCCGCGGCCATCAGGGGGGCGGCCACGGCCACACCGGCGACACCGGCGAGCGTGACGATCCGGACAGACCGCTCGATTGCAGTACCGCGACGGTGCTTGCCCTTGCCGGAAAGCAGCATGGAGTTTCTCCTCACCGACGCCTACGAGGTGAGCTGTCGGGTTCGGGCGAGTGAGTTGCCCGGCCGTGCGACCTAGCGCACGTCTTAACCCCAAGCCGGTGGCGTGACCGTCTCTCAACGGCCGCTCCCGGCACCTACCTTGGTTCCCCCGCTCCTGCCTTCGGCGCTTGACGCGACGACTGTTCCCCCCGTCCGCCGGCAGGATTCGGCGATGCGGTCGAAGGAGCTCGCGGTGGCGAGCGATTCAGAAGGTAGACAGGTCTCTCCCCGATGTTCAACGAGGAACATCGGGGAGAAACGGCCCCTACTTGCGCTCCCCGCAGGGGCGTTTGCGCAGGTGAGGGCGGGGTTTGCGGAAGCCCCGAGGCGGGACACGCCAGTTGACCGGAAGAGACACATGTCTCACTTACAGAAATCCGACATTCGACTCTTTCCGGGTAACTGAACTGTCCTTATTGCGCGGTTAGATCCAGGTTCTGACCGGGCTTGATGAGGTCGGCGTCCTCACCGATGACCTTCTCATTGGCCTGGTAGAGACCGTTCCAGCCCCCCTTTACGCCCTTGGCAACCGCGATGGTCGCCAGGCTGTCGCCCGCCTGGACCGTGTAGGTGGGGTCCGACGCGGCATCAGACGGGGCCGTCGGCACGGCCTCCGGCGCACCGCGGTGCTTGCCATTGCCCTGGACAGGAGTGGTGCCGGTGGTCTGCGGGACCTCCGGGGCCGCGGGGGCCTTCGGGTCGACCGGGGGCAGTCCCGGCGTGACGGGCGAGGTGGTGGGCGTGGTCGGGTCCACCGGCAGCGTCGGCGCCGTCGGGTCGACGGGGGTCGGCGTGCCGGTCGGACCGCCAGGCAGGACCGGAGCCGTCGGGTCGACCGGAGGAGTCGTCGGGATGTCCGGCGCGGGCATGACGGGCAGTCCGATGGACGGCGCGTCGGGAATCAGGAACGGAGTGCTGGACGGGCTCGGAGCCGGGGCCGGGGTCGGCGACCCGTAGTCCGTGGACGGCTTGCCGCCCTTGGTGGACGGAACGGCGTCGTCCGGGCGGGACGGCGCGGGGGCGAGCGGGCCCTGACCACCGGGCAGACCGGGGTCCACCTTCGCGGCGGGGCTCTCCCGGACCAGACCGGCCGAGGCCGCGCACAGCGGCCACGCCTGCGGTCCCGTCGAGCCCAGCACCCGCTCGGCCACGGCGATCTGCTGGGATCGGCTCGCCAGGTCGGGGCGCTCGGCGAAGTCGAGCCCGCCGGCGCCCTGCCACTCCTCCTGGGTGAACTGGAGTCCGCCGTAGGCGCCACTGCCGAAGTTCGCGCTCCACGAGCCGCCGCTCTCGCACTCGGCGACCTTGTCCCACGTGGACGTGTCGGCGGCGGTGGCGCTGGTGGCGGCCAACAGCGGCATGGCCAGCGCAGAGCCAGTGACTCCGGCTGTGACAACCAGCGCGGGGACCTGGCGGGGGCGTCTGTGACGGCCGTTCCCGGAGAGCATGAGGGATCACCTTTCGCATATAACAGCGGGGTAACGGCAGAACCTAGCGGGGTTCGAACGATTGTCACAAGTTCAAGCGGGATCTGACTTTTAATCAGGATCCGCGCAAGTGTTTTGAGCCGCGAATCGGACGGGAAGAGTACGTAGCCCTCGCATGATCAACCCCCCGCGCCAGCGCAGGTCTTGGGATGGAACAGCAAGTTCCAGATCAGGCAGACGCGTCAGCAAAGTCGCGAGCGCGGTCTGTCCTTCGAGCCGGGCGAGCGGCGCACCCACGCAGTAGTGGATGCCGTGCCCGTACCCGAGGTGCTGGTTGTCGGTCCGGGAGAGGTCGAGGGTGTCCGGGTCCGCGAAGCGCTCCGGATCCCGGTCGGCGGCCGCGAGGACGACCAGGACCGGATCGCCGGCCTCGATCCGCATGCCGCCGAGGGTCAGCGGCTCGGTGGCGAACCGCCAGGTCGCCAGCTCCACCGGGCCGTCGTAGCGCAGCAGTTCCTCGACCCCGGTGGCCAGCAGTCCGCTCTCCCCGGCGGCGAGGGAGAGCTGGAGGCGCTCGCGCTGCCCGGGGTTCATGAAGAGGGAGTGGACCCCGTTGCCGATGAGGTTCACGGTGGTCTCGAAACCGGCGAAAAGCAGGATGAAGGCCATGGCGGTGGCCTCGCCCTCCGTCAGATGGTCGCCGTGATCGCTCGCCCGGATCAGGTCGGAGATCAGATCGTCGCCCAGATCATCCCTTTTGCGGTGAATGAGTTCACCGAGGTAGGTCCGCATCTGCTTGACCGACCGGGCGACCCCGCCGCGCGGACCGCCACCGTGGCGGATCATCATGCCGGCCCAGTCACGGAAGTCGTCCTGGTCCTCGCGCGGTACCCCGAGCATCTCGCAGATGGCGTAGATGGGGAGCGGGAAGGCGAACTCGTGAATGAGATCAGCCTCACCTTTCCCCGCGAACCCGTCGATCAGGTGGTCGGTGAGCGCCTGCACCCGGGGGGCGAACTCGGCGACCCTGCGCGGGGTGAAGGCCTTCGACACCAGCCGCCGCAGCCGGGTGTGGTCCGGTGGGTCGATGTTGAGCAGGTGCGTCATCAGCTCCGCCTTGCGCTCCCCCGGGATCCCGGTCTTGCCCTTGGCGTGCGCGGGCTCCGCGTGGTGCGCCGGATTCTTGCTCAGCCGCTGGTCGGCGAGGGCCTGGCGGGCGTCGGCGTACCGGGTGACGAGCCATGCCTCGACCCCGCTGGGCAGCTTGGTGCGGTGCACCGGGGAGTGCTCGCGCAGCCAGGCGTAGGCCGGGTAGGGGTCGGTCGCGAACTCCCAGTCGAAGAGGGTGGGGCCCTCGGCGGCAGGGGTGTCGGCGGGAGTGTCCGCGGGGGTTTCGGCGGGGATTCCGGAGGTCTGATCGTGCACCTGATGACCGTATCCCGGCGCCGAACCCCCATCCGATATGACTGGTTCGTCGCGGCTGTCCGTAGATCGTCCATCCCTTGACCTGAACTTCGCCGGCATTCCTACTTTCGGTTTTGTGGATGTCAGGATCTTGAAAAGCAGTTTCGCGGTGGTGGAGAGACGAGCCGAGCACGCCGTCAAGTTCTTCTACACCCACCTCTTCTGGCACAACCCCGGAGTCCGCGCCCTCTTCCCGGACTCCCTCCACGACATGGAACGCCAGCGGGACCGGCTCTTCGCCGCGCTCACCCACGTGATCGCCCACCTCGGCGACGAGACCCTCGGCCCCTACCTGCGCGACCTGGGACGCGACCACCGCAAGTTCCTGGTCCGCCCCGAGCACTACGCGGCCGTCGGCGCCAGCCTGCTCGCCGCACTCGCGGAGACCTCCGGCGAGGCCTGGACCCCACCCGTCGAGAAGGCCTGGGCCGAGGCCTACCAGGTGATGGCCGACGCGATGACGGCCGGCGCCGACGCGAGCGAGGGCCCGCCGTGGTGGGACGCGGAGGTCGTGCGCCACCTCCAGTACGGACCGGACATAGGCGTCCTGACGCTGCGGCCGCACGCTCCCTTCCCCTATCTCCCCGGCCAGTACACGAGCGTGAGCAGCGAACGGGTCCCGACGACCTGGCGCACCTACTCCATCGGCAACGCCCCCCGCCCCGACGGCACCGTCGACCTGCACGTCAGCCGGGTCGACCGGGGGCGGCTGAGCACCGCCCTGGTCCGCGAGACCCGGCCGGGCGACGTACTGCGGCTCGGCGCCGCCGGCGGGCAGCTGACCTTCCGCCGCGAGGACCGCCCGGTCAGCCTGATCGCCGCCGGCACCGGGTGGGCGCCCATCCGGGCCCTGCTGGAGGACCTCGCGGAGCATCCTCACGATCAGGACGTACGGCTCTTCGTGGTGGCCCGGGACGGCGCGCACCTCTACGACCGCCCGCTCATCGACGCGTACGCCGCCCGCTGCGGCTGGCTCGCCGTCACCTACATCACGCCCGCGCCCGGGCAGCACCGCAACCAGGCCACCGGCCGGCTGGCGACCGCGCTGGGCAACCGGGGGCTGTGGCCGGACCAGGACGTCTACCTCAGCGGTCCGCCGCAGTTCATCGACGAGACCGCCCATCTCCTCCAGGAGCTGGGCGCCCGCCCCGGCCGCCTCTTCCACGACGCCGTCCCGGCCCGCGGCCACGGGTACGGGGAGCGCCCGCTGGGATTCGGCGAGTGGTTCCTGGAACCCCCGGCGCCCCACTGGCTCGACCCCTCGGCCCGCGCGCCGAGGACGTACTGAAGGAGCAGTGAAGGAGTAAGGAGTGCCTGCGGGCGACCTAGGGGTGTCCTGCCGAGCCCGGCCTGATCGGCAAGACACCCGCTGGTCGCCTACTCGCCCGGCTCCGCCAGGCCCTCGGCCGCCCGGATCGCGTCCCGGTAGGCGCGGGCCGCCGCGCGCAGCGCGGTCTCGGGGTCGGTCCCCGCCGCCTCGGCGCGTGCCGCGAGCTCCAGCAGCTCGTACCCGATGCCCTCGCCGCGGGGCAGTTCCACGGCCACGCCGCCCGCCCGGGCCCGGCCCGCGAGCTTGGCGGCGAGCGCCAGGCCGGGCTGGCTCACCGGGATCCCGTCGGTGACCGACTCCCGCCGCTTCTCCACCGCCTTGGTGCGCTGCCAGTGCGCGTTGACGTCCTCCGGGGTCTCGGCCTCCGCGTCGCCGAAGACGTGCGGGTGCCGGTGGATCAGCTTTGTGACGAGCGCCCCGGCCACGTCGTCGATGGAGAAGGCCTCGTCGGGATCCTCGTGCTCCTCGGAGATCCGGGCGTGGAAGACCACCTGGAGCAGCACGTCGCCGAGCTCCTCGCGCAGTTCCTCCCGGTCCCCGTCCTCGATGGCCTCGACCAGCTCGTACGCCTCCTCGATCGCGTACTTGGCCAGGCCCCGGTGGGTCTGCCGGGAGGTCCACGGGCATTCGCGCCGGACCCGGTCCATCACCTGGACCAGGTCGAGCAGGCGCGCGCCCGGCAGGTCGTAGGAGCCCGGCAGCAGTTCCAGGTCGGGCATGGAGACCCGGCCCGAGCCGGCCAGCCGGGCCAGTCCGTCGGTGAGCCGCTGGTCGCCCTCGCCGCCCGGGAGCACGACGACCGTACGGCCGCCCGCGCAGGCCTCGACCAGCGCGTGAGCGTCCGGGCTCTCGAACGCGACCTCGATGCCCGCCTCCCGCAGGTACGGCAGCTGCGGGTGGCCGGGGTCGGCGCACAGCACCCGGTCCGCGGCGTGCAGGGTCTGCCACGCCGGCCAGGACAGCACGCCGGGGGCGACCCGGTGGCTGGTGGTCAGCAGGACGATGCGGCCCGTGGGCTCGGCGGCGGCGTTGGCGGTGGCGGTGGGTTCGGAGTGGTCGGTCACCCTCCGAACCTACCTCCGGCGCGCCGGCCCACGGTCCGGGGGGACCCCGGAGCGTCAGGCCCCGGCCGGGGCCGCCTCGGGCCGCGTCCGCTGGGTGATCCAGGGCGTCTCCCCGGTGCCGAGCTTGATCTCCTTGGCGTCCCAGGCGCCGTAGCGCGGGTTCACCTCGATGTGCAGTGCCTCGACGGCGGCGCGGGCGGGCTCCTCCAGCTTCCCGGCTCCGTACTTGGCGGTGAGCGCGGTGAGGAGCACCCGGTCGCGGAGGAAGCGGTCGATCTGGCCGGGGGCCATGGCCCCCTTCTGCAGGAGCAGTGCCTCGAACTGCTCGGTGCCGCCGTTCTCGTCGACGTACGCCTTGCGTTCGTCCTCGATGTCCTTCTGGGTGGCCGTGATCCCGGCGGTGTCGGCCATCTTGTCGATGATCCGGCTCTGGAGGAGCGCGTCGAGCTTCTGCCGCTCCAGGTGGGGGGTGCTCGCGATGAGTTCGGCGGCGGCCTGCCCGGAACGGTTCTGCGCCGCGCGGACGTCGCTGACCTGGGCCTGGAGCGCGGAGGTGGTGATCCGTTCGCCGCCCACGACGGCCGCGGTGCCGGGACGCGGCTCGCCCGAGCAGGCGGACAGCAGGGGCGCCGCCACGAGCAGGGCGGCGGAGACGGAGAGCGCTGTGCGACGGTGCAAAGGAGCCTCCAGGGCCGGGAGATTGTGCTTCGGTGCACAAAGGGCCGTGCGGTGATCGATGTTATGAGGTCACGGTGATCCGGACCACCGGTTCGACCAACGATTCACGCGCGGACCGAACACGCACCGTTCATAAGCGAGCCGGCGGGCGCCGGCGTGTCCGGCGCGCCACCCGTCACCCGTTCTGGGGACCCCGCGCCCGGGGCGGCGGCCGGATCGGCCACCGGCAACCCTGAGGCCACCCCTCGGTCACCCGGCCCTGCCAAGGTCGGCCCACCATGTCGACAACGCACCGTTCGCCGCGTCCCTCACCACGCCGCCGGAGTCTGCTCGGATCGGCGCTCGCCGCCCTGCTCACGGCGGTCGCCGTGTGCGCCGGGGACGCCGCCGCCCGGGTGTTCCCCTACGGATCGCGCCACCGCAGCATCAACGACCTCGGCAATCAGTTCGTCCCCTTCCACGCGCAGCTGTGGGACCTCCTGCACGGCCGCGCGGAGGGCGGACTGCTGTTCAACTGGCGCTCCGGCTACGGCATGAGCTTCCTGCCGGACCTGGGCACCTATCTGACCAGCCCCTTCGCCGTCCTCGTCGGGCTCTTCCCGCGCGCGGACATCGACCTCGCCGTGTACGTCGTCACCGTGCTCAAGATGGCGGCCGCGGCGGCGGCGATGGCCTGGCTGCTGCGCACCCAGCGCCGCGGGCCCTGGTGGGCGGCCGGGCTGCTCGGGGCCTCGTACGCGCTGTGCGGCTGGTCGGTGATCGAGGCCTCGTACAACCCGATGTGGCTGGACGGGCTGATCGCCTTCCCCCTGCTGTGCCTGACCGGTGAATGGGCCCTGCGCGGGCGCCGGATCCTGCTCGCGCCGCTGGTCGTCGCGGTCTGCTGGACGGCGAACTTCTACACCGCCTACATGGCGACGCTGGGTGCGGCGCTGGTGCTGCTGGTACGGGTGGTGCTCACCCGGGAGGGCGTCCGGACCCGGCTGTCGGTGATCGCGCGGGGCGCCGGGACGACCGTGCTCGGGATCGCGCTCGCGGCACCCGTGCTCCTGCCCCTCTTCCTCAGCTCCGGGCGGGCCTACCCGGGGTGGGTCAAGGAGTTCCTGCCGGTGACCTGGGCGGACCTGTTCGCCCGGCTGCTGCCGGGGACCTACTCCTTCTCCTCCCCCGCCGTCTTCGTGGGCACCGGGACCCTGCTGCTGGTGGCCGCGCTGCCCTTCCACCGGGCGGTCCCCCCGCGTACCCGGCTGTGGTGGGCGGGGCTGACCGTGGCCGTGGCCCTGTCCCTCCAGTGGCCGCCGGCCCATCTGGCCTGGCACCTGTTCGCCACCCCGAACGGGAGCCCGTACCGGCAGACCTTCGTGCTGGCCGGGATCGCCGTGATCGCCGCCTGGACCGGGCTGGCCGCGGGCCTGCCGCGGCCGCCGGCGCTGGCCGCGGGTGCGGGCGTACTGGCGGCCGCCGTGCTGTGGGCGCGCAACAGCCCCCTGGTGACGGCGGCGGGCTACGCGCTCTTCGCCGGCGGGCTGGCGCTGGCGGGTGCGGCCTGGTGGGCGCTGCGCCACCGCCGCCTCGCGCGGCCGGCGGCCGGACTGCTCGCGCTGGTCCTGCTGGCACAGGCCGCCGCGACCACCGCCTACGGCCACAAGGGCAAGCTGGGCGGCCTGGACGACTACCCGTCCTGGGGGCCGGCGCACACCGCGCGCGCCGGGGCCCTGGCCGGTGCCGAGGGCTGGCCCGCGTACCGCACCGACCCGAGCCGGCCCGCCCTGACGGGCAACGACCCGCTGCTGCTCGGCGGCGAGGGCGGCTCGTACTACAGCAGCCACACCCCGGACGTGTTCACCCGCACGATGGTCGTGCTCGGGGCGGGCTGGACCTCGCGCGGACGCAACGTCCAGAGCGTCGACAACCCGGTGACGGACGCCGTCTTCGCGGTCGGCGCACGCCTGCAGCCCGACGGCACGGTCCGCCGCGCCCAGGTGCCCCCGCTGGTGACGACCCGCCCGCCCGGCGCCGCCGTCTCCTACGCCGGCGACTCCCCCTTCGCCAACCAGGAAGCGCTGCTGGGCGCCCGGGTGTACGAGGACCCGCTCGCGCCCGGGGTCTGCCGCGCGGGCACGGAGGCCTACCTGTGGGCCCCGGAGTACAACGCGACGGCCCGCCTCGCGGACGGCCCCGCCTTCCGGCTGAACGGCAACGCCCCCCGCAACCGGGCCGCCCTCCAGCCGATGGGCCCCTCCCGCGGGGAATCCTCGGTTCTGGTCTTCGACGCGGCCCCGCCCCCGCGGTGGGCCCTGTCCTGCCTGGACCGGACGCGGCTCGACGCCGCGGTGGCCGGCCTGCGGGCCACGGCGGCGACCTCGGTCCGGGTCGGCTCCTCCGAGGTCCACGCCACGCTCCCGCCGGGCACGACCGGCACGGCGGTCCTCTCGGCCCCCGCGATCGCCGGCTGGACCTGCAACGGCCGTCCGGCCTCCAGTCATCTGGGCCTGGTGGCGATCCCGCTCTCCCCCGGCACCACCCGGGTGAGCTGCGCGTTCCGCCCGCCGGGTCTGGTCCCGGGGCTGGGCGTCGCGGCGGGCGCGCTGGGCATCCTGCTGGCCGCGGCCCTGCGGGGCCGGACCCGCCGCGCCGCCCGCTCCGTCAGCGGACCTGGCTGAGCCAGTGCAGGGTGCGGCGGATCTCGGCCGGGAAGGGGTGGGCCGGGCCGTGCAGCCGTTCCGCGTCGAACAGCAGCCGGGCCAGGGTGTCGTGGGCCGCCTGGCGGTCGCCGAGGGAGAGCAGCAGGTGGGCTATCCGGCGGCGGACCTCCAGCGGCAGACCCGGGTCCGGATTGGCGTAGTGGTTCTCGAAGAACGGCAGCAGCGAGCGGTACTCCGCCAGGGCGGCGGCCGGTTCGCCCAGTTGCTCCAGGCACTGGGCCGAGTCGTAGCGGAAGCGCAGCGACTGGGGGTCCCCGGCCGGGAACTCGTCGGCGAGGCGGCGCAGTTCCGGCAGGGCGCGCCGGTACTGGCCGTCGTCCATGAGCGTGGCGGCGTACTGCTTGCGCAGGGAGCGGACCACCGGGGAGTGCTCCCCGTGCTCGGCGGCCGCCGCCGGGAGGATGCCGCCGAGGATGTCCACGGCCTGGGTGAGCCGGCCCTCGTCCAGGAGCTTGCGGGCCTCGTCCACGGCGCCGGGGACGTCGGCCCTGGGCGGCGCGGGCGGGGTGCTCGGCCGCGGAGGGACGACGGTGGCCCGGTCCGGCCAGGGTGCCTGCGGGCGCAGGAAGGGCCGGGTCGGGTCGAGCGGGCCGGACGGGGTGCGGCTGCCGCGCGCGGGAAGCAGCGGGGCCAGGGCCTCGTAGACCTCCTGGGCGGAGGAGGGCCGGTCCTGCGGGTCCTTGGCGAGGAGGTGGAGCAGGAGCTTCTCCAGCTCCGGCGGGATCTCCGGGCGCATCTGGCGGACCGGGAGCGGGGGCTCGTACAGGTGGCGGTGCAGGACTCCGAGGGCTGTGGACCCGGCGAAGGGGACGTTGCCGCTGAGGAGTTCGTACAGCAGCACGCCGAGGGCGTACAGGTCGGTGTACGGGCCCACGGCGCCGCCCATGGCCTGCTCGGGCGCCATGTACGCGGGGCTGCCGATGGGCGAGCCGGTGCTGGTGAGGCGGGTGGTGTCGGTGTCCATCACCGAGGCCACGCCGAGGTCCAGGACGAGCACGGTGCCGTCCGGGCGGACCATCACGTTGCGCGGCTTCAGGTCCCGGTGCACGATCGGCACCGCGTGCACGGCCGACAGGACCGAGCACAGCTGCGCGACGACGGCGACCGCCCACTGCCAGGGGTAGGGGTCGTGCTCGGCGAGGTGGTCGGCGAGGTCGGCGCCCTCCACGTAGCCCATGACGAGGAAGAGTTCGTCGCCGTCGCTGCCCGCGTCGTGGACGGTGACCAGGCCGGGGTGGTCGACCTGCGCGGTGACCCGGCACTCGCGCACGAAGCGGCGGCGCAGTTCTTCGGCGACCGTGCCGGGGCCCGCGACCTTGTCGGGGCGCAGCAGTTTGACGGCGACGCGGCGGTCCAGACGCCGGTCGTAGGCGGTCCAGACCTGGCCCATGCCGCCCTGGCCGAGGATGGTCGCGAGCTGGTAGCGGTCACCGATGAGCCGGTCGGTCACTGCTGCGGGTCCTGGAACGGGGTCTGGTGGGAATCGTGGCGGGGGCCCCCGGCCGGCGGGGTCTGCTTGCGCAGCAGCTCGCTGAGCTCGTCGAGCTCGGCGCGGACCTGCCCGATGCGCGGGGGCGGCGTCGGCTGCGGCGGCACCTGCGGAGGCGCCGGAGCCGGCGTGGGGGTCGGCGTCGGGGTGGAGGGCCGGGTGGTGGCCGTGGCGGGCGGGTACCCGTAGGCGGGTCCGGACGGCTGCGGGTGGACGTACGGGGCGGACTGCGCCGGGTACCACTGCGCGGTCAGGGCCGTCCGCCGGGCCTCGTGGTGCTTGATGTCGGCGACGAGGAAGTACACGCAGATCGCGAAACCGGTGAAGATCGAGCCGCCGGCCCCCAGGTTGCCCTGCCAGCCGTTGACGTCGGGCGTGGGGTCGATCTGGATGAGCGTCATCCACACGACGGCGAGCACACCGCTGGCCACCATCAGCGCCCAGTCACGGGACTTGCGGGTGACCAGGGCGAGCCGCAGCAACGACCCCCAGGCGAGGAAGCCGCAGCTGAGGATGGGCAGCAGTACGAACACCACGCGCAATGCCATCACACCCCCCGAATCGGACTGGGGGCCGTGCTGCGGCGGAAGGCCGGGGCCGTGCATCGCTGCTCCTGACGGGCCGTGCGGAAGAAGTTTCGGGTCTGAGGGTATACAGCGTTCCCGGCCAGGGGTGAGGGGATGCGCGCAACCGTTGCACGGTCGCTGCACGGCCGTTCACTCCGGCGTGACCGTGCCGTCGGAGAGGCCGTCGTGGAAACCCTGTACGAGTTGTTCGCCGAGCCGCCCCGCCAGCCGTAGCGCGTCCTCGAACTCGGCGAGCGCGCGGAAGCGGAGCCCGTAGCTCTGCTGCTGCGTCAGGGGCAGCCGGGGCAGCTGGAGCCGGCGTACGTCGAGCCGGGTGGCGGTGGAGGCGTGGCTGCTGGCGCGGCGGGTGTTGGCGGTGCCGCGCAGGAATCCGGCCAGGAACCACGGGTCGAGGGCGTCCGGGTCGGGGCGCAGCAGGGCCAGGCCGCGGCCCGGTACCGCGCCCGCGGCGGCCTCGTCGACGACCCGGGCGATGGCCGCGCCGCCGACGAGGGGGACGAGTACGTCGCCGGGGGCGGTGAGCACGGGCTCGTCGGCGGTGGGCACCAGGGTGCCGGAAGGGCCGCTTCCGGTGTAGACGTCCTGTTCGGTGAGGACGGGGGCCGAGCCGCTTCCGCCGCCGGTGCCGGTGTGCAGTTCCAGGGCTCCGGCGC
Source organism: Streptomyces sp. NPDC001549 (assembly GCF_042894025.1). Taxonomy (NCBI): domain Bacteria; kingdom Bacillati; phylum Actinomycetota; class Actinomycetes; order Kitasatosporales; family Streptomycetaceae; genus Streptomyces; species Streptomyces sp. NPDC001549. The sequence goes on from NZ_JBIAVJ010000035.1 coordinate 85,186, forward strand.
GGGCGAGTTCGCCGACGGTGGTCATCGGCGGCCGGGCGGTGCCCCCGGCGGGCGCCGCCGCGGGCGGCGGGGTGAGCCGGGCGGCCCGGCCGAGGGTCTCGCCGAGGCGCTCCCGTACGGCGGTCAGCTCTGCCGGACCGCCACCGGCGGCCGGCGGGGGCAGGTGGCGGGCGGGGGTGAGGTCCACGTCGTCGTCCAGCAGTTCGATGACGGGGACGACGCGGCTGACGCCCGGCGTCTCCGCGACCGAGCCGGTGCGGTCGTACGCGCTCCAGGCGTCCTCGACCGCGCGGTGCACGGCGGGCCAGGCTGAACGGAGTGGGGTGTCGGCGGCGAGGGCCGCGGTGTCGATGAGCAGCAGCCCGGCCGGGGGCACCACGTGCGGGGCGGGGCGGCGCAGCACCCACAGGTGCAGGGGGATCCCGTACGGGGGCGCGGCGCCGGCCGGGAGCGCGACGACGGCCCGCAGCGCGCCGCGGCGCAGCAGGTCGGCGCGGATGCGGCGGCCGGAGCGGCGGGCGGCGACGGCGGGCGGCATGAGCAGTACGGCGGTGCCGCCCTCGCGCAGGTGGGCCAGGGCGTGCTGGACCCAGGCGAGTTCGGATTCGGTGCGGGCCGGGAAGCCGTACTCCCAGCGCGGGTCGTAGGCCAGTTCCTCGTGACCCCAGGCGCGTTCGTTGAACGGCGGGTGGCATAGCACGGCGTCGACGGTGTCCTGGGCGAAGGCGTCGGCCCGCAGGCTGTCGGCGGCGGCCGCGCGGACCTGGGGCGTTCCGTTCAGGGCGAGGCGCAGGGCGGCGAGGGCGGCGAGTTCGGGCGCGGAGTCCTGCGCGTACAGGGCGGTGGCGCCGGGGACGGCCCGCAGCAGGGTGCCGGTGCCGCAGGCGGGGTCGAGGACGGTGCGGGAGGAGGGCCCGGCGAGGGCGGCCATGAGCCCGGCGAGGCCGTCCGGGGTGAGCGTGTACTGGCGGGGGTTGGCGTCGAGGTGGCGCCCGAGGAGGAACTCGAAGGCCTGGCGGGCCCCGAGTTCGGCGGCGAGTTCGGCGGCGGCCCGCAGCAGCGGCATGGTGGCCGGGCTCAGCGGGATCTCGGCGAGCGCGTGGCCGGGTCCGAGGCGCGCGCCGAGCACCTGGTCGAGGACGGGCCGCAGCAGGGTGGACATGCGCGCGTCGGAGACGGCGGTCAGCTCCAGCCAGTCGGCGGGCCGGTCCCGTACGACGAGCAGGGCGCCGCCCGCCTTGACGAGTGCGGTGACGGCCCCGCCGGGGTGGGCGGTGATCTGCTGCCAGACGCGTTCGCGCAGCGGGACCTCGGCGAGCTTGCCCTGGGCGCGCAGCCAGTGCTCCACCTCGTTCAGGGAGAAGGAGGGGCTGGTCTCGGTGCCGCCGACGGGCTTGGGGAAGTCGGCGTGGCGGCGCCGCCAATTGCTCACGGCCGCACGGCCGACTCCGGCCAGACGGGCGACCTCGGCCGCGGTGACCTCGGCCGCGGTGACCTCTGCTGCGGTGACCTCTGCTGCGGTGACCTCTGCTGCGGCGTTCTCCTCGGGCATGCCGGGGAGCATACCCGCTCACACCCGAGAGACCGATTCACAGCGTGAACTCAAGAATTTCTGTGAAGCGTGTTGACTCGGTTCACGAGAATCTGCTCTGATCGGTACGTCATCACCCACCGGACCGCCGCGATCCGCCTGAAGCGGAATACAATCTTCCGCTTCTCCTTTAATCTTCCTTTACCCCGCCTTCCAGCTGCCCTAGAGAGTCCCCATGCGCACCGTTCACCGCTTCACCGCCACCGCCGCCCTCGCCTGCGCCGCCGCCCTCGGCCTCACCGGCTGCTTCGCCTCCGGCCCGTTCGCCGACCTGTCCGGCTCCGAGGTGGCGGACAAGTCCGTGGACGCCCTGCGCGGCGCCGCCTCGCTCACCGTCAGCGGCAAGGTCTGGGACGAGGGCAAGCCGCTGGAGCTGAACATGGCCGTCAGCAAGACCGGCGACTGCCGGGGCACGATCGCCGGCCAGGAGGGCTCCTTCGAGCTGATCCGCAACTCCGAGTTCGTGTTCATCAAGGCGGACGAGCCGTTCTACCGCTCGCAGATGAAGGACCTGCCCAAGGCGGAGGCGGACGAGGCGGTCAAGCTGCTGGCGGGCCACTGGCTGAAGTCGAAGGCCTCGGACGCCGACTCCAAGGAGCTCGCCTCCCTGTGTGACCTGGACGAGCTGCTCAAGGAGTTCGACGACAGCAAGGGCGCCGAGAAGGGCAAGGTCACCTCGGTCGACGGCCAGAAGGCCCTCACCCTGACCACGAAGACCACGGAGGGCACCGAGACCCTGCTGGTGGCCACCGAGGGCAAGCCGTACCTGCTCAAGGCGGGCGTCACCGGCAAGGAGCCGGCCGAGGTCTCCTTCACGGGCATCGACAAGCCGGTGCAGGCCGAGGTCCCGGCCGGCGAGGACGTCATCGACGCGGACCAGCTGGGCTGAGCCGCGCACGCGGGAACGGCCGTGGGGGGGGGGGGGGGGGGGGGGCCCCCCCCCCCCCCGCCCGCGGCCCCCCCCCCCCCCCCCCCCCCCCCCCCCCCCCCCCCCCCCCCCCCCCGGGGGGGGGGGGGGTGGACACCCCCCCCCCCCCCCC
>NZ_JBIAVJ010000036.1:0-48919 GCF_042894025.1 Streptomyces sp. NPDC001549
GCCACGGCTGCGGTGACACCGACTACGGCTTCAGCCTTCACCTGACCCGTGACTCCGCCAACTGGCACGCCACGAGCTGCCGGGCCTCCTACCACTGCCTCCGCTGATGGCCACGCTGCCCGTCTACCGATGGCGCCTGGCCCCGGATGGTCTGGCCACCCGCCGTCAGCTCCGCTCGCTCGGGCTGCGGCCCGGCGGGCAGGACGTCGCCGCCCAGCTGGAGCGCCCGCGCCGCCGGCGCGGCCCGCTGGTCGCCTACCTCTACCGGCTCGACCTGGCCAAGCCTGTCCGGCCGATGACCCCGGCCCGCTGTGCGGCGCTGGCCAAGGCCAACACGGCCCGCCGCATGTGCCCGTCCTGCGGGCGGGATGCGGGCTACGTGCTCCCCGCCCACCTGGGCGTCTGCAACACCTGCGCCTGAACACCCACCCCTGATGCACGGGGGCCCGGCCCTCTCCACCACAGATCCGGCCGGGCCCCTCCACCTCTTGGAGGCACGTTCAGCATGACGGAAACCCTCAGCGCTCCGACAGCCCCACCCGGGACCGCGGCCCCCGCGCCGCCCACCCCCGCAACCACCACAGGCCAGAAGCCCCTGGACCACACGGCGGGCGGCTGGCCGGTCGTCCCGCTTTCCCTGGCCGGTGCGAACAGTGCGGCCGGCGTGGTCGGTTCGGCCGCGCTGATCGGCGGGCCGATCGCCGCCGCGCTCGCCATGACCGGCGCGCTGGTCCTCGCCGCAACCGCCACCCACACCCGCAAGAACACCCCCCGCACCAAGGGCGGCAAGTCTGCGGCCGCGGGCCGTACGCCCGGTCCGTCTGCCGGACGGATCCCCTCCCAGCCCACCCGGGCCGCCGGACGACCGTCCTCAAGGAGCAGCCGTCGTGCTGCCGTCGCCGGTCGGGCATCCGGCCAGACGAAATCCGCCGCTGGCCGTGCGGGTTCGGGTCTCCTGGCCCGAGTCCCGGGCGGCCACAAGGTGGGACAGGCGGCAGCGCTGCGGGCGGCGGCCGGACGAGCGGCGCCGTCACGGGCCGCTCGCCGTACCGAGAGCACGGCCGCACGCCGCCAGGTTGCCGACGCTCGCCGCACGGCCAAGGCCGCTGCCGCCCACACCGGCACTGCACGGGGCGGACCGGCCAAGCTGTCCGCCCCCTCGGGCCACAACAGCACCACTCGCAAGAGCCCCGCCGCCGGCGGCCGCCCGGCGGGTACGGCCACCAAGGCCGCGGGCAAGGTCCGCAGCGGCGCCGCGAGCCTGCGGGGCAAGGCGGTGGCTGCGGGCCGGTCGGCATCGGACCGGCAGGCCGCCGGGCAGGTCAAGGCCGCTGAGCAGTCCATCAGGGCGGCGGCCCGTGCGAAGAGGGTCGCCGCGTTGAAGCGGCCCGCCCAGCAGGCTGCACGCCGGGCCCTGCTCCGCTCCGCCGCTCGCTTCCACGCCCGCCGGGCCGCAGGTGCGCTCCTCGCGGGGGCCGTCGGTGTCCTCGGGATGGTGACCAGCCCGCTGGGCCGCAAGCTCGGCTGGGCCTGGCTCATCCACCCAGGCCGGCGCCTCCTGGCCAGGCTCACCGAACGCGCCCGCACCGCCCGGGAGACCCGGGACGCGGCGATCCGCGCCGAGCGCGAGGGCGCCGAGCAGGCGGCCGAGGAGCAGGCCGCGGCCGAGGAGCAGGCCGCGGCCGAGGAGTCCGAGAACGAGACCACCGTCGGGGACCGCGTCCAGCGTCCCGACGCCACCACCCCACCTGCTGCCGCACCGGCCATCACCACGACCGCCCCTGGAGGCGCTGTGAGCACGAGCACGAACGGTTTCCGCTTCGAGGAGCTGGCCGCGGAGATGGAGCAGGCCGCCCAGTCCTACGAGCCCGAGTCCGCGATGGAGATCCTCGCCATGATCGAGGGCCTGCCCCAGGCCCTGGAGTCGGTGGCGAACGTCATGAAGATCCTCGCCGAGCGCTCCGACACCGAGTTCCCCCTCGACAAGGCCGTCGCCGAGACGTTCCGCGACGCGTTCGGCGCGGTCATGGCCGCCTCCTCCCTCACGGACGAGATGGGGACGATCTTCCGCCGCGTCCACGAGGCCGACATCGCCCGCCACGAGGACCCCCGCAACGGCCACGAGGCCGAGAAGGGCTGGAACGTCTAAATCATGGCCACCACCCCCAAGAACAAGACTGGGGTGCCGCTGGACTGGGCGGCCGGTCACGGACCCGTGACCGGCGCCCTCTCCGCCACCACCGGCTCCTACGCTGTGGCCGCCATCGGCGCCGCCACCCACATGCCGCCCGCCTGGGCCCTCGCCGCCGCCACCGCCGGCGCCATCGGCCACACCGCCGCCGGACTGCGCCAACGCCTCGCCGGACGCACCCTCGGAGCGCGCGCCTCCTCCTGGCTCCTCGCCGGAGGCTGGACCACCTGGGCCACTGCCACCACCCCGCTGTCCTGGACCGCCCTCGGCTCCCTCGCCACGCTCGGCGTCGGCATGGCCGCCGCGGCCCGCTCCGTCGGGCTGTACGAGGAGGCCCGCGAGAACGTCGCGATGGAGGAAGCGGCCGCGCAGATCGCCCGGGAACTGTCCGCCGAACGCCGCTCCATCGCCATCGAGTGGGCGGACCGCATCCAACGCGTGTGCGGGGTGACCCTGCATGTCCTGGCGGTGGAGATGTGGCCGACCGGGACCGGGTTCAGCATCGACGCCGAACTCCCCACCGGCGGCACCACCTACGACCGCATCGCCCGCGAATCCGCCCGACTCGCCGCGGACGCCCGCCTTCCCCACGGGTGCACCGCCACCGCCTCCCCGGGCATCGACCAGGGCCGTGTCCTGATCGACGTGACCACCGTCAACGTCCTCGCCGAAGACCTCCCCTACCCCGAGGACTACGGCCCCCTGTCCATCCACACCGGCCTCCCCTGGGGGGTCCGCACAGACGGACGGCCGGTGAACGCGTTCCTGCGCGAGCAGTGCGCCCTCGCGGCCGGCCCCACCGGATCCGGCAAGACGAACTGGGTCCACCAGGTCATCGCCTCGATGGCCCGGGCCACGGACATCCTCCCGTGGGTCATCGACCTCAACGCCGGATCAGCGGGCCTGCCCTGGGTCCGTCCCGCCCTCACCGGGGCCGAGGGCACAGCGGTGCGGCCGGGGATCGACTGGCTCGCCTCCACCCCGGAAGAGGCCCACCTGATGCTGGACGCGGCAATCGCGATCGCCAAACGCCGCAAGGTCGCCTACCAACAGCTCATGGCCGACGCCAACACCGATCTCCTCCCCGTCAGCCCGAACCTCCCCCAGATCATCCTGATCATCGACGAGGGCGCGGAGATCCTCGCCAGCGCCGACCGCGAGATGCGCCGCCTCGCCGAGAAGATCCTCGAAGTCATCCGGATCTCCCGCGCCATGGCCCTGCGCACCGTCCTGACCGCCCTCGGCGCCACCGGTTCGGTCCTGGGGAACCTGATGATCCGCCGTGAGGCCAAGGTCCGCGTCGCCCTGACCGGCGGCGAGAAGGAAGGCATGGACCTGGCCAAGCTGTTCCCCGGCGCCCCCGGCCTACGGGTCGAACAGGCCCCGTACAAGGGGTCCGGGTTCTTCGGGACCCCGGAATCGTCGCCGGGCCTGTTCAAGGCCTGGCGGATCAAGCCCGCACAGATCCGCGACATCGTCCACGCCACCAGCGACCGCCACCCCCGGTTGGACGACATCAGCGCCAAGGCCGCCGGGCCGGACTACGCCCGCCGCTGGGACCACAACCGCACCGCCTGGATCACCGACACCCACGACATGACCCCGCCGGCATCCGCGCCGGCGACAGGCGGAGCGGCCGCCGGCGGGCTGGCCCTCTCCGCGCTACGGGACACCACCGCTCCCGCGGGAGTGAGTGAGGAGGACCGGCTGGCCGCCGAGTTCCGGCGGCAGATCGACGCAGCCTTCCCCACCACGAGCCCGGAAACGGAACCGCCCGCGACACCGCGCGGGGGCGGGGGTGGGTTGAACCTGTCCGCGCTCGGCGGGGAGCAGGACACCGCCGCCCGCACCGCAGCCCTCACCGTCCTGCAGGCCGCCGGACCCGCCGGGACCGGGGCATCCGCGATCGCCCGAGCCCTCGCCCACGAGTTCGGCACAACCCGGCAGACCATCAGCGGATGGCTCCAGGAATGGGCCGACGACGGCACCGCCACCCGCATCGGGACCGGCACCAAGACCCGCTACGTCCACCACACCCACACCCCCGAGCCCTAACCCGGGGCCCCTTGTCGCCCCCTTGTCACCTACCCCCGAATCCGGCCCCGCAGGGTCGGAAACCGGGCTTCGACCTGGGAGGCGACAAGCGACAAGACAAGCCGGACGACAAGGCAACACGACAAGCCAGGCGACAAGCAGACGACAAGCCGCGCCCCCGGTCACCTACCAGTTCTCGTAGGTGACCGGGCCCCGTTGAAGGGACCCCGTTGTGCACTCCGACCCCACTCAGCCGCGCACGATCACCGCCCTGCGCTACGGCGACCCGATTTACCACCCCGCCCCCGTCCAGCAGCCGGTACTGCTGCCCGCGGACATCCCGCCCGGCGTCGAATGGGTCACCCTCCCCAACGGGATGTGCACTCTCGCCTACACCCACCCGCAGCACCCTCCCACCACTCAACCGGAACCCGTCCACCGGCCGGAGCCGATCCCGCGGTGGGCCCGCACGACCGCCCTGCTCGCCCCGACCATCGGCGGCGGGATCGCCGCGGCCGGGTTCGGGATCTCCTACGCCGCACCCGGAGTCCTCGCCATGGCCGAAGCCCTCTGGGCCGCCGTCGCCCTCATCGCCGCCGGCGCCCTCGCACCTCTCCTCCTCCGCACCGCCCGAGGAACGGGCGGCCGAGGGGCGGCTCCGGTCCAGCACGTCACCCAGCACATCAGCGCGTCCGGGATGTTCGGCCGCGCCACCGGCACCCTCAACAACCGCTAAGGGGAAAGCCCATGACCCGCACCACGATGCCGTGGTTCGAGACCCTCACCGACAGCGTCACCGCGCTCGGAGCCGCCGCCCTCGAAGCCCAGCGGGCCTGGCAGGGCGCACAGGTGACCACCCACCACTACGACTACCTCCGGCTGCGGCCCCTCGAAGGCACCGTGACCGACCCCGGCCGCCACCACGGCGCGCCGCCCGTGTACCCGTTCGACAACACGGTCGCCGTTCTCGCCACCTTCCACATGGCCCACGAACAGGCCCTGCGGAAGGTGTTCACCACGGCCGCGCTCAGCTACGGATACGGCGCCGCCTGGGCCATCCAGCAGGTCATCGACGGCCATCAGCCGACGGCTGTCGAACTCACGGTGAGGAGCCCCGGCTGCTTCGTCATCCCCGACGGCCTGGCTCCGGTTCCGCCCGCCATGCCCGCCCTGGACGGGTGGTCCGGGGCCAAGAGGTTCGAGCAGGCCCGCCAGCGCATGGAAACCGCAGACACCGCGAACGAGTACGCCGCCGACCTCGCCGACGAGGACTACCTCGCCGACCACGAAGCCAGCGCCATGCACGACGCCGAAACCGCGGCGGCCGAACTGCCCGACGCCGCGTTCGCGTACGGACAGCTCGCCGAGTCCGGCTTGCGCTACGCGCTCCTCGACGCCCGGCACAAGCACGGGCGCTAGCTACGCCGAGGGCGGCCCCCGTCTCGCCAAAGTCCGGGGCCGCCCTCGTCAACCAGCACATCCAACTGAACTGGAGGACTTCAGCATGACCCACACCGCCGACATCCGGCGAGAGGGCCACCGGCCCGCCTTACTCGATCTGTTCTGCTGCGCCTTCCTCGCCCGAACCCTGTCCGGGGCGGTGGCCGCATGACCACCGTGACCGGGTACCTGCGTACCGCGCTCTGGCTCGCCGAATTCGGGCTGCCCGTTCTGCCGCTGCGGGAGGGCAAGCTTCCCTTCGGGAACTGCCGCACCTGCACCAGCAGCAAAGGCGTCGGTCCCTGCCGGTGCGGGGACCGCCCGAACATGAAGTTCGCCGGCCCCTGCCAGTGCCCCGCTCCCTGCCATGGCTGGGCCGCCGCAACCACCGACCCGGCCGTCCTTACGTCCCGGGTGTGGGCGCGGGCCTGGCAGCAGGCTGGAGCGGTCGCCTACCACCCCGGCGGGGGCGGCTTCACGGTCGTGGACCTCGACAACGCCGACGCCGTCACCTGGGCCCGCCAGACACTCCCGGCGACCAGGACCGTGCCGACGACGCGTGGGGAGCACTGGATCTACCGGGGCGCCATGCAGTCCGCCAACGGGGTCCGACCCGGCGTCGACATCAAGTCCCTCATGGTCTACGCCCGCTGGTACGGGCCGGGCACCGGTGACATGACCGCGCTGCCGGATGCCGTCCGCGCGCTGGTCGTGAAGGAAGAGACCACCCCGGCCCTTCGCGGGGAGGTGGACTCTTCGTCTCCCGCCCGCGCCACCTGGGACCGATCGGTCGCGACCGGCTGCCGCCACAGCGACAGCTTCGTCCGGACCGGCCTGATCCGTGGTCTCGCCAGGGTGGCCGCCTGCCGCGAGGAGGGCGCCGGCAGCTCGGCGTACGGCGTGGCCCGCTTCCTCGCCAAGCAGCACACCGCATGCCCCGGCCCGTGCGGCCTGGAGGCCATCGAGCGCCAGATCATCGACGCGGCCGTCGCCGTCGGCGTGCCCGAGGCGTACGCCGCCCGCGCGGTGGCCAACGGCTTCAACGCGGTGGCGGTGAGGGCATCGTGACCACCGGCCCCCGCTCCGCCGAACCGACCCCCGCCCTCGACGGGAGTGGCGCGCTGAAGGTCGTCGCCGAAGGCGTCCTTTCATCTGTTCGCCCTGACCCACCCGCCGACGACGGACGTCGGCCCGTGGCCTGGCTCCACATCGTGGCTCCGCCCTCGTATGAGGCCAGCCCGAGCGTTCGCTCCTGGTGCTCCTGCGGCCGCGACATGTTCGCCGCCGGACGCGCCCGCGCCCTCGCGCTCATCGCGGACCACGCACAACACCGCACCGTCTGCCCCCTCCTCGCCCCCTCCGAAGGGATTGCCGCTGATGAGCGACCCGACCACGCCCACCGCAACAATCGTCGGCGCCGCGCTGCTTGACGAGGTGGAGGCCTTCCACCGCCGCTTCAACATCTTTCCCCGGGAGGGCGCGTACGTTGCCGTCGCCCTGTGGGACGCGCACGCTCACCTGCTCGACGCCTTCGACTCCACCCCCCGCATCGCCTTCCTCTCCCCGGAACCCGGCTCGGGCAAGTCGCGGGCGCTTGAGGTCATGGAGACCCTGGTGCCGAACAAGATGGCCGCCGTGGACGCCTCGCCCTCAGCGCTCTTCCGGTCCGTGGCCGGTATCGAGGGCGAACGGCCCACGATCCTCTACGACGAGATTGACACCGTGTTCGGCCCTAAGGCCGGAGAGAACGAACAGCTCCGCGGCTTCCTCAACGCCGGACACCGACGCGGCCGCCTGATGTACCGGTGTGTGGGAGACGGCGCCAACCAGACGGTCCAGGGCTTCCCGTCCTACTGCGCCGTGGCCATGGCTGGACTCGGCTCCCTGCCCGACACGATCCTGACCCGCTCCGTCATCATCCGCATGCGGCGCCGCGCCCCCAACGAGTCCGTCGAGCCCTACCGGCTGGGCACGCACGAGCAGCAGGGCAACGCCATCCGCGACCGTCTCGCCGTCTGGGCCGACCAGGTCCGCGACCAGCTCAAGGGCGCGTGGCCCAAGATGCCCGACGGTGTCACCGACCGTCCCGCCGACGTCTGGGAACCCCTCCTCGCCGTCGCCGACGCAGCTGGTGGCGACTGGCCCGAGCGGGCCCGCGCCGCCTGCATCGAACTGGTCAAGGCCTCCCAGGTTGACGACAAGGCATCCCTGGGGATCCGGCTGCTCACAGACCTGCGTGACCACGTCCTGATCGGGCTCGACAAGCTGCCCACCATCGCCGTCCTCGACCGTCTCAACGCGCTCGAAGACGCGCCCTGGGCCGACATCGACGGCAAGCCGCTCGACTCCCGCCGCCTGTCGAAGATGCTCAAGGAGTACCGGACCGGCGCCGACGAGCCGATCGCCTCCCGCAATATCCGCACCGCCGGCGGCATCCTCAAGGGCTTCTATGCCGTGGACCTCCACGACGCCTGGACCCGGTACTGCACCCCGCCGCAGAACTCCGCTACATCCGCTACGCCGCTACAGCCCAGCTCACAGCAGGTGCTCGTGTAGCGGCAACCCCAGATGTAGCGGCTACACCCCCACCTTCACGGGCCTCACAAAGAGCAGCCCGACGCGCCCCTCAGCCCTCGTCTGAGGGCGCCCCGGAGCGGGGCGTAGCCGCTACATCGAAGCCTTCCGCTACACAAACGCACCCGCTGACCTGCGATGTAGCGGTGTAGCGGATGTAGCGGACTCCCAGAAGGGGCCCAAGTCCCCGCCACGCTTGGCAATGGAGGCAGTGCATGGAATCGGTTCAACTCGACCCGACCGCCGATCCGACGCTCGTCCTGCTGACCGTCGAGGAGGCGGCCCGCCGCCTGCGGATCGGTCGAACCCTTTGCTTCCGGCTTGTCGGAACGGGCGAGCTGGAATCCGTGCCCATCGGGCGCCTGCGCAGGATCCCGCCCGACGCCGTGGACGCCTACGTGGCCCGACTGCGTGAAGCCAACCGACCTGCCGCATCCGCGGCTTAACGAGGACGACGTGGAAGAGCAGAAGAAGCGCACCCGCCAGCCCAACGGCGCGTCATCGATCTATCTCGGCACCGACGGCAAGTGGCACGGCCGGGTGACCGTCGGCGTACGGCCGGACGGCAAGCCCGACCGCCGGCACGTCGAGCGCAAGACACGTGCCGAGGTCACCGAGGCGGTGCGCGCTCTGGAGCAGCAGCGCAAGGCGGGGACCGTACGAAAGATCGGCCAGCAGTGGACCGTGAAGACCTGGCTGGAGCACTGGGTCGAGAACATCGCGAAGAAGTACGTCAGCGAGAACAGCTACGACGGGTACGAGGTGGACGTTCGGGTCCACCTGGTGCCGGGCCTGGGGGCCCACAAGCTGGATCGGCTGGAGCCGGAGCACCTGGAAGAGTTCTACGCTCGTATGCAGAAGAAGGGCAGCGCGGCCGGGACGGCGCACCATGTCCATCGCACGATCCGGGTAGCGCTCACCGAGGCAGTACGGCGGGGACACGTCCCGAAGAACGTCGCCGAGATTGCCAAGGCCCCGCGGCTCGAAGAGGAGGAGATCGAGCCGTACACGATCGAGGAGATTCAGAGCCTGCTCCTGGAAGCGTCGAAGCTCCGTAACAGCGCCCGGTGGGTCATCGCCCTGGCCCTCGGGCTGCGCCAGGGAGAAGCCCTGGGCCTCATGTGGGAGGACGTGTACCTGGACGCTGGGTACATCCGCGTCCGGAAGAACCGCCTGCGCCCGAAGTACGAGCACGGGTGCCGGGAGAGCTGTGGCCGGAAGCCGGGGTACTGCCCGGCCCGCAAAGAGATGCGGCGCGAGGTCAAGAACACCAAGTCCCGTGCCGGCCGCCGCACCATCGGCCTGCCCGAGCCGATCATCAAGCTCCTGCGCAAGCACCAGGAAGAGCAGGGCCGGGAGCGAAAGCACGCCGGGGACGAGTGGGAGGACAAGGGGTACGTCTTTGCTCAGCCCACCGGTGGGCCCCTCATCCCGAACACGGACTACCACCACTGGAAGAAGCTCCTGGGGGATGCCGGCGTCCGGGACGGTCGGCTCCATGACGCACGCCACACGGCTGGGACGGTGCTTCTGCTGCTCGGGGTCCCCGACGTGGTGGTCGACGCGATCATGGGCTGGGAGCCGGGCGGGTCGGCACGGATGCGCGCCCGCTACATGCACGTGACCGGGCCCATGCTGAAGAACGTCGCCAGGCAGATCGGTGACGCGCTCTGGGGTGCCGCCGCGGGGGCTCCAGGCCCCAACTGAGACGGAAACTGAGACGGGACAAGCGAAAAGCCCCGCTGCGAGCAGCGGGGCTTTTCGACATCGTGCCCGGTGAGGCACTGGCGGAGGATACGAGATTCGAACTCGTGAGGGGTTGCCCCCAACACGCTTTCCAAGCGTGCGCCCTAGGCCACTAGGCGAATCCTCCGCCGCAAACAATACAAGACGTTGAGGGGTGCTCGCGAACGTGATCGCCGGGCGGAGGGCAGGTCGGGGTCCGGCTCGATTCCGGGGCCTTTCATCCGCTAGGGTGGGGCCAGCCCCTCACGTGGCGCTATCTCACCCAACTCCCCCAGGGCCGGAAGGCAGCAAGGGTAAGTGGGCTCTGGCGGGTGCGTGGGGGGCGCTTTGCGTTCCGGGCGGCGTCCGGGATGCCCCCAGGGGCTTCGGCGGGCCGCTGATGTCGGTGGGCCCGGATAACCTCGTATACGTGTCGTCCCTTGCGCTGTACCGCCGCTACCGCCCCGAGTCGTTCGCCGAGGTCATCGGGCAGGAGCATGTCACTGCCCCGCTGATGCAGGCCCTGCGGAACAACCGGGTCAATCACGCGTACCTGTTCAGCGGGCCGCGCGGCTGCGGCAAGACCACCAGCGCGCGCATCCTCGCCCGGTGCCTGAACTGTGAGCAGGGTCCCACCCCCACCCCCTGCGGGGAGTGCCAGTCCTGCCGGGACCTGGCCAGGAACGGGCCGGGGTCCATCGACGTCATCGAGATCGACGCCGCCTCGCACGGTGGTGTGGACGACGCCCGTGACCTGCGCGAGAAGGCCTTCTTCGGGCCGGCGTCCAGCCGCTACAAGATCTACATCATCGACGAGGCCCACATGGTCACCTCGGCGGGCTTCAACGCCCTGCTGAAGGTGGTCGAGGAGCCGCCGGAGCACCTCAAGTTCATCTTCGCCACCACGGAGCCGGAGAAGGTGATCGGGACCATCCGGTCCAGGACGCACCACTACCCCTTCCGGCTCGTGCCGCCCGGCACCCTGCGGGACTACCTGGGCGAGGTCTGCGGCCGCGAGGGCGCCCAGGTCGAGGACGGCGTGCTGCCGCTGGTCGTGCGCGCCGGCGCCGGGTCCGTACGTGACTCGATGTCCGTCATGGACCAGCTGCTCGCCGGCGCCGCCGACGACGGTGTGACGTATGCCATGGCCACCTCGCTGCTCGGCTACACCGACAGCTCGCTGCTCGACTCCGTCGTCGACGCCTTCGCCGCCGGGGACGGGGCGGCCGCGTTCGAGGTCGTCGACCGGGTCGTCGAGAGGGGCAACGACCCGCGCCGGTTCGTCGCCGACCTGCTGGAGCGGCTGCGCGACCTGGTGATCCTGGCCGCCGTGCCGGACGCCGGGGAGAAGGGGCTGATCGACGCCCCCGCCGATGTCGTGGAGCGGATGCAGGCCCAGGCGTCCGTGTTCGGGGCCGCCGAGCTGTCGCGCGCCGCCGACCTGGTCAACACCGGGCTCACCGAGATGCGGGGCGCGACCTCGCCGCGGCTGCAGCTGGAGCTGATCTGCGCCCGGGTGCTGCTGCCCGCCGCCTTCGACGACGAGCGGTCCTTCCAGGCCCGGCTCGACCGGCTGGAGCGCAGCGGCCCGCCCGCGGCCGCGGCCTTCGCCGCGCAGCCGGCCGCCGCGCCCGCCATGGGCTACGTGCCCGGGCCCGAGGCGCATGCCATGGCGCCCGCCGGTCCCGGTGGGGGTGCGGCCGCCGCGCGCGCCGCCGCGCCCGCGCCCGCCCCGGTGCAGGCTCCCGAGCCGGTTCCGGCCGCCCCGGCCCCCGCACCTGCTCCCACGCCCGCCCCGGCCGCCCCCGCCCCCACCCCCGGCGCCTGGCCCGGTGCCGCGCAGCCCGGGAGCGGCGCGCCCGGTGCCTGGCCCGGTGCCGCGGCCCCGGCCGCCGCCGCGGCTCCCGCCGCGGGTGCCTGGCCCGGCGCGGCCGCGTCCGCCCCGGCCCCCACTCCCACTCCCACTCCCGCGCCCGCCGCCCCGGCCGCCGCCCCCGCCCCGGCCGCCGCGCCCTCCCCCGGCATGGCCGCCGGAGCCGGGCAGGTGCAGGCGATGTGGCCCGGCGTGCTGGAGGCCGTCAAGAACCGCCGCCGCTTCACCTGGATCCTGCTCAGCCAGAACGCCCAGGTCACCGGCTTTGACGGGACCACCCTCCAGCTGGGCTTCCCCAACGCCGGAGCCCGCGACAACTTCGCGAGCAGCGGCAGCGAGGACGTCCTGAAGGCGGTCCTGGCCGAGCAGTTCCAGGTCAACTGGAAGATCGAGGCCGTCGTCGGCGGCGGAGCCCCGGCCCCGGTCCAGACCTCCTCGTACGGCTCCTCGTACGGGGCCCCGGCCGCGCCCGCCCCCGCCTACAGCCCGCCGCCGGCCCAGGCGCAGCAGCAGGCTTCCGCCTCGCAGGCCCCGCCCGCCCCGCAGTACACGCCGCAGCAGCCGTCCCAGCAGTCGGCTCCGGCCCCGCAGCCCCCCGTACGGCAGGCGCCCCCGCCGGTCGCCCCCGAGGACGACTTCGCCGAGGAGGACGATCCCGACCTCGTCGAGAGCGCGCTGACCGGACACGACCTGATCGTGCGCGAGCTCGGAGCCACCGTTGTGGAGGAATACACAAATGAGTGACCGGTCCTGATTGGGTGGCCGCACGAAGGCGGCCGCGCCGTCCGGGCTAGTCTGAGCAGCGTGAAGGTCCTCGTCATCGGCGGCGGCGCCCGCGAACATGCCCTGTGCCGCTCTCTGTCCCTCGACCCCGACGTCTCCGCGCTGTACTGCGCTCCCGGCAACGCCGGCATCGCCGAGGTGGCCGAGCTCCGCCCGGTCGACGCCCTCGACGGTGCTGCCGTCGCCGCTCTCGCCACCGAACTCCAAGCCGGGCTGGTCGTCGTCGGTCCGGAGGCCCCGCTGGTCGCCGGCGTCGCCGACGCCGTGCGCGCCGCCGGGATCCCGGTCTTCGGCCCGTCCGCCGAAGCGGCGCAGCTCGAAGGCTCCAAGGCCTTCGCCAAGGACGTGATGGCCGCGGCCGGGGTCCCGACCGCCCGCAGCTACGTCTGCACCACCCCCGAAGAGGTGGACGAGGCCCTCGACGCCTTCGGCGCCCCGTACGTCGTCAAGGACGACGGCCTCGCCGCCGGCAAGGGCGTCGTGGTCACCGAGGACCTGGCCGCCGCCCGCGCGCACGCGCTCGGCTGCGACCGGGTGGTCATCGAGGAGTACCTCGACGGGCCCGAGGTCTCCCTCTTCGCCATCACCGACGGCGTCACCGTGGTCCCGCTCCAGCCGGCGCAGGACTTCAAGCGCGCCCTGGACGGCGACGAGGGCCCCAACACGGGCGGCATGGGCGCGTACTCCCCGCTGCCCTGGGCGGACCCGAAGCTGGTCGACGAGGTCATGGAGCTGGTCCTCCAGCCGACCGTCGACGAGCTCCGCCGCCGCGGCACCCCCTTCTCCGGGCTGCTCTACGCGGGCCTCGCGATCACCGGCCGCGGTACCCGGGTCATCGAGTTCAACGCGCGCTTCGGCGACCCCGAGACCCAGGTCGTGCTGGCCAGGCTGCGCACCCCGCTGGCCGGTGTCCTGCTGAACGCGGCCAACGGCACCCTGGACGCCCTGCCCCCGCTCGTCTGGCGCGACGACGCGGCCGTCACGGTGGTCATCGCCTCCCACAACTACCCCGAGACCCCCCGCACCGGGGACCCGATCGAGGGTCTGGCCGAGGTGGCCGCCGAGGACGGGCCGGACGCCTACGTGCTGCACGCCGGGACCCGGCACGAGGGCGGCGCGGTGGTCAGCGCCGGCGGCCGTGTGCTGTCGGTGACGGCGACCGGTTCCGACCTGGCGCAGGCGCGCGCGAAGGCGTATAAGGCGGTGGCGCGCATCCGTCTCGACGGCTCGCAGCACCGTACGGATATTGCGGCCAAGGCGGCCGAGGGCCGCTGACCAGCGGCTCCGCAGACCCGCGGGCCCGGTGCGCACCTCGTGCGTCCGGGCCCGCGGGCGTGTCCGCGTGCGACTGCATCCGGCCGCGTTCGAACGCATCCACCTTTACCCAAAGCCATTCCATCGGGTGATCGTCACCCGGTCTGCCTGACGGCCGCGCGTGCCCCAACTAGGGTGCGATGCCAAGCATTCCGGCACTTGGCCCACCGGCATTGCGATGTCAGTGGCGGGTGTCACAGTGGGGGAGTGAGCAACGTCGCCGCAGGGCAGAGGGGGTGAGGTCCGGCCGTGTCCGGAACCGGTTCGATCATGGAAGCGGGCGCACCGTCCGCGCGTTCCCGCGCTCTGGCCGTGCTGCGCGTGCGCAGCAGGGTCTTGGCCGTCGGGCTGCTGCCCGCCGCCCTCGCGGTGGTCCTGGTGGCCGCCCGGGCGACGGGCCGGCTGGCCGGTGATCCCTGGCCCACGGTGACCCTCGTCGTGTGCGCGGTCGCCGCGGTCGTGCTGCTCGTCGGCGGTGCCTTCGCCGCGGTGGTGCTCCGGGCGAGCCCCGCCGTGACGCCGACGGTGCCGCTCTCGGAGGCCGCCGCGCCCGATCTCTACCGGCTGGTGCGGGACCTGGCCGACCGGATGGACGTGCCGCCGCCCTCCGCGATAGCCCTGACGCCGGACTGCGACAGCTGGCTGGAGGACCGCAGCCACGCGGCCCACCGCCGCGGCGCCGCCCGCGTCTTCGGCGCCGCGCCCGGACCCGTCGGGCCGGAGTCCGAGCCGGGCGCCGCCCCGGTGCTGGTGATCGGCTCGCCCTTCCTGTGGTGGATGCGGGTCGCGGAGCTGCGGGCGGTCCTCGCGCCCGTCGTCGCCGGTACGGGCCCTTCCGCGCACCCGGACATAGCCGACGCGCGCGGCTTCGTGCGCGGCCTGGACGCGGCCGTGGACGTGGGCAGCCGGCGCGGCCTCGGCTGGATCGCCCCGCCGGCCCGGCTGCTGCTGCGGCTGTGCCGGACGGACGCCGCCGAGATGGAGCGCGGGGTGGCCGCGGCCGCCTCGGAGCGTGCACAGGGTGTGGACTACGGGCTGCGCATCGTCGCCCAGGAGCAGGTCGGCCTCGCCTACGCGGGCTGGGACCGGCTGCTGACCCGGGTCGCGCTGCCCGCCTGGCGGATGGGCCGCTGGCCGGCGCATCTCGACGCCGGGGTGGTCTCCGCGCTGACCGAGCTGTCCCGGCGGGACCGGCTGGCCGACGGGTTCACCTCGCGGCTGGGCGAGCGCCCCGCCTGCGACCTGCTGGAGCAGCCCGGGCTGATCGACGAGGCGACCTCGCTGCTGGCCGCGCGGCTCTTCCACGGAGGTCCGGCCGAGGCCGGTCCGGACTGGTCCCCGGTGGACTGGGCGGCGTACCCGGAGGAGGTCGTGGACCGCAAGTGGCGGACGGAGGCGGCCCGCCTGCACGCGGCGCTGGACGCCCTGGCCGTCCCGACGGGGCTGCCCGAGGGCCCTTCGGGATCCCCCGCACCGGCCGCTCCGGCCCCCTCTGCCGCCCCGAACGGCTCCACCGGGGCCACGGCCCGCCCCGGCTCTTCGGGCGCCTCAGGAGCGGCCGGAGCTGCGGGCCCCGCCACGCTCGCGGCCGCCGACTCCCCTTCCGCCACCGCGGATGCCTTCGCCGGGCCCACCCTGGAGCGGGTGCTGGGCTACCTCACCGACCTCGGCGGCGAGGGCGCGGCCGGCGAGGCGCTGGCCGGCCGGATCACCGGGGAGCTGGCCCGCGAGGAGCGCGCCGCCGGACCGGCCGCCGGGGCCGGGAAGGCGCGCGGCGCGGACGCCGTACCGCTGTTCCCGCTCCAGCCGCCGCGCAGCGGCCGGGACCTGCTGGCCGACCACGTCACGGCGATGGTGTGCTGCGCGGCCGTGGACTCGGCCGGGGCCACCCCCGGGCTGGACTGGCTCGACGGGCCGGTCCTGCTGGTGGGCGGCGACCGCCGCTCCGACCTGGCGCCGCGCGTGCTGTGCCTGGTCGAGGAGGGGAACCCGGAACCGCTGCGGGACTGGCTCTCGGCCCTCGGCGTCCGCCCGGAGAAGCCGGTCCGCCTGGTCTGAGGCGGGTCGGGGACGGCCCCCGGGAGGGCTACGGCTCGTACGGAAAACCGGATGTCAATGTTCCGTTCCCGTCAATTCGCGACGAACAGTGACGGACTGCGTGCGTTATGTGATGTGCTGGGACCGGTCGCGGCTGGGTGCTCCGAAGCGGGTGCCGAGAAATACCGTCTCAGCTCAGCCAGGAGCCGCGCGCCGAAGCGATGTACGCCCGTTCGGGGGAGCGAGGGAGGGGAGCGGTCATGGGTGCGGACCAGATCCGGCGTTGGGAATCAGGTGCGCTCGCGCACGCGGTGAACGACCCCTTCGGACAGGGCCCCCTGCCCTGGTTCCGGGGCAGTGAGCTCTACTTCGACGACACCGGCCAGGTCATGCCCTGGTACGTGGACCCGGCCGCCGCGGCGGCCGGCACCGGCCAGATCCCCCGCGCCCGAGGCAACGGCGGTCCCCGCACCGCCGACGACGTGCACCGCCAGATCAAGGGCTTCGCCTCCACCGGCGCCGTCACCCCCGGCGAGGCCATCGACTTCCACATCACCGTCGACCCGCCCCAGCAGTTCTCCGTCGACGTCTACCGGATCGGCCACTACGGCGGCGACGGAGCCTCCAAGATCACCACCAGCCCCCGGCTCTCCGGCATCGTCCAGCCGGCCCCGCTCGCCGCCGACCGCACCGTCTCCTGCCACCACTGGTGGCTGTCCTGGCGCCTGCAGGTCCCCTCCTACTGGAGCGTCGGCGCGTACGTCGCCGTGCTCACCACCGCCGACGGCTACCGCTCCCACATCCCCTTCACGGTCCGCGACGACCACCCCGCCGACCTCCTGCTCCTGCTCCCCGACATCACCTGGCAGGCCTACAACCTCTATCCGGAGGACGGCCGCAGCGGCGCCAGCCTCTACCACGCCTGGGACGAGGAGGGCCGGCTGCTCGGCGAGCAGGACGCCGCCGTCACCGTTTCCTTCGACCGCCCCTACGCCGGCGCGGGCCTGCCCCTGCACGTCGGCCACGCCTACGACTTCATCCGCTGGGCCGAGCGCTACGGCTACGACATCGCCTACGCCGACACCCGCGACCTGCACGCCGGCCGCGTCGACCCCACCCGCTACCGCGGCCTGGTCTTCCCCGGCCACGACGAGTACTGGTCGGCCCCCATGCGCCGCACCGTCGAGCGCGCCCGCCGGCACGGCACCTCGCTCGTCTTCCTCTCCGCCAACACCATGTACTGGCAGGTCGAGCTCGGCCCGTCGCCCTCCGGGGTCGACGACCGGCTCCTCACCTGCCGAAAACGGCGCGGCCCGGGCCGCCCCAGCCTGTGGCGCGAGGTCGACCGCCCGGAGCAGCAGCTGCTCGGCATCCAGTACGCGGGCCGGGTCCCCGAACCCGCGCCCCTGATCGTGCGCAATGCCACCCACTGGCTCTGGGACTCCACCGGCGCGGGCGAGAACGACGAGCTGCCCGGCCTGGTCGCGGGTGAGGCCGACCGCTACTTCCCGCGCACCCAGCTCCCCGAGCACCAGGACCGGATCCTGCTGGCGCACTCCCCGTACCTCGACAGCGAGGGCCACCGCCGCCACCAGGAGACCTCCCTCTACCGGGCGCCCAGCGGCGCGCTGGTCTTCGCCTCCGGCACCTTCGCCTGGTCCCCGGCCCTCGACCGCCCCGGCCACGTCGACGAGCGCGTGCAGCGGGCCACGGCCAATCTCCTCGACCGGATCTGCAAGCACGACTGACCCCGCGACCGGCCCGCGACTGACCCCGCGACCGGCCCGCGACTGACCCCGCGACCGGCCCGCGACCGGCCGGCGATCGACGCCGCGACCGGCCCGCGGCGCGGACCCCTGTCCACGGGAGGGGACACAGGTGCGCGAGAATCGGGGTGCGCTTCATACAGAACCACAGGGAGACCCCGTGTCCGGATTCGTCGAAAAGCCCGAGCCGGTTCAGGTTCCGGGCCTCGTCCACCTCCACACCGGCAAGGTGCGCGACCTCTACCGTGACGAGGACGGCCGCCTCGTCATGGTCGCCAGCGACCGCATGTCCGCCTTCGACTGGGTGCTGCCCACCGAGATCCCGGACAAGGGCCGCGTCCTGACGCAGCTCTCCCTGTGGTGGTTCGACCAGCTCGCGGACCTCGTACCGAACCACGTCATCTCCACCGACCTGCCCGCCGGCGCCCCCGCCGACTGGGCCGGCCGCACCCTGATCTGCAAGAACCTCGACATGGTCCCGGTCGAGTGCGTGGCCCGCGGCTACCTCACCGGCTCCGGCCTCGTCGAGTACGACCAGACCCGCACGGTCTGCGGGCTCGCCCTCCCCGAGGGGCTCGTGGACGGCTCCGAGCTGCCCGCCCCGATCTTCACCCCGGCCGCCAAAGCCGCCGTCGGCGAGCACGACGAGAACGTCTCCTACGAGGAGGTCGCGCGCACCGCCGGCGCCGAGACGGCGGCGCTGCTGCGCCAGACCACTCTCGCCGTGTACAGCCGCGCCAGGGAGATCGCGCGCGAGCGCGGGATCATCCTGGCGGACACCAAGTTCGAGTTCGGTTTCGACCCGGAGGACGGCACCCTGGTAGCCGCCGACGAGGTGCTGACCCCGGACTCCTCCCGCTTCTGGCCGGCCGACGCGTGGGAGCCGGGCCGCTCGCAGCCCTCCTTCGACAAGCAGTACGTCCGCGACTGGCTGGCCTCCCCCGAGTCCGGCTGGGACCGCAAGGGCGAGCTCCCGCCGCCGGCCCTGCCGGAGGAGGTCGTCGCCCGGACCCGCGCCAAGTACATCGAGGCCTTCGAGCGCCTCACCGGCCAGTCCTGGTCGTAGAGACGTAGAGACGCAGGGACGCAGAGATGAGAGAAGCCCCCCGGTTCGAGGACCGGGGGGCTTCTTCGTTACAGAGCGGACAACGCGACTCGAACGCGCGACATCCACCTTGGCAAGGTGGTGCTCTACCAACTGAGCTATGTCCGCAGGTGCGCCGTAACGCGAGAGCTACTATACCCAACCTCGCTCGCGTGCGAGACGCACTGCCGTGTGCCGGTTCTCCGCGCCCAGCTTCGTCGCCGCCGAGGACAGGTAGTTCCGTACCGTCCCCTGCGACAGCGAGGCCCGCTCCGCGATCTCCGCGATCGGTGCCCCGTCCGCCGCGAGTTCGAGCACTTCCGCCTCCCGCGCGGTCAGCGGCGAGTCCCCCGCGCTGATCGCGTCGGCCGCCAACTCCGGGTCCACATAGCGCCCTCCGGCGTGCACGGTCCGGATCAGCTCGGCCAGCCGCTGCGCCGAAACGGTCTTCGGGGCGAAGGCCCGCACCCCCGCCGCCAGGGCCCTCTTCAGATGCCCGGGACGGCCGTGACTGGTCACGATCATGGTCTTGCAGCCGGGCAGTTCGGCCCGCAGGGATGTGGCGACACTCACACCGTCCGCCCCCGGCATCTGCAGGTCCAGCACCGCCACGTCCGGCCGGTGGGCCCGCGCCATCGCCAGTGCCTCGGGGCCCGAGGCCGCCTCCGCGACGACGAGCAGGTCGTCCTCCAGCGCGAGCAGCGCCGCCAACGCGCCCCGGATCAGATGCTCGTCATCGGCGAGCAGTACGCGTACGGGACTCACGCCCGCACCTCCAGTCCTTGCAGTCGTCGGTCCGGGATCTCCGCCAGCAGCCGGAAGCGGCCGTCGCCGACCAGCCCCGCCTGCAACGTCCCGTCCAGGGCCGCGAGTCGTTCCCGCAGCCCGGCCAGCCCCGAGCCCGGCGGCCCGGCCGGGGCCTCGGGCGCCCCGTCGTTCTCCACCACCAGCGTCACGGAGCCCGCCTCCGCGGCGGTCAGCCGGATCAGGCAGCGGTGTGCGTCCCCGTGCCGCAGGATGTTCGTCGTCGCCTCCCGCACCACCCAGCCGAGGGCCGACTGGACCTCGGCCGGCAGCTCCGTGCCCCGCGGGGCACGGAAGTCCACACGGCAGTCCATTCCGGCCGCGCTGAGCACCCCGCGCGCGCCCTCCAGTTCCACCGAGAGGTCCGCCTCCCGGTAGCCCCGCACCACGTCCCGCACCTCCCGCTGGGACTCCTGGGCGATCCGCTGCACCTCGATCATCTGCTCCACCGCCTCCGGCCGTTCGCGCCGGGCCAGCTGTATCGCCAGCTCGCTCTTGAGCGCGATCACCGCCAGGTTGCGGCCCATCACATCGTGCAGGTCACGTCCGAACCGCAGGCGTTCCTCCGCCACCGCGAGCCGCGCCTGGTCCTCGCGGGCCCGGTCGAGCTCGTGGACGATCCTCAGCAGCCAGGCCGAGAACCCGCAGGTGGCGCTGAAGAACAGGCAGCCCGCCAGCACCCCGACGCAGTACCCCAGAGCATGTGCGGCCGGCAGGCCCAGGGCGAGGACGGTCACTCCCGTCCCGGCCGCCGCGGCCGGGGCGACATACCGCATGCTCCGCACCGATCGCATGCAGAGCACCAGCGATCCGGCGGTGAAGCAGGTGAGCCCCGTGACCAGCGTCGGAGCGATCGTCGGCACGCCGATCTTCCCGGCCGCCTTCAGGGCGAGGACACCCAGGACGGCCGCGGCCGTCAGGGAGGCCGTGGTCACCGCCAGCCGGGTGGGGCGTTCGCGCCGCCCCACCACCCAGGTGAGCGCCGTGGAGGAGAGCACCCCGCACAGCACCGCATGGGCGCACAGCAGCAGGAAGAGGGAGAAGGGCAGCGCCAGGTCGGAGGACTTCTCGGCGGCGGAGGCCATCACCGGCAGCCCGAACGACGTGATCTCGATGAGCACGAACAGGTGGAACGACCACCGCGTGTACAGCTCGACCTTCCCCGCACTGCTGCGGTTCTTCCACCACCCCGTCATATTCGACACGTTCCCCGTCCCCCGACTCGCTCTACCGGCGCGGTTCCCAGCGGAACCACCGCGGAACAGCAAACACGGAGTTCACCGTCCAGGCCAGCGTGACCAGGGAGGCTCCCACCAGGTCCGCGTCCCCCGCGCCGCTCCACCCGGCCCGTACGAGGGTCATCACCCCGCTCAGCGGCAGCAGTTCGCACGCCGAGGCCACCACGTCCGGGAGCGTGTCCGCCGGGAGGAACAGCCCCGAGCCGAGCGCGGTCGCCAGGAACAGCGGCAGCGTGGTGAGGCCCGCCGTCTCCACGGTGCGGGTGACGGAACTGGTCAGCGCGGACAGCCCGGCCAGCACCACGATGCCCGCGAGGACGGCCACCACGAGCAGCAGGGGGTTGCGCGGCATGGGCACGTCCAGGACGGCCGCTCCGGCCACGGCAAGGACGACGATCTGCCCGAGCGCCAGGACGGCGGCGGGCAGGGCGGTCCCGGCGAGGATCTCCAGGTCGTTCGCCTCGCCCGTCCGGAGCCGCTTGAGGACGAGCTCCTCGCGCCGGGCGACGTAGGCGGACACCAGGTTCATGTGGACGACGAGGATCAGCACCATGCCGATCCCGCCCGTCAGGGTCGCCACGCCGACCGCCTCGGCGCCCTCGGCCCCGCTCAGCGAGGAGCGCAGGATGAACACCATCAGCAGGGGCATCAGGACGGCCAGGCTGAGCGCCGCCCGGTTGCGCACCAGCAGGGTGAGCTCCGAGCGGCCGAGCGCGGTGAGCCGGCCGGGGTTCAGGGTGAGCATGGTCATCGGGTCCCCGCCTTCGCGTCGTCCTCGGTGCGGGTGCCACCCGCGGTGCGGCGGTTCTCCGCGATCTCCAGGAAGGCCTCCTCCAGGGAGGCGGACCGGGCGTCGAGCCCGGACAGTTCCACGCCGCACTCCCGGGCCCAGCCAAGCAGTTCGGCCAGGTCGGCCTGGAGGTGTTCGGTACGGATCTCCACGCGCTGCCCGTAGGCCGCCGCGCACAGCGCCAGCGGGAGCCGGGCCGCGGGCACCCCGGCCGGCAGGGTGAAGCGGATCCGGGCCGGCCGGGTGGCGGTCACCTCGGCCGGGCTGCCGGAGAGCACGAGTTCCCCCTCGTGGAGGATGGCGAGCCGGTCCGCGAGCTCCTCGGCCTCCTCCAGGTAGTGCGTGGTCA
Source organism: Streptomyces sp. NPDC001549 (assembly GCF_042894025.1). NCBI lineage: Bacteria > Bacillati > Actinomycetota > Actinomycetes > Kitasatosporales > Streptomycetaceae > Streptomyces > Streptomyces sp. NPDC001549. The sequence goes on from NZ_JBIAVJ010000036.1 coordinate 22,003, forward strand.
GCAGCACCGTGGTGCCCTGCGCGCGCAGCTCCCGTACGAGCGCCCAGGTGTCCCGGCGCCCCTCCGGGTCCATTCCGGTGGTCGGTTCGTCCAGGAAGAGCACCTCGGGCCGGCCGAGCAGGGCCAGCGCCAGGTCCAGGCGCCGCCGTTCACCGCCGGACAGCTGTTTGACGCGTACGGAGGACCGCGCGGCCAGGCCGACCAGTTCCAGCACCTCCGCCGCCGGGCGGGCGCCCGTGGTGACCCCGCCCCACATCCGGACGGTCTCGGTCACCGTCAGGTCGGAGGGGAAACCGCCCTCCTGGAGCATGACCCCGGTGCGCGGGCGGACCTCGGCCCGCCGTGTGTACGGATCGAGCCCGAAGACGCGTACCCGGCCCTCGCTCGGCGCGGCCAGCCCCTCCAGCAGTTCGACGGTGGAGGTCTTGCCCGCGCCGTTGGTGCCGAGCAGGGCGAAGATCTCGCCCCGGGCCACGGAGAAGGAGACGCCCCGTACGGCCTCGAACCCACCTGCGTAGCCGCGGCGCAGGCCCTCGGCTTCGATCACGGTCTCAGTCATGTTCCAAGGCTCGCGGCGCCGGCGCCGGGCCGGCAGTGCGCGCTGTCACCGCCGCCGATGACATTTGTCAGCAGGCCTGGCGCCCCAGGCCCTGTCGAAGTCGGGGGAAACACGAAGAAGGCCCCGATCGCAATGATCGGGGCCTTCTACATACAGAGCGGACGACGCGACTCGAACGCGCGACATCCACCTTGGCAAGGTGGTGCTCTACCAACTGAGCTACGTCCGCATGCACTGCATTGCCTTGAGGCGATGCGTGCATCACTCTACCCGATCCACAGCAGTGGTCCGGAAGTGATGCAGAGCGGGTGACAGGGATCGCACACTGCGCCTTCCCTCTGGAAGAGGGATGTTCTGCTACTGAACTACACCCGCACGACCTTGGAGGCTTTGACCTGCGGTCTGGCCCCTCGGCGTGATCCACACATTAGCCGACGGATGGGGGTGCATGGCAAATCGACGCTCAGTGGGCTGCGTTGTAGGCCTCGTAGATCTTCTTCGGGATGCGCCCGCGCGGGGGCACCTCGAACTGGTTCGACCGGGCCCAGGCGCGGACGACCGCCGGGTCCGGGGCGACGGCGGTGTGCTTGAAGGCCTTCCCCGAGCGTGACTGGCGACGGCCGGCCGCCACGAAGGGGGCGAGGCCCTTCCGCAGTTTCTTTGCGTTCGCCACATTGAGGTCGATCTCGTAGGACTTTCCGTCCAGAGCGAACACGACCGTTTCCGCCGCTTCTCCGCCATCGATGTCGTCGGAGAGTGTGACTACTACGCGCTGCGCCACGGATATCGGTCCCTTCGTGCGGCGTCGCCACCTGCTGACGTGGGGCGATGTCGCCTGTGTGGATGTTTCGGGACAATGCAACTTTCATCCGGAATCCGGAGTGATTCCTTTGTACCTCGATTCCCATTGCATTGCGAATCCCAGTTAATTCTCTCCGCGTGTCCCGCCGCAATGCCGGGCGCGTGGTTTTCCGGCGGATTTTGCGAAGCGTTGGTGAAGCCGAAACGGCCCGGTGATCATGCCCACGGGATATCTACCCGCGTAGAAATTTCAGCCGGGTACGCTGATGGAACCGCCTTCGCACCAACCACCACACGGGAGTGCCCGATGGCACGCGTCGTAGTCGACGTCATGCTCAAGCCGGAGATCCTCGACCCCCAGGGCCAGGCGGTGCAGCGTGCACTGCCGCGCCTGGGCTTCGAAGGGATCGCCGACGTCCGCCAGGGGAAGCGCTTCGAGCTCGAGGTGGAGGGACCGGTCGACCAGGCCGCCCTCGACCGCATCCACAAGATGGCCGAAACGTTCCTCGCCAACACCGTCATCGAAGACTTCACCGTGAAGGTCGAGGCCTGACGGTGACCACTCGCATCGGAGTCGTCACGTTCCCCGGAACGCTCGACGACCGTGACTCGCTGCGCGCCGTCCGCCTCGCGGGGGCCGAGCCGGTCTCGCTGTGGCACCGCGACAAGGACCTCCACCAGGTCGACGCGGTCGTCCTCGCGGGCGGCTTCTCCTACGGGGACTACCTGCGCGCCGGGGCCATCTCCCGTTTCTCGCCGGTGATGGAGACCATCATCGAGCAGGCCAGGGGCGGCATGCCCGTCCTGGGCATCTGCAACGGCTTCCAGGTCCTCACCGAGGCCCACCTGCTGCCGGGGGCGATGCTCCGGAACAACCACCTGCACTTCATCTGCCGCGACCAGAAGCTGCGGGTGGAGAACGCGGAGACCGCGTGGACCGGCGACTACACCGCCGGCCAGGAGATCTCCGTACCGCTCAAGAACATGGACGGCCGCTACACCGCCGACGAGCGCACGCTCGACGAACTGGAGGCCGAAGGCCGAGTGGCCTTCCGCTACCTGGACGGCAACCCGAACGGTTCGCTGCGCGACATCGCAGGCATCACCAACGCCGCGGGCAACATCGTCGGCCTCATGCCGCACCCCGAGCACGCGGTCGAGCCGCTGATCGGGACGGGCCGAACCGACGGCCTCCCGTTCTTCACCTCGGTCCTGAAGAAGCTGGTCAGCGCATGAGCCTCGACACCGTCAAGAACGCCACCGAAACCCCGGACGCCTCCCAGCCCTGGAAGGAACTCGGCCTCAAGGAGGACGAGTACGCCCGGATCCGGGAGATCCTCGGCCGCCGCCCCACGGGCGCCGAGCTCGCCATGTACTCGGTCATGTGGTCCGAGCACTGCTCGTACAAGAGCAGCAAGGTCCACCTGAAGCAGTTCGGTGAGAAGGCCCCCCGGAACGACGCCATGCTCGTCGGCATCGGCGAGAACGCCGGCGTCGTCGACGTCGGCCAGGGCTACGCGGTCACCTTCAAGGTCGAGTCGCACAACCACCCGAGCTACATCGAGCCGTACCAGGGCGCGGCCACCGGCATCGGCGGCATCGTCCGCGACATCCTCGCGATGGGCGCCCGCCCGGTCGCGGTGGTGGACCCGCTGCGCTTCGGTGCCGCCGACCACCCCGACACCCGGCGCGTCCTGCCCGGCGTCGTCGCGGGCATCGGCGGCTACGGCAACTGCCTGGGCCTGCCCAACATCGGCGGCGAGGTCGTCTTCGACGCCTGCTACCAGGGCAACCCGCTGGTCAACGCCGGCTGCATCGGCGTGATGAAGCACGAGGACATCCACCTCGCCAAGGCCTCCGGCCCCGGCAACAAGGTCATCCTCTACGGCGCCCGCACCGGCGGCGACGGCATCGGCGGCGTCTCGGTCCTCGCGTCCGAGACCTTCGACGACACCAAGCCCACCAAGCGCCCCGCCGTGCAGGTCGGCGACCCCTTCCAGGAGAAGCTCCTCATCGAGTGCACCCTGGAGATCTTCAAGGAGAAGCTGGTCGCGGGCATCCAGGACCTCGGCGGCGCCGGGCTCTCCTGTGCGACCTCCGAGCTCGCCTCCGCCGGTTCCGGCGGCATGCGGGTCGAGCTGGACACCGTGCCGCTGCGCGACGCGACGCTCTCGCCCGAGGAAATCCTCATGAGCGAGTCGCAGGAGCGCATGTGCGCGATCGTCGAGCCGCAGTACGTCGACCGCTTCATGGAGATCTGCGAGAAGTGGGACGTCATCGCCACCGTCATCGGTGAGGTGACCGAGGGCGAGCGCCTGGAGATCTTCTGGCACGGCGAGCAGATCGTGGACGTGCCCCCGGGCACCGTCGCCCACGAGGGCCCCGTCTACAACCGCCCCTACGCGCGCCCCTCCTGGCAGGACGCGCTCCAGGCGGACGACGCCGGCAAGCTGCCGCGCCCGCAGACCTCCGAGGAGCTGCGCGCGCAGGTCCTCGCGCTGGTCTCCTCCCCGAACCAGGCGTCGAAGTCGTGGGTCACCGACCAGTACGACCGCTTCGTCCAGGGCAACACCGTCCTCTCGCAGCCCGAGGACGCGGGCATGGTCCGCATCGACGAGGAGTCCAACCTCGGCGTGGCCATGGCCACCGACGGCAACGGCCGCTTCGCCAAGCTCGACCCGTACACGGGCGCGCAGCTGGCGCTGGCGGAGTCGTACCGCAATGTGGCGGCGACCGGCGCCAAGCCGCTCGCCATCTCCGACTGCCTGAACTTCGGTTCCCCCGAGGACCCGGACGTCATGTGGCAGTTCGCCGAGGCCTGCCGCGGTCTGGCGGACGGCTGCCTGGAGCTCGGCACCCCGGTGACCGGCGGCAACGTCTCGCTCTACAACCAGACGGGCGACATCGCGATCCACCCGACCCCGGTCGTGGCGGTCCTCGGTGTGATCGACGACGTCAACCGCCGTACGCCGATGGCCTTCAAGGAGGCCGGCCAGCTGCTGTACCTGCTGGGCGACACGGCCGAGGAGTTCGGCGGTTCGGCCTGGTCGCAGGTGGTGCACGATCACCTCGGCGGCATGCCGCCGAAGGTGGACCTGGGCCGCGAGAAGCTGCTCGGCGAGATCCTGATCTCCGCCTCGCGCGACGGCATGATCGACGCCGCGCACGACCTGTCCGACGGCGGCGTGATCCAGGCGCTCACCGAGTCCTGCCTGCGCGGCGGCAACGGTGCCCGGATCGTGGTGCCCGAGGGCCTGGACGCCTTCACCTTCCTGTTCTCCGAGTCCGCGGGCCGGGCCATCGTGGCCGTCCCGCGCAGCGAGGAGCTCCGCTTCACCGACATGTGCGGTGCGCGCGGCCTGCCGGTCACCCGCATCGGTGTGGTGGACGGCGAGGAGATCGAGATCCAGGGCGAGTTCACCCTCCCCCTGGCCGAGCTCCGCGAGGCCCACGAGACGACGATCCCGGCCCTGCTGGCCTGATCCCACCGCCTCTGCCACGAGCCCCCGCCCGCTTCCCGCGGCCGGGGGCTCGTGGCGTCGGTGGAACCGACGGGGCCGTCCCCTGCGCCACCCCGCCGCGCAGCGCGGGTGCACCGGGCTGGTGCTGCCGCGGCCCGAGTAGGGTCGGGACATGCCGCCCCGAGGGAAGAAGCCGCGTACCTACGACCCCGCGAAGATCCGTACGGCCGTCACCGCGCAGTTCGCGCATGTGTGCCGGGCCGTCGGGGAGTTGGGGCCAGAGCAGCTGGCGCGGCCCAGCGGGCTCGGCGACTGGAGCGTCGCCGAACTCGCCGGGCACGTCGCCTGGATCGCGGACTCGCTGGCCGCCGGCCTGGCCCGGCCGCCCGCCGCCGTCGCCGAGCTGTCGGCGGTCGAGTGGCCCTTCGCCACCGCCTCCCTCGCCGGGGTGATCTCCGAAGCGGCCCGGGAGACCCTGACCGGGGCCCCGCTGCCCGAGCTGTACGACCGGGCGGCCGCCCGGATGGCGCAGGCGCTCGCGGAGAATCCGGGCGACCGCGTGCTGGACCTGTGGATCGGGGACATGACCCTGGCCGACTTCCTGCTCACCCGGACCGTGGAACTGGTGGTCCACGCCGACGACCTGAACCGGGCCGCCGGACTGGAGATCCCGATCGACCGGCAGGCGCTGGCCGCCTGCACCCGGCTGCTCGCCGACGCCCTCGCCCTCAAGGCGCCGGGCGGCTCGGTCGAGGTCCGCGTGCCGCCCTTCGCGGTGGTCCAGTGCATCGAGGGTCCGCGGCACACCCGCGGCACCCCGCCGAACGTGGTGGAGACCGACCCGCTGACCTGGATCCGGCTCGCGACCGGCCGTACGGGCTGGGCCGCGGCCCTCGACGGGGCGCACGTACGGGCCAGTGGCGAGCGGGCCGATCTGTCGGCGCTGCTCCCGCTGATGAGCTGAGGGGAACAACCGTGGTGGAACCACTGCGACGCCCGGTCCGTCCCAGGGGCATGCGTACCTTCCGGCACGTCCCCGCCTCCACGGGCCTGGCCCTGGCCCTCGCGCTCGCCCTGGCCGGCTGCGGCCGGGCCGAGGACGGCCGCAGCGCCCGGCTGCCCGACCCCGTGGGTTCCTGGGCCGTCGAGTCCCTGACCACGGGCGGCCGCACCCTGCACGCGCCCGAGACCGCCCACCTCGACATCGGCCGGAACGAGATCAAGGGCAACTACGGCTGCAACGGCTTCACCGCGGTGGCGGCCTTCGCCGGTACCTCCGCGGTGACCGTCACGCCCGGCGCCTCGACCACCATGGCCTGCGCGGACATGGAGTTCGAGACGGCCTTCGCCAAGCTGTTCCAGGGCAAGCTGGTGATCGACCGGGGACCCGACCGGCTCACCCTGAAGACCGCCGACGGGAGCACCATCGCCATGACCTCGGCGCCCGCGGTCACGGACGCCCCGCTCACCACGACCGAGTGGACCGTGGAGTCCCTGGTCAGCGGTGGGACCGCGGCCTCCCTGCCCGCCGGGGCGGCCGGGAAGGCACGGTTCACCATCGCCCCGGACCTCACCGTGAGCGGCAGCCTCGGCTGCAACCGGTTCAGCGCCCAGGTGACCGTGGAGGGCTCCACGGTCACCTTCGGGCCGCTGACCTCGACCCGGATGGCCTGCGAGGGACCGGTCGGCGAGGTCGAGCGGACACTGACCGAGCTGTTCGGCAGCGGCCCGCTCACCGCGAAGGCCGAGGGCCGGACCCTCACCCTCACCGCGCCCGACGGCAAGGGCCTGACCGCGAAGGCGGCCTCCGCCGCCGAGTGACTCACACGTGCGCCGTGCCGCCGTCCTTCGCCATGGCGGCGGCGATGGTGCGCGCCGATCCGGCCCACACCTCGTCGGGCAGCGGCGGCAGCACGTCGTCCCACAGCGGCAGGTTGGAGCCGCGCAGCTGGAGCATGCCCTCCGGCCGGGCGAACTGGAACAGGTGCAGGTGGGCGGCTCCGTCCCCGTACTTGCCGACGTGCACCCGGGCGATCCCGCCCAGCTCGCGCACCGCCCGCTCGGTCCGCTGCAGCATCGGACCCAGCTCCGCCGCCCGCTCGGGCGGCAGGTCCGCCAGGTCGTGGTGGACGCGCGGGACGAGCTGCACCATCGCGGGCAGGGAGGAGCGGATCCCCCGCAGCCGCCAGTGCTCGTCGGTCCACAGGAAGGCGGAGTCGGGCAGGACGCACACGTCGCAGCCCTCCGGCCCGTCCTCCCCGTTGCGCGGCGGCTCGGGGAGCACCGGCGGCTCCAGGGGCCTGACGCCGAGCTCGCCCTCGAAGGGGAAGGTCTCCCACAGGGCGACGCCGTCGGAGGCGAGGGGTATGGGCTCTCCGACGGGCAACCGGCGTACGTACTCACCGGGTTCGGTCATTCGGTGATCATGACATCGGTCAGGCCGGGTACGGGAGGAGCTGGGCGTCCGCCTTCTCCCAGGCCGCCCGCAGCTGCGCCAGCCGGGCCGGCTCCACGGTGGCCTTGTCGGCCTGCTCGCGGACGTCGCCGGCCAGGTTGAACAGCTGGTCCCTGCCCGCCTTCCCGCGGTAGTACTTCCAGTCCCCGCGGCGCAGCGCCCGCTCGCCCCGGACCCGCCAGAACAGGTCCCGCTCGGCCACCTTCTCGCCGCGCAGCAGGTACCCGGCCAGGCTCACCCCGTCCAGCGGGTAGGCCGGGTGCGGGCGGGCCCCGGCGACCCCCAGCAGCGTCGCCGTCCAGTCCGGGCTGAACACCGGGACGTGGCTGACCTGACCGCCGTCCAGCCGGGCGGGCCAGCGCGCGATGTTCGGCACGCGGATCCCGCCCTCCTGGAGGGAGGCCTTGTTGCCGGACAGCGGCCAGTTGTACGAGAAGCGCTCGCCGCCGTTGTCGCTGGAGAAGACGACGAGGGTGTCGTCCTCCTGGCCGGATCGCCTGAGCGCCTTCAGCACCTCGCCGATCGAGCGGTCGAGGTCCTCGACCATCTCCTTGTACTTCTCGACCGAGCCGCCGTCCTGGTGCCACAGGGCGCGCCCGTCGCCCGCCTTGATCCGGCGGACGATCTCGGCGCTCTGCTCGGTGTCCCCGTCGGCGATCCACGGCCAGTGCGGGGTGGTGAAGTTGAGGTTCAGCAGCCACGGCTTGCCGTGGTGGTCGCGCGAGACGTACTCGCTCGCCCGCTCGGTGATGATCCGGGTGTAGTAGCGCAGGTCCTTGTACTCGGCGTCGCCCTCGTACAGGTCGTACTCACCGCCCAGGCCCAGCTTGGAGTAGTACTCCAGGGCGCCGCCGAAGTTGCCGAAGAACTCGTCCCAGCCGGACCTGGTCGGGCTGTAGTCGGGCAGGTAGCCCGCGTGCCACTTGCCGATCAGCGCGGTGGCGTAGCCGGCCCCCTTCAGCAGTGAGGCCAGCGTCGGGTGGGTCGGGTCCAGGCCGACCGACTTGTCGGCGATCGGCTCGGCCAGCCCGCCCTTGGTACGGGCCGGGTAGCGCCCGGTGTACAGGCTGAACCGGGTCGGCGAGCAGGTCGCGGAGCCCGAGTAGGCATCGGTGAACCGGACGCCCTGGCGGGCGAGGCGGTCCAGGTTCGGGGTCTTGATGTGCGGGGAGCCGTACGAGGAGAGGTCGGCCCAGCCCAGGTCGTCGCCGAGGATGAACAGGATGTTCGGCCGGCGGGACGGCCGGGGCCGCCCGGCCCGGAACTCCCGCTCCTGCGGCGCGTTCTGCCCGTCCCCGGTGGCCGGGGCGGCGGCGGCCGGGGAGGTGCCCAGCCCCACCGCCGCGGCGGCTGCGGTCACGCCGACCGCGCCGCCGAAGGCGCGCCGGGACAGGTTGGGTTCGTACGAGGTCACAGGTACTCCAAGGCATGGCCTGCCGGCCCGCCCCGGGCGGCGCGGGACGGCGCGCGGCACGGCAGGGCAGGCTCGGGCAGGGATCAGGAAAAGAAAAGAACGAAAGCGGCGTGTGACTACGCAGAACAGCGACAGATGGCGCTCGCGACACGGACAAGGTCCACGTGCCGGCGCTCGACGAGGGTGACGGTACGGTCACCGAGAGGCTGCATGGGGCGAGAGCCTGTACGAATGCCCATGTGCCTGTCAACAAGGGCATTCCGGATGCCGAGACGGAATCGATCGGTCACCCTCTGTGCTGTGACATTTCCCGGCCGTCCCCAATTCGGACCAGTGGTCGATCTCGCCTACACTCGGAAGCGTGCCTCGTGGTGATGGACGACTCAACCACGACCTGCTCCCCGGCGAAAAGGGCCCCCAGGACGCTTGCGGCGTCTTCGGTGTCTGGGCTCCGGGTGAAGAGGTCGCCAAGCTCACCTACTTCGGACTGTATGCCCTGCAGCACCGTGGACAAGAGTCCGCGGGAATCGCTGTGAGCAACGGTTCCCAGATCCTCGTCTTCAAGGACATGGGCCTCGTTTCCCAAGTCTTCGACGAAACCTCTCTCGGCTCGCTCCAAGGTCATATCGCGGTCGGTCACGCCCGCTATTCGACCACCGGGGCCTCCGTCTGGGAGAACGCTCAGCCGACCTTCCGTGCGACCGCCCACGGCTCCATTGCCCTGGGTCACAACGGCAATCTGGTGAACACCGCCGAGCTTGCCGAGATGGTCGCCGACCTCCCCCGTCAGGACGGCCGTGCCACCCAGGTGGCCGCCACCAATGACACCGACCTGGTCACCGCCCTGCTCGCCGGTCAGACCGACGACGAGGGCAAGCCCCTGACCATCGAGGAGTCGGCCGCCAAGGTCCTGCCTCAGGTCAAGGGCGCCTTCTCCCTCGTCTTCATGGACGAGGGGACCCTCTACACCGCCCGTGACCCGCAGGGCATCCGCCCGCTGGTCCTCGGCCGCCTGGAGCGCGGCTGGGTGGTCGCGAGTGAGACCGCCGCCCTCGACATCTGCGGCGCCAGCTTCGTCCGCGAGGTCGAGCCGGGCGAGCTCATCGCGATCGACGAGAACGGTCTGCGCACCTCTCGATTCGCGGAAGCGAAGCCCAAGGGCTGTGTCTTCGAGTACGTCTACCTGGCGCGCCCGGACACCGACATCGCCGGCCGGAACGTCTACCTCTCGCGTGTCGAGATGGGCCGGCGCCTGGCCAAGGAAGCCCCGGTCGACGCCGATCTGGTGATACCGACGCCGGAGTCCGGCACGCCCGCCGCCGTCGGATACGCCGAAGCCAGCGGGATCCCGTACGGATCCGGCCTGGTCAAGAACGCCTACGTGGGCCGGACCTTCATCCAGCCCTCGCAGACGATCCGCCAGCTCGGCATCCGGCTCAAGCTCAACCCCCTCAAGGAAGTCATCCGGGGCAAGCGCCTGGTGGTCGTCGACGACTCGATCGTCCGCGGCAACACCCAGCGCGCCCTGGTCAAGATGCTCCGCGAGGCCGGCGCGGCGGAGGTCCACATCCGGATCTCCTCGCCGCCGGTGAAGTGGCCGTGCTTCTTCGGCATCGACTTCGCCACCCGGGCCGAGCTGATCGCCAACGGCATGACGGTCGACGAGATCGCCACCTCCCTGGGCGCGGACTCGCTCTCGTACATCTCGCTCGACGCGATGGTCGAGGCGACCACGATCCAGAAGCCCAACCTCTGCCGTGCCTGCTTCGACGGCGAGTACCCGATGGAGCTGCCCGACCCGCAGCTCCTGGGCAAGCAGCTGCTGGAGTCCGAGCTCGCGGGCGGCACGGACGCCGCCGACGCGCTCCGCCGCCCGTAGCCCTGGCTCAACCTGCGCCGGGCCCTGTCTTTGAGGCTTCTCCCAGGGCCCGGCACCACACGCAGTAACGACACGAAAGCTCTCTCCTGTCATGACAGAGAAGACCACCGGTGCCAGCTACGCAGCCGCAGGCGTGGACATCGAAGCGGGCGACCGCGCCGTCGAGCTGATGAAGGAGTGGGTGAAGAAGACGCAGCGTCCCGAGGTCCTCGGCGGCCTCGGCGGCTTCGCCGGCCTCTTCGACGCCTCCGCCCTCAAGCGCTACGAGCGCCCGCTGCTCGCCTCGGCCACCGACGGCGTCGGCACCAAGGTGGACATCGCCCGCCAGCTCGGCGTGTACGACACCATCGGCCACGACCTGGTGGCGATGGTCATGGACGACATCGTCGTCTGCGGCGCCGAGCCGCTCTTCATGACCGACTACATCTGCGTCGGCAAGGTGCACCCCGAGCGTGTCGCGGCGATCGTCAAGGGCATCGCCGAGGGCTGTGTCCTCGCCGGCTGCGCCCTGGTGGGCGGCGAGACCGCCGAGCACCCCGGCCTGCTGGGCCCGGACGACTTCGACGTGGCCGGTGCCGGAACGGGCGTCGTCGAGTACGACCGCCTGCTCGGCGCGGATCGCATCCGTACGGGTGACGCCGTCATCGCGATGGCTTCGTCCGGCCTTCACTCGAACGGGTACTCGCTGGTCCGCCACGTCCTCTTCGAGCGCGCCAAGATGTCGCTGGAGCAGCACGTGGAGGAGCTCGGCCGGACCCTCGGCGAGGAGCTCCTGGAGCCCACCAAGATCTACTCGCTGGACTGCATGGCCCTCACCCGTACGGCCGAGGTGCACGCGTACTCGCACATCACCGGCGGCGGTCTCGCGGCGAACCTGGCCCGGGTCATCCCGGACCACCTGCACGCCACGGTCGACCGTTCGACCTGGGCCCCCGGCGCCATCTTCGACCTGGTCGGCAAGGCCGGCCAGGTGGAGCAGCTGGAGCTGGAGAAGACCCTGAACATGGGCGTCGGCATGATGGCCGTCGTTCCGCAGGAGTCGGTGGACGTGGCGCTGACCGCGCTGGCCGACCGGGGTGTCGACGCGTGGGTCGCGGGAGAGATCCTGGACCGCGGCGACCACACTGAGGGCGCGACCATGACCGGTTCCTACGCGAGCTGAGCAGCACTGAAACCCGGCCCGGGGCGATGCCCTGGACCGGGTTTCAGTCTTTTTGTCTGTCGTGCAGACGCCTCAGGGCGTCAAGCGCCGCGACGCTGTGACGACGGCCCGGACTCCTCGTCCTCGTCGTCGTCATCCCTGTTGTAGAGGTCCGCGTACCGAGCGTACGGGTCGTCCTCGTCCAGCTCGTCGTCGTCTACCTCGACCGGCTCGCTGACAGGCAGCGGTTCCACGGTCGATGCGCCCAGCTCGTTGGCCAGACGCGAGAGGTCAGTCCCGCCGCTGCTGTACTTCAGCTGGCGGGCGACCTTCGTCTGCTTGGCCTTTGCCCGGCCGCGCCCCATGGCTCGACCCCCTCGGTGACGGGGCTCGACGGCCCCAGAGTCTGACACGCGTTCATGGTTCGGAGCGGGCTCTCCGTGGAGAGACCGTCCGTAGGGGTTTAACGGTACCTGCTTCCGCGGCCATACGGTACGCCGCCCGCATGACGCGCCCTGGTGCAGAACCAACAAGGCGCCCCGTCCTCGCTGGTCAGCTGCGATTTTAACCTTTTCCTGGCGGGCGACCCGCCGAAGTGCAGTGAGTTCCGTCTCGCCGCACCCCGGCGGGCGCACCCAGGAGCCCCGGGAAGGGCTCAGACGGCGCGCGCGGCGCGGCCGTCGGCCATGCGCTGCTCGGCGATCCGGTCGGCCGCAGCGGCCGGCGGAATGCCGTCCGCCTTCGCGCGAGCAAAGATCTCCAGCGTGGTGTCGAAGATCTTCGTGGCCTTGGCCTTGCAGCGGTCGAAGTCGAAGCCGCGCAGCTCGTCGGCGACCTGGATGACACCGCCTGCGTTGACCACGTAGTCGGGCGCGTAGAGGATCCCGCGGTCCGAGAGGTCCTTCTCGATGCCCGGGTGGGCGAGCTGGTTGTTCGCCGCGCCGCAGACGATCGCCGCGGTGAGCGCCGGGACGGTCTCGTCGTTCAGGGCGCCGCCGAGCGCGCAGGGGGCGTAGATGTCCAGGCCCTCGGTGCGGATCAGCGCGTCCGTGTCGGCCACGGCGGTGACCTTGCCCGGGTGCTTGTCCAGGATCCGGCGCACGGACTCTTCCCGTACGTCCGTGATCACGACCTCGGCGCCGTCCTCCAGCAGGTGCTCGACCAGGTAGTGGCCGACCTTGCCGACACCGGCCACGCCGACCTTGCGGCCGCGCAGGGTCGGGTCGCCCCACAGGTGCTGGGCGCTGGCGCGCATGCCCTGGAAGACGCCGAAGGCGGTGAGGACCGAGGAGTCGCCCGCGCCGCCGTTCTCGGGGGAGCGGCCGGTCGCCCAGCGGGTCTCGCGGGCCACGACGTCCATGTCGGCCACGTAGGTGCCGACGTCGCAGGCGGTCACGTAGCGGCCGCCGAGGGACTCCACGAACCGGCCGTAGGCCTGGAGCAGTTCCTCGCTCTTGAGGACGTCCGGGTCGCCGATGATCACGGCCTTGCCGCCGCCGAGGTCGAGACCGGCGAGCGCGTTCTTGTACGACATGCCGCGCGAGAGGTTCAGCGCGTCGAGGACGGCCTCCTCGTCGGAGGCGTACGCGTGGAAGCGCGTACCGCCGAGGGCGGGGCCCAGGGCGGTGGAGTGGATGGCGATGACGGCCTTCAGGCCGGTGGCGCGGTCCTGGCACAGCACGACTTGCTCGTGGCCGCCCTGCTCCGTACGGAACAGGGTGTGCAGGACGCCGTCGGTCATTTCGGTCACGGTGGTGACTCCCATGGAAGAGATGCGGCGGAAAGACGCCCGCCCTGCGGGTGGGGGAGGGCGTGCTGGGAGCAGAGTAAGACCTGGGGGCCGTTCGTAGGTGACCTGTCCGAGGATCGAAACACTCCCGTGGTGCAAGGGGGCGGGGGCGCCCCGGAGGTGAACCTGACCCCGCGGAAGGGCAGTACGAGAGCGTGAGCGAATCCTCCGATCTCCCGCTGCCGTCCGCGCGCTCGGCGCCGACCGTCCCGTACGCCTCCTACCTGCGCGTCTACGAGCCCCTGGCGGCCTTCGCCGAGCCGGAGCGCACGCACTGGGCCGACTACGCCCGGCGCGGGGATACCCCGACCGCCCAGGACGAACTGCGCCGGTCGCTGTCGGACTTGGTACGGGTCCCGGTGGTGGGGGTGCCGGCGCACGAGAGCGCCGACGCCTTCACCGCGGTGGTCGACGGGGTGCTGCTGGTCTGCCCGTGGCGCACCCGGCTGCGCGGCTGGCTGGCCCTCCAGGAGCTCGTCGAGTGGTTCCCGCGCCCGGTGCTGGACGCGGCGCTCCCGCCGGGGGCGCGCCGGCGGGCTGCCGAGGAGTACGAGCGCTGGCGCGAACGGAACCCCGACGCGCGCCCCTGGATCCGTACGGGGGTGTGGCAGGTTCCGCTGCGCTGGTTCGTGCTGGTGGCGGACGAGGAGCGGGACCACGTGCCGGGCGAGCGGCTGCGCTACCGCACGCCGATGGTGCAGGCCCGGCGGCGGCTCGCCCGCGCGCTGCGGACCCTGCGCGACGCGGAGGGGTACGGGATGCTCGCCGACGGGCTGGTGGAGGTGGGTAGCTGGCTGGAGGAGTTCCACCCGCGCTCGATGGTCGAGCTGGACTACGGCGGGCTGCTGCACGCGCTGCCGGCGGACCGGCTGGCGGCCGACCGCTCGGCCGGGGACCTCGCGGCGGGTATCGCGGCCCTGCGGGCCGGGGACACGGAGGGCGCGACCGAGGTGTACGAGGGGCTGGCGGAGCGGTGGCGGGCGGTCCGGGAGCGGCTTTTCGCGAATTAGGCCGAAAGGGGCCTGTGTGGCTGGTTTCACTCAGGAGGGGTCAGTACGTATCGTCCGGTATCGGTCGATCGGTCAATATTGGCTGATCAGAGGCCTGATCATGGCATTTGGGACGTAGTGCCAGGACCTACGTCCTGATACGGGCCATTGGCCCAAGCGTGACGGACCGCACTAACTACACCCTTGCGCCCTTCCCCTACCCTCGTGCCAAAATAGGACAAGGAGTCCGGGGAGGGTTCCTTCCGCCCAACTAAGGGCGGAATGCTCGGCATTGCACTCTACGGGGGGTCTGATGACTCCTGATCGCTCTGTGACTGATCGTCACAGTGGGGTGACTGTCCGTTATGGGACGGTCCATCGGCTTCCGCCGCTGATGAACACCTCGGAGGGCAATTCCGTCGGTTTGGCCGTCGAGGCTGGACGGATGGTGTAGTTGTAGTGCCGAGGACAAGCCGTTCGTCCTATAACCGACTCGGCCCGCGTATGTCCATTTCGGGCAACGCGGGCCAAGGTGCAGAATTTAGAGGAAAGAACCGAGATGGTTCGGTTCTCCCGAGGAGGCCGCTCATGACCGCTCGCACCCCTGATGCCGAGCCGCTGCTGACCCCGGCTGAGGTTGCCACGATGTTCCGCGTGGACCCGAAGACGGTCACCCGCTGGGCCAAGGCTGGCAAGCTCACGTCCATCCGCACCCTGGGTGGACACCGCCGGTACCGCGAGGCCGAGGTTCGCGCACTGCTCGCGGGAATTCCGCAGCAGCGCAGCGAAGCCTGAGGTCGCGTAAACACCCCGCTTTAACGGGTTTATATCGGGTCCCCCAATCCGATGAAACCCACATAGCTTCATACGGCCGGGCCTGCCCCAACAGGTTCCAAGCCGTTCGATCGCGCTGGACTCCGCCGGGTCCAGCGCGATCTTTTTATGCCCAGGTCAGGGCGGTTCCAAGAACGCGCGGGGGCACCGGCGAGGTAGGTGCCATTGCACATATTCTATCGAGCGGGCGTATGAGTGCGATAAAAGTATGAGTCTCAAAAACTCATGCGGTGACTCCCGTCACAGATGATCACTCTTGTATATCCGGTAATGCACCCCGTAAAGGGGACGCGCTTCGCGAGGCGCATCATGCGAACGGGGGATTCCGGGTGACGGCCGGCCCGGCGGCCGCCTCGTCCGCGGCGCCAGGAGGTCCGGAGGGGTCCGGAGAGGCCGGGAGAGTCCGGGGACGGGTCCGGAGAGGCCGGGGCGGGTCCGGAGAGGACCCGGCATGCGCTCATGGGTGCCCCGCAGGGGCGGCGGACGCGGCCCGGAGGTGTTCACGGGCGGCGCGGGCGCTCCACGGGCCCCAGGCGCCCCCCAAGGCCGCCCGGGCGGTGTCGCCCGCCAACGCGTCAGGGCCCGTATCCCCAGAGGGATACGGGCCCTGACGTTTCTGCGAACCTGACGGGACTTGAACCCGCGACCTCCACCTTGACAGGGTGGCGAGCTAACCAACTGCTCCACAGGTCCTTGATTTGCGGCCGCTCGGCGGCTGCGAATCAGACTGTACCGCAGCTCAGGGGGTGCAGTCGAACCGGACCACGGCGCCGGTCACGGCGCCGCCGCATCCACCGCCTTCACGATCCGCTTGTCGGAGATCGGATACGCCGTCCCGAGCGCGTGCGCGAAGTAACTGACGCGCAGTTCCTCGATCATCCAGCGGATGTCGGTGACCGTGGACGGGACCGGGCGCCCCTTCGGCAACTGCTCCAGCAGCCAGGCGTACTCGTCCTGCATCTCGTGGACCTTCTCCATGCGCGTGGTGTCGCGCTGGACGCCCGTGGGCATCTGCTGGAGCCGCCGGTCCACCGCCACCAGGTAGCGCATCAGGTCCGGCAGCCTGCGCAGCCCCGTGAGCGTCACGAAGCCGGCCGGCATGAGGGCCGCCAGCTGCGTCTTGACGTCCTGGATGTTCGCGACCAGCGCCAGGCTGCCCGTGGCCTTCAGCCGGCGCTCACAGGCCTGCCAGGCGGCCAGCACCTGCTGCACCTGGCTCACCGTGCGCACGGTCGTGTCCACCAGGTCGGCGCGGACGGCCTCGTAGAGCTTGCGGAAGCCCGCCTCGTCCCACGCCGGGCCGCCGTGGTCGGCGATCAGCCTGTCCGTCGCCGCGGTCGCGCAGTCGTCGAAGAGCGCCTGGATGGAACCGTGCGGGTTCCTGGACAGGGCCAGCTTCTGCTGGTTGGTCAGGTGGTCGGAGGCGAACTTCGCCGGGTTCACCGGGATGTTCAGCAGGATGAGCCGCCGGGTGCCCAGCCACATCGCCTGCTGCTGCTCCGCCTCGGTGTCGAAGAGCCGTACGGAGACGGTCGTGCCCTCGTCCACCAGCGCCGGGTACGCCTTCACCGGCTGGCCCGCCCGACGGGTCTCGAAGACCTTCGTCAGCGTGCCGATCGTCCAGTCGGTCAGTCCGGTGCGCTCCACCGACTCCCCGCCCGCCCGCTCGGCGGTGGCCGCGGCGGCCTTGGAGAGCGCCTGGCGGGCCTTCGGCCTCAGCCTCAGCCGCAGGGCCTCCAGGTCCTTGTCCTCGGCGAGGTTCTTGCGGCGCTCGTCGACGATCCGGAAGGTGATCTTCAGGTGATCCGGGATCCGGGTGAGGTCGAAGTCCTCGGCCGAGACCGGGACCCCGACCATCCGCTGGAGCTCGCGCGCCAGCGTGACCGGCAGAGGCTCCTGCAGGGGCACCGCCGTGTCCAGGAAGCGGCCGGCGTAGTTCGGCGCGGGCACGTAGTGCCGGCGGATCGGCTTCGGCAGCGAGCGGATCAGCTCGGTGACGACCTCCTCGCGCAGGCCCGGGATCTGCCAGTCGAAGCCCTCGTCGGTGACCTGGTTCAGCACCTGGAGCGGGATGTGGACGGTCACGCCGTCGGCGTCAGCGCCCGGCTCGAACTGGTAGGTCACCCGGAACTTCAGCTGCCCCTGCCGCCAGGAGTCCGGGTAGTCGGCCTTGGTGACCCCGGCCGCCTTCTCGGTCAGCAGCATCTCGCGCTCGAAGTCGAGGAGTTCCGGCTCCTCGTGCTTCTTGTGCTTCCACCAGGAGTCGAAGTGCGCCCCCGAGACGACGTGGGCGGGGATCTTCTGGTCGTAGAAGTCGAAGAGGGTCTCGTCGTCCACCACGATGTCGCGGCGCCGGGCCCGGTTCTCCAGCTCCTCCACCTCGGTGAGGAGCTTGCGGTTGTCGGCGTAGAACTTGTGGTGGGTGCGCCAGTCGCCCTCGACCAGCGCGTTGCGGATGAACAGCTCGCGCGAGACCTCGGCGTCGATCCGGCCGTAGTTGATCTTCCGCTGGGCCACGATCGGTACGCCGTACAGCGTGACCTTCTCGTACGCCATCACGGCCGCCTGGTCCTTCTCCCAGTGCGGCTCGCTGTACGTGCGCTTGACCAGGTGCTGCGCCAGCGGCTCCACCCACTCGGGCTCCACCTTGGCGTTCACCCGGGCCCACAGCCGCGAGGTCTCCACCAGCTCGGCCGACATCACGAACTTCGGCTGCTTCTTGAAGAGCGAGGAGCCCGGGAAGATCGCGAACTTGGCGCTGCGGGCACCGAGGTACTCGTTCTTGTCGGTGTCCTTGAGCCCGATGTGCGAGAGCAGACCGGCCAGCAGCGAGACGTGGACGACCTGCTCCGGGGCGTCGGCCTCGTTGACGTGGATGCCCATGCCCTTGGCGACCGTGCGCAGCTGGGAGTAGATGTCCTGCCACTCGCGGATCCGCAGGAAGTTCAGGTACTCCTGCTTGCACATCCGGCGGAACGAGGACGAGCCGCGCTCCTTCTGCTGCTCGCGCACGTAGCGCCACATGTTCAGGAACGAGAGGAAGTCGCTGGTCTCGTCCTTGAACCGGGCGTGGTTCTGGTCGGCCTGGGTCTGCTTGTCCGAGGGCCGCTCGCGCGGGTCCTGGATGGACAGGGCCGCCGCGATGACCATGACCTCGCGGACGCAGTTGTTCTTGTCGGCCTCGATGACCATGCGGGCCAGCCGCGGGTCCACGGGGAGCTGGGAGAGCTGGCGGCCCATCTGGGTGAGCCGCCTCGACGGATCCTTCTCGACCGGGTCCAGCGCGCCGAGCTCCTGGAGCAGCTGCACGCCGTCGCGGATGTTGCGGTGGTCCGGCGGGTCGATGAAGGGGAACTTCTCGATCTCGCCGAGGCCCGCCGCGGTCATCTGGAGGATGACGGAGGCCAGGTTCGTCCGCAGGATCTCGGCGTCGGTGAACTCGGGACGGGCGTCGAAGTCGTTCTCGGAGTACAGCCGGATGCAGATGCCGTCGCTGGTACGGCCGCAGCGGCCCTTGCGCTGGTTGGCGCTGGCCTGCGAGATCCGCTCGATCGGCAGGCGCTGGACCTTGGTGCGGTGGCTGTAGCGGGAGATCCGGGCGGTGCCCGGGTCGATCACGTACTTGATGCCGGGGACGGTCAGCGAGGTCTCGGCGACGTTGGTCGCGAGGACGATCCGGCGACCGGTGTGCTGCTGGAAGACGCGGTGCTGCTCGGCGTGCGAAAGGCGTGCATAGAGGGGGAGGACCTCTGTGAAGCGGAGATTCCGTTTGTTCAGGGCGTCCGCCGTGTCGCGGATCTCCCGCTCGCCGGAGAGGAAGACCAGGATGTCGCCCGGCCCCTCGGACTGGAGCTCGTCCACGGCCTCGCAGATCGCGGTGATCTGGTCCCGGTCGCTGTCGTCGCCCTCTTCCTCCAGCAGCGGCCGGTAGCGGACCTCCACCGGATACGTCCGCCCGCTGACCTCGACGATCGGCGCCTCGCCGAAGTGCCGGGAGAAGCGCTCGGGGTCGATGGTCGCCGAGGTGATGACGACCTTGAGGTCGGGACGCTTCGGCAGCAGCGTGGCCAGGTAGCCCAGCAGGAAGTCGATGTTCAGCGACCGCTCGTGGGCCTCGTCGATGATGATCGTGTCGTAGGCCCGCAGCTCGCGGTCCGTCTGGATCTCGGCGAGCAGGATGCCGTCCGTCATCAGCTTCACGAAGGTCGCGTCCTGGTCCACCTGGTCGGTGAAGCGGACCTTCCAGCCGACCGTCTGGCCGATCTCGGACTTCAGCTCCTCGGCGATCCGCTCCGCGACCGTGCGGGCGGCGATCCGGCGGGGCTGGGTGTGCCCGATCATGCCCCGGACGCCGCGGCCCAGCTCCATGCAGATCTTGGGGATCTGCGTGGTCTTGCCGGACCCGGTCTCGCCCGCGACGATCACGACCTGGTGGTCGCGTATCGCCTCGGCGATCTCGTCCTTCTTCTGGCTGACGGGCAGGTTCTCGGGATACGTGACCTCCGGCATCCGCGAGGCACGGCCGGCCAGTCGCCCGGCGGCCTTGGTGGCCTCCGCGGCGATCTCGTCGAGCACGGCCTGCTTGGCCTCGGGCTTGCGGATACGGCGGGCGCCTTCGAGGCGGCGGCCGAGGCGGTGCGCGTCACGGAGGGAGATCTCACCGAGAAGCGTCTGCAGGGCGGCGAAGGAAGTAGACATACCTGGTCGAGGATCTCACCTGGGCCCTCCGGGTGGCGAACGCATTTGTGGGGCGGACCCGTACCATTTCGGGACGAGTCCGTCGGTCGTACGAGTGAGAGGCAGCCCACCTTGTCCCGCCCCCGCCTCTTCGGCTGCGCCGTGCTCGCGGTACTGGCGGTGCTGCTGGGCTGCGCCGCCCCGGCGGTGGCGCTCGCTCCGACGCCCCGAACGGCCCCGGCCGCGGACTCGCCGCCGGCTCAGACGCCGACCCCGGCGCGGGCGCGGGCGCTGGTTCCGGCCCCGGTCCTTGACCCGGCCCCGGCCCCGGGCTCGGGCTCGGCCCCGGCCTCGGTCCTTGACCCGGCTCCTGCCTCGGCCCCGGCGGCGCTCCCGGTTCCGGCCCTGGCCACCGGATCGGCCACGGCGTGGCCCCGGGCGGCCGTGTTCACCGACGCCGACGGTCCCGCCTGCGCGCCGGCGGCTCCCGGGCACGGCGGCACGCCCGCCGTCCCCACGCGCGCCGCGGGCGAGCAGCACGCCCAGGCCCCGCCGGTCCGGGCGGCGCCCGAGGACGCCGGTCCGGCCGCGGTCGTGCCTGTACGGAACCCCGTGCGCGGTCCCGGCCGCCCGGCCCCCGACCGGCTGGAGCTCTGCGTGATGCGGGTCTAGACGGACCGGTCCCCCCGGTCCCGTCCCACCCACCCGCAGCACTGGAGCACCCGCATGCCCTCTTCCACGAAGTCCTCCGCCAAGAAGTCCGCCACGAAGCCCCTGCTGATCTCCGCCGGGGTCGCCCTCGCCGCGATCACCCTCGGCCTCGTCTCCTGGCGGGCCACCGCCCCCGCCGAGGCCGGCTCGGCCGGTTCCGGCTCCGGTTCCGGCGCCGTGGCCGCGCCCCGGACCGACCCGGCCGCCGAGCTCAAGGCGCTGGCCCGCCGCGAGTCCGGGGACAAGCTCGCCGTCGGCCGCGCCGACGCGCCCGTCGTGCTCATCGAGTACTCCGACTTCAAGTGCGGCTACTGCGGCAAGTTCGCCCGGGACACCGAGCCCGAACTGATGAAGAAGTACGTCGAGGACGGCACCCTGCGCATCGAGTGGCGCAACTTCCCGATCTTCGGCGCCGAGTCCGAGGCCGCCGCCAAGGCCGCCTGGGCGGCCGGGCAGCAGGACCGCTTCGACGCCTTCCACGCCGCCGCCTACGCCGCCGGCTCGAAGGAGAAGGGCTTCGGCGAGCCGCGGCTCGTGGAGCTGGCCCGGGAGGCCGGCGTCCCCGACCTGGAGCGCTTCAAGGCCGACCTGGCCGGCGAGCAGGCCGCCGCGGCCCTGAAGAAGGACCAGGAGGAGGGCTACCGCATCGGCGTCACCTCCACCCCGTCCTTCCTGCTGAACGGCAAGCCCATCGCCGGCGCCCAGCCGCTCGGCACCTTCACGGCCGCCATCGCCAAGGCGAAGGCCGAGGCGGCGAAGCAGTGACCGGCATCGGATACCTGGCCGCCCTGCTGGGCGGCCTCCTCGCGCTGCTCAGCCCCTGCAGCGCCCTGCTGCTGCCGGCCTTCTTCGCGTATTCCATCGACTCCACCTCGCGGCTCCTGGCGCGCACCGGGATCTTTTACGCGGGCCTCGCGAGCACCCTCGTACCGCTGGGGGCGGCCGGCTCGTACGCCGGGCGGTTCTTCCACAGCAACCGCGACCAGCTCGTGCTGGCCGGCGGCTGGCTGATCATCGCGCTCGGCCTCGCTCAGATCCTGGGCCTCGGCTTCGCCCCGAAGCGGATCTCGGAGCTGTCGGGCCGGATCCGGCCGACCACCGCCCTGTCGGTGTACGCGCTCGGGGCGGTCTACGGGCTGGCCGGTTTCTGCGCCGGCCCGATCCTGGGCAGCGTCCTGACGGTCGCGGCGGTCAGCGGCAGCCCCGTCTACGGCGGCCTGCTGCTCGCGGTCTACGCCCTGGGGATGGCCGTACCGCTGTTCGTACTGGCGCTGTTGTGGGAGCGGTTCGACCTGGGCAGGCGGCGCTGGCTGCGCGGGCGGGCCCTGCGCGCCGGCCGCTTCGAGCTGCACACCACCTCGCTGCTTTCCGGGCTGTTCTTCATCACGCTGGGCGTGCTGTTCCTCGCCTACGACGGGGCGAGCGCGCTGCCGGGGCTGCTGGACGTGGACGACTCGTTCGCCGTGGAGCAGCGGGTCCGCTCGCTGGCGGACGCGGTTCCGGACGGGGCGCTGCTCGGGCTGGTCGCCGTAGGGGCGGCGGCCGTCGGCGTCGTGCAGTGGCGCCGCAGGGAGCGTGCGGCGGCGGCCGAGGCCGAAGGGGAGTAACCACAGAAGGCCCCGTCCGATGGACGGGGCCTTCTTGATGGTGGCTGGGGCCGGGGTCGAACCGGCGACCTATCGCTTTTCAGGCGATCGCTCGTACCAACTGAGCTACCCAGCCACGAAACCGTTTCCGGCTTCAGCGATCCTGACGGGACTTGAACCCGCGACCTCCACCTTGACAGGGTGGCGAGCTAACCAACTGCTCCACAGGACCTTGCAGTGTGCGAGAACAAGTCTTGCACACGGTAATGCGTACCCCCAACGGGATTCGAACCCGTGCTACCGCCTTGAAAGGGCGGCGTCCTGGGCCACTAGACGATGAGGGCTAAAGGCCCGCCGGGCACTTCTCAGCGCGTCGGGGACGTGAGAAGCATATGGGATCCGGGGAGCTATCGCCAAAACGGTTTCCCCCGGAGCGACAATGGCCGGGTGCTGGAGATGACGCGCGAGGAGTTCGAAGAGCTTGTCGCAGAGGCCCTGGACCGGATCCCGCCGGAGCTGACGCGGCTGATGGACAACGTGGCGGTGTTCGTCGAGGACGAACCGCCCGCCGACGACCCCGAGCTGCTCGGTCTGTACGAGGGAACTCCGCTGACGGACCGCGGCGAGTGGTACGCCGGGGTGCTGCCGGACCGGATCACGATCTACCGCAATCCCACGTTGCGCATGTGCGAGGACCGGGAGAGCGTGGTCGCGGAGACGGAGGTCACCGTGGTGCACGAGATCGCCCACCACTTCGGGATCGACGACGACCGGCTGCACGCGCTGGGGTACGGGTGACCCGGCCGGTCCCGGTGCCAGGCGACGGGGCGGCGCGCGCGGTGCAGCCGGCGGAGGCGATCGATCCGGACGTCGACCTGCACGTGCCCGCGCAGCGCGCCGAGCCGCAGGGCCGGGTGCTCGCGGCGGTGGCGGTGGGCGGCGCGATCGGGGGCGCGGCGCGGTACGGGATCTCCCTGCTGTGGCCGGCCGGGCCCGGGGCCTTCCCGTGGGCGACCCTGTGGATCAACGCCTCCGGCAGTGCGCTGATCGGCGTACTCATGGTGCTGATCAGCGAGGGCGGCCGGACGTCCCCGCACCCGCTGCTGAGGCCCTTCGCCGGGGTCGGCGTGCTCGGCGGCTTCACCACCTTCTCCACCTACGCGGTGGACTTCTCGCGGCTCCTGGACGAGGGGGAGGCGGGGACCGCCCTGGCCTACGGCGGGCTCACGGTGGTGGCGGCGCTCGGCGCGGTGTGGGCGGCGGCCGCGGCGGCCCGGCTCGCGGTCCGCGGGCGCGGTCCCGGGCGCGTTCCGCGGTGAACTGGCTGCTCGTGGTGGCGGGCGCGGCCGTCGGTGCGCCGCTGCGCTACCTGCTGGACCGGGCGGTGCAGGTGCGGCACGAATCCGTCTTCCCCTGGGGCACCTTCGTGGTCAACGCGGCCGCCTGCCTGGTGCTCGGGGCGCTGGCCGGGGCGGCGCTGGCGGGGGCCGCCTCCTCGCGGCTGCAGTTGCTGCTCGGGGCCGGGCTGTGCGGGGCGCTCAGCACGTACTCGACGTTCTCGTACGAGACGCTGCGGCTGGCCGAACGCGGCCGGGGGTTCCTCGCCGCGGCGAACGTGGTGATGTCGGTGCTGGTCGGGCTGGGCGCGGTGCACCTCGGGTCGCGGGTGGCGCTGCGGCTCTTCGGCTGAGGGGTCGGGCCCAGGGCTTCGTCCCGGTGTTCGCCCGAGGGCGTGTCCCTTACGGGGAAAAGGGAGTTGGGCACATTGACCCGCTCATGCGGAACGTTCGCCCTCAGGCTCCGGAGGTCCCCCGTGCGCCAGTTGTCCGCTTCCCTCCGACTGGCCGTCACCGCGCTCGCGGTCGCGGCGACGGCCGGCTGCATGAGTGTCGGCGAGAACGCGGCGAAGCCCGGGCCCTCCGCTTCGGGGGACCGCAGCAGCGGCGCCGAGGCGGGCGCGGGGACCGCCTCGGGGCGGGGCTCCGGGGTCCGCGGCAACGGGCACGGCGCGAAGGACGGTACGGGGAGCCACGACGGCAGGCCCAAGGAGGACGGCAAGGCCTCCGGTGCGACCGGGGCCTCGCCGAGCCCGGGCGCGCCGAGCGCCCGGCCGGGGGTGCCCGCACCGTCGGCGGGACCGGGCGGCGGCGCGGGCGGGCAGGGCCCGCAGGAACCCACCACGGGCGGGTCGGGCGGCGGCTCCGGTGGGCCGGGCGGTTCGGCCGGCGGGCAGCAGTCGGCGAGCCCGACCCCGGCGCCCCCCGCCACGACTCCCCCTGTGACGGAACCCACTCCGGAGCTGCCGACTCCGCGGCCGGAGCCGACCACCCAGCCGGCCCCCGAGCTCTAGGCCCGGCGGGCGTCCGGCCGGGTCCGTGAGGGCTCGGTCCGGTGTCCGGCCCGGGGTCGTTTTCGCAGGTCAGGGACGTTTCTGCGGGAGCGACTTGCCAGACCCCGGGGAGGGTGCGTATGGTTATAGATCGTTTGATCCCATTGCCCGGCGCCGAATCCGAAGAGCGCCGTGTGGCGCGTACTCTCCCTAGCCGTGGCTGACCGCATTGAGGCGGTCGATTTGCGATTCACGGAGTTTGGGCGCGTGCCGAGACTCCGGAAGGTTTCGCATTTCGCATGTCCATTTCCAGCTCTGACCGTTCCGTCATGCCCGAGAACGACTCCAACGAGATGATCGACGCCGAGGCCCTTGTGGTCACCGAGGCGATCGAGGCCGCCGAGGCGGACGAGATCATCGAGGCTCTTGAGGCCGACGTGAACACCGACGGGTCCTTCGAGGACTCGACCACCGACTTCGACGACGACGCTGACGCTGACGCGGAGCCCACGATCACCTTCGGCGACCTCGGTCTGCCCGAGGGCATCGTGCGCAAGCTCGCCCAGAACGGCGTCACCGCCCCCTTCCCGATCCAGGCCGCGACCATCCCGGACGCCCTGGCCGGCAAGGACATCCTCGGCCGTGGCCGCACCGGCTCCGGCAAGACCCTCTCCTTCGGTCTGCCCACCCTGGCCTCGCTGGCCGGCGGCCACACCGAGAAGAAGAAGCCCCGCGCGATCATCCTCACGCCGACCCGTGAGCTCGCGATGCAGGTCGCGGACGCCCTCCAGCCCTATGGCGACGTCCTCGGCCTGAAGATGAAGGTCGTCTGCGGCGGTACCTCCATGAGCAACCAGATCTTCGCTCTGGAGCGCGGTGTCGACGTCCTCGTCGCCACCCCGGGCCGTCTGCGCGACATCATCAACCGTGGCGCCTGCTCCCTGGCGAACGTCCAGGTCGCGGTCCTCGACGAGGCCGACCAGATGGCCGACCTGGGCTTCCTGCCCGAGGTCACCGAGCTGCTCGACCAGATCCCCGGCGGCGGCCAGCGCATGCTCTTCTCCGCCACCATGGAGAACGAGATCGGCACCCTGGTCAAGCGCTACCTGACCAACCCCGTCACGCACGAGGTCGACAGCGCGCAGGGCAACGTCACGACCATGACGCACCACGTCCTCGTCGTGAAGCCGAAGGACAAGGCGCCGGTCACGGCCGCCATCGCCGCCCGCAAGGGCCGCACCATCATCTTCGTCCGCACCCAGCTGGGCGCCGACCGCATCGCCGAGCAGCTCGTCGAGGCCGGCGTGAAGGCCGACGCGCTGCACGGCGGCATGACGCAGGGTGCCCGTACCCGTGTCCTCGCCGACTTCAAGGACGGCTACGTCAACGCGCTCGTCGCCACCGACGTCGCCGCCCGCGGTATCCACGTCGACGGCATCGACCTGGTCCTGAACGTGGACCCGGCCGGCGACCACAAGGACTACCTGCACCGCTCGGGCCGTACCGCCCGCGCCGGCAAGTCCGGTGTCGTGGTCTCCCTCGCGCTGCCGCACCAGCGTCGCCAGATCTTCCGCCTGATGGAGGACGCGGGCGTCGACGCCTCGCGTCACATCGTCCAGGGCGCCGGCGCCTTCGAGCCGGAGGTCGCCGAGATCACCGGTGCCCGTTCGCTGACCGAGGTCCAGGCCGACTCCGCGAACAACGCCGCCAAGCAGGCCGAGCGTGAGGTCGCCGAGCTCACCAAGCAGCTCGAGCGCCTGTCGCGCCGTGCCGTGGAGCTGCGCGAGGAGGCCGACCGCCTGGTCGCCCGCTCCGCCCGTGAGCGAGGCGAGGACCCGGAGGCCGCTGTCGCCGAGGTGGCCGAGGCCGCCGAGGCCGAGGTCGCGGCTGCTGCCGCCGCCGCTGCCGCCGAGCTGGCCGCGCAGGAGCGCCGCGAGGAGCAGCGCGCCCAGCGTGACGACCGTGGCAACTTCGAGCGTCGCGACAACCGTGGCGACAACCGTGGCGGCGACCGTGGCGGCGACCGCGGTGGCGACCGCGGTGGCGACCGTGGCGGCTTCCGCCGCGACGACCGCGGTGACCGCGGTGGCCGTCCGTCGGGTGGCTTCAACCGTGACGACCGTGGTGGCGACCGTGGTGGCTTCCGCCGCGACGACCGTCCGTCGGGTGGCTTCCGCTCCGGTGGCGACCGTCCGACCGGTGGTGGCTTCCGTCGTGACGACCGTCCGTCCGGTGGCTTCAACCGCGATGACCGTGGTGGCGACCGTGGTGGCTTCCGCCGCGACGACCGTC
>NZ_JBIAVJ010000036.1:49009-81036 GCF_042894025.1 Streptomyces sp. NPDC001549
CGTCCGTCCGGTGGTGGCTTCCGTCGTGACGACCGTCCGTCCGGTGGCTTCAACCGCGATGACCGTGGTGGCGACCGTGGTGGCTTCCGCCGCGACGACCGTCCCTCCGGCGGCTTCAACCGTGACGACCGCCCCTCGGGCACCTTCAACCGTGACGACCGTCCGTCGGGTGGCTTCCGCTCCGGTGGCGACCGTCCGTCCGGTGGTGGCTTCCGTCGTGACGACCGTCCGTCCGGCGGCTTCCGCTCCGGTGGCGGCGACCGCCCGTACGGCCGCCGTGACGACCACCGTCCGTCCGGCTCCGGCTCCGGCTCCGGTTCCACCGGCGGCTTCGGCGGCCGCCGCGACGACAAGCCGCGCTGGAAGCGCAACGGCTGATCGCAGCTGAGCTGAACCCCTGAGAAAGGGCCCGTACGACACTCAGGTGGCGTACGGGCCCTTTCTTCGCTCCCGGGAACTGATGGTGCGTAACACCCCCTCGGGGGCAGGCCCCAGGCCCCGCGGAGCGCCACCGGACCGGCGGCGACAGGCCGGTCGGCGGATACCCGATCGGCTGACCGGCGCGGTCCGGCTATGCTCTGGGGTGAGCACCTGGAGGGCCATTAGCTCAATTGGCAGAGCAGCGGACTTTTAATCCGTTGGTTGTCGGTTCGAGTCCGACATGGCCTACCGCTCGCAGGCGGGGGTTCCCACCCCTGACCTGCTGCTGAGCGCCCCACCCGGTTTCGGCCGGGTGGGGCGCTCAGTCATTTCCGGGCCCGGGTACGGGGCCGGGTGCGGGCCCGGGTGCGGAGGCAGATCAGAGCCAGCCTCTGTGGGCGGCCTTGATGCCGGCTTCGAAGCGGCTGCTGGCGCCCAGGCGTTCCATGAGCGAGGACATGTGACGTCCGACGGTGCGTGAGGAGGTTCCCAGGCGCTGGCCCACCGCGTCGTCGGTGAGGCCGGTGCCGAGCAGGCGCAGGATTTCGCGTTCTGTGGTGGTGATGCTGGTCCGGGGGTCCTCGGGGCGAGCGGCGCCGAGCGGAACGGCGGTGTTCCAGGCCTGTTCGAAGAAGTCGAGCAGTGCGGCGAGGATGCCCGGTTCGGTGACGTGAAGGGCACCCTGGCGTGTGTCGGCGGGGTCGATGGGAACCAGGGCCTGGGTGCGGTCGACGACGACCATGCGCTGGGGGATCGTGGGGGCCGTGCGGACCTCGCTGCCCTGGCTGAGCAGCCAGTGCGCGTAGGCGGTGATGTGCGGCTGGTTGCGCGTGGTGTCCTGGTAGAGGGTGCGCATCGTGATGCCGCGGCCGAGGGCTGCGGCATCGGCGGGCCGGCTGGCCGCCAGGTCTTCGGGGCGCTGGATGCCGGGCTGGCTGCTGAGGACCTCTGTGGTGGCGGCGCGGCCCATCAGTTCCAGGCGGTTGTGGATGGCGTCCATGCCCTGCAGGCGTTCGCCGTGGTGCGCGCGGTGCTCGGCGCGTTCGGCGACCATGCGGGTCACGGAAGCGCGTGAGGCGGCGAGCCGGGCCTGGCGGGCGGCGAGTTCGGCCTCCTGCACGGCGAGGATGTCGGCGAGGCCGATCTCGGGGCTCACCGCGCGCTGATGTCGTCCAGGCTGTAGCCGGGATGATCCAGCATCACCTGGTACACCCTCACGGCAGCATTGGTCAGTCCCAGAACTTCCAGCATCGGATCCCCCCAGATCACAGGCCGGCCGTATCTCGCCAGGCCGTCGGCCCCTATCCAAACAGTGCCGTGCCATCTTGATCAACATCGATCCGATTTCGAGCGGTCCGGCCTGCGAATTTGGCATGAGCATGCCCTCATGTCCGGATCCCGACAGGCCGGTAGGCGACACCCTCAAGGCCTTCCGGCCGTGTCGGCGAACGGCGAAGCTATTGATCGCCGCCAGGGAAACACCCCGGGCCGGCAGCCGGACGAAGCGTCAACCGCGGGACGCCCGACCGGTGCAGGAAGTCATCCAGCCAGCAGCTAAGGAATCCCGTCGTGATCCGCACTCGTATCGCCCAGGCCGTCGCGGTCGTCTCCGTCTCCCTGACCGCGGTCATCCTCGTGAGCGGCGCCGCCGCAGCCGCCACCACCACTGGGAAGCAGCCCGCCCCGGCCACCGCCCAGATCTCCGACAGCCTCGGCTGGGGCTGACCGGTTCGCTGTGGAGATCGTCTACGCCAGCCTGGCTCGGAGGCGGCCCGGCGAGGCCTCTCACGAGGGTGAGGCGGCCGAGGTCGTGGATGCCCTGTGGGCCCACGCACTCCCCGGCGACGGACTCCAGCACGCCAGTGCCCGCCCCGAAGCCGACCGGATCGACCTCTTGCTCTACCTCATGACCCTGGACGCGCCCACCGCGCCCGCCCCGCTGCGCCGTGCACACGGCCTGATCACGCGCAGCCAGCAGAACTCACTCGAACTCCGGCGGCGCTATCTGCCCCCGGCCCCGCACACGCAGAACGCGGACCCCGCCTGCCCGTGACCGGCAGCATCCGCCGTACCCGCAGCACCTGCCGTCGGCCGCCGGCCGGCCGCCTGTGACCAGCTGTTCCTGCAGGACAGCCGTCCCGGCAGTGCGCACCACCCCGGCCCACCCCGCGTGCCCTCTCACGGCACCGCGCGGCCCACGAGGTGCCCGGGCATCCCGCACCACCGCACCGCCGCATGACGCCGGCACCGACGTGTGCCGAGCTCGGCGCGCCCGCCGACCTCGGCACCCGGAACCGAGTGCCCCGCAAACCTCGCACAACCCAGCTGTCTTCCCTGTCGCTTGCCTCTTCACCAGGAGTTGCGTTGCCCATCAAGACCTCGGCCCTCTGTGCCGCTAGCGTCGTCACGGCCACCTGCGCCGCCTCGCTGGTCCTGTCCGCCATGCCGGCCCACTCCGGGACGGTCCAGCCCGTCGGCGCGACGGCCTCCGTGCCGCTGGAGACCGACGTCGAGCGCCCCCAGGGTCAGCCGGTCCCCCTCCAGGGCGCGGCCTCCGCCTCCGCGTTCACCGCCGAGGGCAACTCCCCCATCACCCGCAGCTCCGTCATAGCCCGGGCCAAGACCTGGGTCGACGCCCAGGTCCCGTACAGCCAGAGCAGCTACCGCGACGGCTACCGCACCGACTGCTCCGGCCTGGTCTCCATGGCCTGGAACCTCGGGACCAGCGCCTGGACCGGCAACCTCGACACCTACGCCGACCGGATCACCAAGGGTGAGCTGCGCAAGGGCGACATGCTGCTCTTCCACAACTCCGCCAACCCGGTGAGCGGTTCGCACGTCGTCCTCTTCGAGAGCTGGACCGACTCCTCGATGACGTCCTACATCGGCATCGAGGAGACCCCGCCGCACGCCGTGCGCCGTGTGATCCCCTACTCGTACTTCAAGAACTCGGGCTCCTACCTCCCGTACCGGTACAAGAACATCGTCGAAGACGTCGCCACCAACGGTGATGTGCCGGTGTCGGGTAACTGGGACGGGGGTGCGGCTGCGAACGTCGGTGTCTGGCGCAGCGGTAAGTTCCACCTGCGTTATGACGACGGGTCGCTGGCTCTTGTCGACTGGGGTCAGGCGGGTGACCTTCCGTTTTCTGCGAACTGGGACGGTTCGGGTCCGGATAATCTGGGTGTGTTCCGGTTCCATCTGCGTATGGACGACGGTTCCCTGACCAAGATCGACTGGGGTCAGTCGGGTGACCTTCCCGTGGCCGGCAACTGGGACGGGGGCGCGGCCGCGAACGTGGGTGTGTGGCGCAGCGGTGTCTTCCATCTGCGCAATGACGACGGTTCGATCTCCAAGGTGGACTGGGGTCAGGCGGGTGACCTGCCGGTTTCCGGGAACTGGGACGGTTCGGGTCCGGATAATCTGGGTGTGTTCCGGCCTTCGACGGGTCAGTTCCACCTGCGTATGGACGACGGCTCTCTGACGGTCCTGGACTGGGGTCAGTCGGGCGATCTGCCGGTCGGCGCCAACTGGGATGCCGGCAACGGCGGTCCCGCGGCCAATGTCGGGATCTGGCGTCCCTCCCAGGGCCGTTTCCACCTCCGCAACGACGACGGCTCCCTCACCACCCTCGACTGGGGCCAGCCCAGGTAGTCCTCGATCGGCCGGACCTGTGCGCGGGCGCCCCATCCGATTCCTTCGGGTGGGGCGGCCTCGCGGGGGCGGACGGTCCGTCAGTCCCGGTGCGGGCCTGCCGGAAATTGCGATGAGGCCGTCGGACCGGGCGGGTAGCGTCGTCGGCCATGACGCCTGTTCTCCGTACCGAACGCCTGCTCCTCGACCCGTACACCCCCGAGGACGAGGAAGGCTTCGTCGCACTCTTCCAGGACACCCGGGTGTCCCGGTGGATGGGGGACGGTCCCGCCTCCGAGGCCGAGGACCGGGCGCTCTTCGGGCGGGTCTTCACGAAGGTCTACGCCGAGAACCTCTTCGACGTGTGGGCCGTGCGCCGGGACGGCCGGCTGGTCGGGCACGCCGAGATCAAGCGGACCGACGAGGTCGGCGGCCACGAGATCATCTACGCCCTGGCCGCCGAGGCCTGGGGAGCGGGCCTCGGTACCGAGATCGCCGAGGCGATCGTCGCGTACGGCTTCGGCCCCCTCGGCCTGACCGAGGTGCACGCCACCGTGGCCGACGCCAACACGGCCTCCCTGGTCCTGCTGGAGCGCATCGGCTTCACCCGCGTACGGGACGTGCGGGAGGACGACGGGAGCACCACCCGCGTGCTGACCCGCCGCCGGGACCCCGTCGCCTGACGGCCGTACGCGAAGCGCCCCACCCGAGGGACCGGGTGGGGCGTTTCGTCGTGCGGGGCTCGATCAGGCGGCGGTGCGGCGACGGCGGCCGAGCCAGGCGGCGGCCGCGCCGAGCGCGACCAGGGCGGCCGCGAGGCCGGCGTACAGGCCGGTGGCCGAGTCGGCGCCGGTGTGGGCGAGGGAGCCGCCGACCGCGGCGGTGGTGGTCAGGTCGGCGTTGCCCGTGGAGGTGGCGACGGCCTGCTGCACGACGGGGCTGGTGGAGGACGTGGTGGACGGGGTCGGGGAGGGGCTGCCGGACGGGGTGCCGGACGGGGTGCCCGAGGGCGGCACGGTCTCCACGATCGGGGCGAGCGGGAACGTCACGGAGCTGTTCCGGAACGGGTGGGTGTCGCCCTCGGCGTGACGGACCTCGGCCTCCATCGTGATGACGGTCTTCTTCGCCAGCCCGGTGTCCTTGCCCAGGGAGACCCGCAGCGGCAGGGTGCGGACGCCGGCGGCGGCGCCGAAGCCCTTCGCGATGCGCGGCAGCTCGTAGCGGTCGTACTCGCCCCGCAGGTCCTGCCAGCGGCCGTCGATCAGGGCTTGGAGCCGGAAGTCGGCCTTCTGCTCGCCCGGGTGAGACAGGCTCAGGGTGGTCGCGAGAGCGGTGTCGAAGGTGCCCTCACCGGTGGCCTGGTAGTTCAGGTTCAGGTACGCGCGCTGCTCCTGGTCGTCCATGCCGGAGCCGACCTGCTTGAACCAGGTCTTGAGCTCGCCCGCCTTGACCTCGGGGTCGACCTTGAAGCGGTGGGAGTCCGCGCCGCCGGGGGCCACCGAGTTGTTCCAGCTGGTGGCCTTGAACGTGAAGTCACCGTCGTTGGTGGGGTAGTTCGCGCCGAGGCCGAGGGTGACCTTCCAGGTCATCCTGCCGTTGGCGGGGATGTCGAAGCCCGCACCGCTCTCCTTGCCGGCGGCCGTCGCCGGGTAGAAGAGGCCCTGCCATCCGCCGCCCTGCTGGCCGACCGAGGACTTGGTCGCCGGGGCGTCCACCGCGTCGACCTTGAAGACCACGTCGTCCTTCTGCAGACGGCTCGGCCCGGTCTGGTCGAGGAGCATCCACGGCTTGTAGTGGACCGCCTTGCCGGTCGGGTTCTTGACCGTCAGCTCGAAGGTCTCGGTGGCGCCGCCGCGGGTCAGCGGGCCGCCGGGGACCGGAGCGCCCATCTCCGTACGCAGCACGGCCTAGTCGTCGGCGACGGGCGCGGCGGACGCGGCGGTGGCCGAGAGCGGCAGCAGAGTGGTGACAACGCCGGCGACGACTGCGATGGCGGCTGCGGTGCGAACGGACATGGTGGACTCCCCCCAGGAGCACAAAGGCACCGGCAGAGCGCCGGGCCGAGAAGGTGTGGTCGTGGTCGCCGGCCGGTCCGTGTTCCCCCTGGCCCTTGCGACAGGTGAATCATCGCCCGGACGGGATCCCGGAACCATCCTCGATGTGTCACCGCCGTGCAACAGAGATGATCTTCGTTCGCGAGGGCCGGCACGCAGTCGGTTCCGGGCCGGTTCCGGGCCGGTTCTGGGTCGGCTCTGGTCCGGTTTTGGGGCCTTGACCTGCGGTGATGTGGATCTGTGGGTGGTGCGGCGGTTAATTGGCGAAGGGCTCCCCCCGGATGGCGTAGAGTTGGGTTTACCGACGCGGGGTGGAGCAGCTCGGTAGCTCGCTGGGCTCATAACCCAGAGGTCGTAGGTTCAAATCCTGCCCCCGCTACTCAGTACGAAGGCCCGGTTCCTTTACAGGAACCGGGCCTTCGTCGTGTTCCGGCCCCGCCGGGCGCTCTTCTCGCGCTTTCTCACGCCCCGTCACGCGTCCGGCCGCCGTCAGGTCGCCGGGCGGATGTCCGTCCACCAGCCTTGAGGGGCGAGGCGGCGGCGGGCCCGGACCCGTGCGGCCGCGGACCGGGCGGCAGGAGAGCAGCGTGGTGGGGCTGGGCCGGCAGGGCAACGGCGGTGGGCGCGCGGGCGGGAGCGGGAACGGTGTGACCCGTCGCGTGGTCCAGGCGCTGCCGGGCGTGCTGATCGCCCTCGGGATGGCCTTCGACGTGCTGACCCCGCCCAGCTTCACGGGGTCCCCGTTCTTCACGGCGGCCCCGCTGATCGCCGCCCCGCTGTTCACCCTCTGGGCCACGGCCCTGACCGGCGGCCTGGCCGTGTTCGCGGTGTTCGTGCTCCACATCCTCAACGGCACCAGCTGGAAGGTCGAGGCGCTGACCGAGCTGGTGACCGTACTGACCGTCGCCGGGCTGGCGCTCCTGATCAACCGCATGGTGCGGCGCAGCGGCGAACGGCTCGCCTCGGCGCGCGGGATCGCCGAGGCCGCGCAGCGGGCGGTACTGCCGAAGCCCGCCGAGCGCATCGGGGGGCTGCACGTCTCCGCCTGGTACGAGGCCGCGCAGGCCGACGCCTTCATCGGCGGCGACCTGTACGCCGTCCAGGAGACCCCGTACGGAGTGCGGCTGGCGGTGGGCGACGTACGGGGCAAGGGGCTGGGGGCGGTGGAGGCCGTCGCGGTGGTCCTCGGGGCGTTCCGGGAGGCGGCGGACACCGAGCCCACGCTGGAGGCGCTGGCGCAGCGGCTGGAGCGGGCGCTGGCCCGCGAGGGCACCCGGCGCGACAGCCTGGACGCGGTGGAGGGGTTCACGACGTGCGTGCTCGGGGAGATCCCGCCGGGCGTGGGCGTGCTGCGGCTGCTCAACCGGGGCCACCCCGAACCGCTGCTGCTGCACGAGAACGGTGAGCTGGCGGTCCTCGCCCCGGCGGAGCCGGCCCTGCCGCTCGGCATGGGGGAGCTGGGCGGCTGGCCGGACCTGGTGCAGGAGTGGGCCTTCCCGGCGGGGACCACCCTGCTGCTCTACACGGACGGGCTGACCGAGGCCCGGGACGGGGCGGGGGACTTCTACGATCCGGCGGCCCGGCTGCGCGGGCGGATCTTCCCCGGGCCGCAGGCGCTGCTCAGCGCGCTCAGCAGCGATGTGCGCCGGCATACGGGCGGCGGGGCGACGGACGACATGGCGCTGCTCGCGGTGGGCCGGCCGGGGGAGCGGGAGCCGGAGCGGCGCCGGACCGTGCCGGTGGTGCCCCGCGTGACGTGATGTCACGATCGGTAGTCGAAAGAGTGCTCTCTGCGAGGGGATTGACGAGCCGTTATTTCCGGCCTGTGGCTGAAGGGATGAGAGAGTCGCTTGATTTTTGCCCTAATTGAGACCAGTTTGCTGTGGAAAGGAATGGCCAAAGCCAGTCGGTGAGTGGCTGATTGGTGGGAACGATCAAGTGGAGAAGCTTGGAATCACTCCCCTACGTCTATTACCTTTCGATAACGCAGCGCGGTCGTCCCAGCCGTCGCAAGAGACGGCACCGTGCGCGCGCGCGTCCTGCGCGTCGATGAGGAGTGTGCCCCGGTGGCCTCCAACTTGCCTGCCCCTGAAGGCATCGATATCCAGGAGCCGCCCACCGCGGGTGCCTGGGGCGAGTGGAACCCCACCGAGGATTCGGTGCGGCCGGTCCGCGGCAAGCACCGGGTCGCCAAGCAGCGCGGGGGACTTGCCCGCAGCTCCACCGTGCTCGGCGTCGGTGTCATCGCGGCGGTCGGCGCCGGCGGTATCGCCACGGCGCAGGACCGGCCCCAGGTTGCGATATCCCTGCCGGCCATGCCCGACCTGCCCGACCTGCCCGACCTGCCCGACATGATGACCGGGAACAAGGCCCAGCAGGACGACGGCGATTCCGGACCGGCGGCCTCGACGGGCGAGCGGACGGGGATCATCGCGCAGCAGTCCGCCCAGGGCGCGGACGCGGGCGAGGTGTTGCGCAACCGCATCCTCCAGCAGGCCGAGTCCCAGCAGGCCGCCGCTGAGGCCAAGGCGCGGGCGGAGGCCGAACAGGCCGCGCAGCAGGCCGCCGCCCAGGAGGCCAAGGAGAAGCTGGAGGCGGCCCGCACGGCCGCCGAGGAGGCGAAGACGCAGGCCGAGGCGAAGGCCAAGGAAGAGGCCGAGGCGAAGGCCGCGGAAGCGGCGGCGGCCAAGGCCGAGCAGGAGCGCCTCGCCAAGCCCGCCGTCAGCTACTCCCTGCCCACCTCCGCCTACACCCTCACCTCGCACTATGGGGTCTCCGGCTCCATGTGGTCCTCCGGCTACCACACCGGCCTCGACTTCGCGGCCCCGACCGGGACCCCCGTCAAGGCCGTGGCCGCCGGAAAGATCACCTCGGCCGGCTGGTCCGGCGCGTACGGCTACCGGATCGTGCTGGAGCTCCCGGACGGCACGGAGATCTGGTACTGCCACCTCTCCTCGATGTCGGTGACCTCCGGCGCGGTCGGCGCCGGCGAGACCATCGGCCGCGTCGGCGCCACCGGCAACGTCACCGGACCTCATCTCCACCTGGAAGTACGCAAGGGCGGATCGACGCAGGACCCGCTGGCGTGGCTGAACTCCAAGGGCCTGAACGTCTGAGTCCCGGGTCCGGGTTCGTTCCGGTGGCCGTTCCCGGGTTCGTTGCCGGGGCCGTTGCCGGGTGCGTTCCCCGGGTCGGGTCCGGCGCGCCACGGTCGTGGTCCGTCCGCCGCGGCCCGGGTACGTCCGTCCGTGCGGCCGCCGGGTCCAGAGGGTCGAACCACGGCGGAACCAGCTCCTCGATGACCGCCGCCCGGGCCAGTGCGGGACCCGCCGTCGCCCGGGACTGCCAGAGCCGGTGCAGCAGCTCCCGTTCCCGGCCCGCGAAATCCCGCTCCCGTGCGGGGCCGCCGCGCCGCGCCCGGTTCCGCAGCAGGGCCAGGGCCGCCGCGTCCGCCTCGTAGCGGGCGACCGTACGTCCGGCCGCCCGGCCCCCGCTGCGCCGGGCCAGGGAGCGGGCCAGCGACCGGGCCGGTATCGAAGCCAGGGCCGGGACCTCGGCCGGACCGAGCCAGCCCGCGGCCGCGTACAGCGCGAGTTCACCCTCGACGGCCCGCAACCGGTTGCGCCTTATCCGCACCGCCAGCCACACCAGCAGCCCGAACACCGGGACCATCACGCAGCTGTAGACCACGTAGAACCCGTGCTCCCCGAACTGCGAGGAACCGTTCCACAGCGCGTGCATGCCCATGGCCAGCGCCAGGCCGAGCAGCGGCGGGCAGATCCTGCGCGAGCGGCGGGCGCTGACGGCGGCCACGCCGAAGCCCAGCCCGGTGAGCACGGTGAACAGCGGGTGCGCGAACGGCGACAGCACTATCCGCACGAAGAAGGTCGCCGCCGTCACCGATTCCAGCGCGCCGCTGCGGTCGGCCAGGTCCTCCACGAAGGCGTTGCCGAGGTAGAGGATGTTCTCGGTGAAGGCGAAGCCGGTGGCGGTGAAGCCGGCCACCACGAACCCGTCGGCGGGGCCGGTGAAGTGTCGTCTCCGGAACACGAACACCAGCAGCAGGGCGGCCGCCTTGGCGCTCTCCTCCACCACCGGGGCGATGGCCACCGAGCCGAGGTGATCGGCGGCGGAGGCATCGGTGGTGGTCGCGGCTATCCACTGGGTGGCGAAGTTGTTGGCCAGTATCGCGATCAGTGCCGCGGTGCAGGCACCCCAGCCGAAGCAGAACAGCAGCTGCGACCAGGGCACGGGCGCGGCCCGGCCCAGCCACCGGAAGGCCGCCATGAGCGGCGCCACCGGCAGCAGGGCCAGACCGAGACCGACGAAGAAGCCGGAGGTGCCGGTCTGTTCCCGCACGAGTTCGAGGATGGCGACCCCGGTCGCGGCGAGCAGGGCGAGGAGCACGCACGTGCGGACCGTGCCGGACGGGCGTGGGAGCACGAGGTGGAGCGCTCGGTACACACCATGACCCTAGCGAGCCGGTCTGACACGCGCGGTGACCTTGTCAGTTCTCCGTGCGACGGAAGAGCAAGTCGTGTACGAGGTGGCCCTTGTCGAGGCCCTGGCCCTCGAAGCGGGTCAGCGGCCGGAAGGCGGGGCGCGGGGAGAAGCCGCCGTCGGGCTGCGTGTTCTCGAAGTCCGGGTGAGCGGTGAGCACTTCGAGCATCTGCTCGGCGTACGGCTCCCAGTCGGTCGCGCAGTGCAGTACGGCCCCGGGCGCCAGGCGGGTGGCGGCCAGCGTGAGGAAGTCGGGCTGGATCAGCCGGCGCTTGTGGTGGCGGGCCTTGGGCCACGGGTCCGGGAAGTACACGCGGATACCGGCCAGCGAGTCGGGCGGCAGCATCTCGCGGAGCAGG
Source organism: Streptomyces sp. NPDC001549 (assembly GCF_042894025.1). Lineage (NCBI taxonomy): Bacteria > Bacillati > Actinomycetota > Actinomycetes > Kitasatosporales > Streptomycetaceae > Streptomyces > Streptomyces sp. NPDC001549. Next base: position 59,976 of record NZ_JBIAVJ010000036.1, read on the forward strand.
ATGATGGCGTCGCCGTTGGCCACCCGGACATTGGTCATCCCGCCGCGCTCGGCGAGGGCGAGCAGGTTGCCCTGCCCGGGGGTGTGCACGTCGGCGGCGAGGATCCCGGTGCCGGGGTCGTCGGCGGCCATCTGGGCCGTGGCCTCGCCCATGCCGAAGCCGATCTCCAGGACGACCGGGAGGCCGTCGAAGAGCTCCTCGAGATCGAGGACCCGGTGGCCGTCGATGTCCAGGCCCCAGGTGCCCCACAGGCGCTTCAGGGCCTCACCCTGGCCGGTGGTGACCCGGCTGCGCCGGGGCTGGAAGCTCCGGATCCGCCGCTCGTGGTGCGAGCCGGCCGGGTCCGGCGCGGGCCCGTCGGGGAAGCGGGGCTCGGTGCGCCACTTGGGCGGCACGTACGAGTTCGTCTCCGGCGCGGCGTCCGGGAGGCGGGGCGACTGGGGATTCAGGGACTCAGACACAATGCGCTGATTCTACGACGGGGGGTGCGGGAGCCGCCGCGCGAGCAGCTCCCGCACCCCCCCGAAAGCGGCTCAGGCCGAGCCGAGGGTCCGCAGGGCGCGGGTGGCGATCTCCCGGCCGATCGGGAGGGACGCGGTCGCGGCGGGCGAGGGGGCGTTGAGGACGTGGACCGTACGCGGGGCGTCGCGGATCAGGAAGTCGTCCACCAGGGTGCCGTCGCGCAGCACGGCCTGGGCGCGGACCCCGGCCGCGGCGGGCCGCAGGTCGGCGGCGGTGACGGCCGGCAGCAGGCGCCGTACCGCCCGGGTGAAGGCCTGCTTCGACAGCGAGCGGTGGATCTCGCCCGTCCCGTACCGCCAGTGCCGTGCGGCCATCCGCCAGGAGCCCGGCCAGGCGAGCTCGTCCGCGATGTCCTGGGGCCGCACCGTCGACCAGGCGTAGCCCTCGCGGGCCAGCGCGGGCACGGCATTGGGGCCGACGTGGACGCCGCCGCCGATGCCCCGGGTCAGGTGCACCCCGAGGAAGGGGAACGCCGGATCGGGCACCGGGTACACCAGGCCCCGGACCAGGTCCGGTCTCGCCAGGTCGTAGTACTCGCCGCGGAAGGGGATGATCCGCATGCCCGGGTCGTCCCCGGCGAGGCGGGCGATCCGGTCGCACTGGAGGCCCGCGCAGTTCACCAGCACCCGCGCCCTGACCACCAGGCCGGACGTCGTGCGGACCGCCACGGCCGAGGGGCGCCGGGAGATCAGGTCCACGGCGCCGCCGTAGACGATCTCCGCGCCGGAGGACTCCGCGAGCTGGGCGCTCACCCGGCCGTAGTCGACGATCCCGGTGCTGCCGACATGGATCGCCGCCAGCCCCTGCACCTCCGGCTCGTACTCCGTGATCTGCGCCGGGCCGAGCTCGCGCACGGGAATGCCGTTCTCCCGGCCGCGCTGGACCAGGGCGTGCAGCCGCGGCAGCTCCTCCCGCTCCGTGGCGACGATGAGCTTGCCCGTCACCTCGTGCGGAATCCCGTGCTCCGCACAGAACTTGACCATCTCGGCGGCCCCGCTCACCGCGAAGCGCGCCTTCAGGGAACCCGGGCGGTAGTAGATCCCGCTGTGGATCACCCCGCTGTTGCGGCCCGTCTGGTGCCGGGCCGGGCCCGACTCCTTCTCCAGGACCACGACCCTGGTCCCCGGAGCCAGGCGCGCCACGGCATGCGCCGTCGACAGGCCGACGATTCCGCCGCCGATCACCAGCACATCGCAGTCCACGCCGCCACCCACGCTGACACCTCCCACCCCTGCATACTGCACCCCGGCACCGACAACGCGGCCACGCGGCCCCCGGAAGACAGCTCCTACGCCGGCGCCACCAACAGCGGCCGGGCCCGCTCCCGCAGCTCTGCCACACGCGGCTCGTCCCCGTACGGTTCCAGGCGGTGCAGCAGGTCCCGTACGTATTCGGTCGTCCGTGCCGAGGAGATCCTCCCCGCCACCTCCACCGCCCGGGTGCCCGCCGCGCACGCCGCGTCGAGATTGCCCGACTCCAGCTCGGCGACCGCGCTCACCACCAGCCGCAGCCCGTGCGACCGTACGTACTCCTCGGTGGGGCGCGACAGGGCCTGCTCGGTGAACCGCCTTACCTGCCGGGGCAATTTCAGATCCCGGTAGCATTCTGCAGCATCTGCCGCGAAACGGTCGTACGAGTAGAAACCCAGCCAGGTCGGATCCGGATCGCCCTCCCGGGACCGCTCCAGCCAGCCCTCGGCCGCCCGGAGCGCCGCCCCGGCGGCCGTCGAATCGCCGGCCTTCGCGTGCGCCCGCGCCTCGACCAGCCGGAAGAAGCTCATGGTGCGGGCGGTGGCCAGGCCGCGGTTGCGCTCGACGGCGGCCTGCGCGAGGTCCACCCCCTCGTCGGGGAAGTCCCGGTAGGTCGCCTGCAGGGACATCGAGGCCAGCACGTAGCCGCCGAGCGGTACGTCCGCGGCCGCGCGGGCGAGCCGCAGCGCCTGGATGTAGTAGCGCTGGGCCGCTTCCTGCTGGCCGGTGTCGAAGGCCATCCACCCGGCCAGCCGGGTCAGCTCGGCGGTCGCGCCGAACAGCGCGCGGCCCACCTCGTCGGTGTACGAGCCGAGCAGCAGCGGCGCCGCGTCCACCCGCAGGCACTCGGGCACCATCGACGAACGCCAGTCCCCGCCGCCGTACTTGGAGTCCCAGCGGCGCGCGTCCTCGGCGGCCTCGCGCAGCTTCGACACATCGCTGTGGCCCACGCGCTGGCCGTGGTCGCGCGGCGTTTCGGGTCCGGGCTGGGCGGGCACAACGGTGGACGGCGGGCCTGTCGCCGGTCCCGCCACCGGTCCGGAAGCCGGGCCTGCCATCGGGCCCGCCAGACCTGTCATCGGGCCGGTCGTGCGGCCGTCCGGGGAGGACCGGGGACCTGGTGCCGCCGTCGCCTCGCGCGCCGGCGCGTCGTGAGCCGAGGGGGTCGCTGATACGGGGCTCTGGACCATGGAGTGCCGCGCCGCAGGGTCGGGCGCCGCGGAGGTGCCGGCCGTCGGGTCGTCGGTCGTCGCGTTGTCGGCCGTCGGGCTGCCGGGTGCCGCGCTGCCGGGTGCCGCGTGGTCCGTCGTCGCGCTGCCCGTCGTCGCGCTGCCGGTCGTCGTGCCGCCGGTGGCCGGGCCGTCGGGTGTCGGGGCGCCGGTCGTGAGGTGCGGAGCCCGGCTGCCCGCCGGCTCCCGGGCCACCGAGCTGTCGGCGGGAGATATCAGCCAGCGCGAGGCGGGCGTCGCGTACGCCGCCACGGAGAACGAGCCCGCCAGCGACTGCCAGATCCCGCCACCGCCGCGCCGTCCGGCGAGGTCGAGCCGGTAGAGGTCGGTGGCCGAGCGCACCGCCGCGCCCACGTCGCGCGGGAAGGCCAGCCCGACCTCGGGCGCGGGATCGGCGTCGGCCAGCCCGATCTCGTGCAGCGGCACCGGCCGCCCCAGCTTCGCGCCGATGGCGGCGGCGATCAGATGCGGGGCGGCGCCCTGGGGCACCATCCCCTTCGACACCCACCGGGCCACCGACGTCTTGTCGTACCGAAGCGTCAGGCCGCGCTGCGCTCCGAGGTCGTTGACCCGCCGGGCCAGCCCGGCGTTGCTGATGCCCGCGAGGGCGAGGACGGCGCCGAGCTTCTCATTGGGCTCGCGGAGCTCCCTGGACATGCGCCACCCCTCGTCACACGCGGAACGCAGACGCCGCCGGGGCATAGGCGCCCGGCATTTCGTAAACCCAGCGTAGTTCCCCGCCTCCCAAGCGTTAAGGCCCTTACTTCCGTATGGCGGGATTGTTGTCCGTTTGCACAGTCCGCCCCGGGCCCGGCGCCGGGGCGCACGTGTCATCGCGTGCTCCGCCCGTGTGGCCGTGCGCCCGCCCGTGCGCTCTGGCCGGTCCCCGGACCCGGCGATTCGATGTGCGGTGCGTGGGTCGGCCCGCCGCCTGACCGGGCGGGTCGGGGGATGCCGCTGCCTCAATCCCCGCGGGTGGCGGAACGGTCCGGGGGGCGGAATGCGCCCCCCGGACCGCGCCCCCGCGTCGGGCGCCGGCCGCCCGTGACGGCCCTCCCGACGGCCGAAGAATGGCTGAAAGCGACCTATGGGGCGGTGGGAACGGAACGCCAAATACCGAGTTGCCGGGGCGTGTTCGTTTGCGTGTGCGCCCCCTTTAACCACTCTCGCACGCCTGTCCCGTGGCAGCATGGACCCCGAGCCACCCGGGGTCCCGCGGCCGCGCCCTCAGCGCTGTCCGTGCTGCCTGTGCCCCGGTCATGTGCCCACGGGCTGGGGAGGCGGCGGTGCGCTGGTTGGTGGGTTGGAGCAGTATCGCCGCGAGCTTCGGCACGGCCGGAAGGGTCTCCGGCCAGGGCTCCGGTCATGCCTCCGGCCAGGGGGGATACGGCCAGGGCGGCTACGGCGACGGCGGTGCGCCCCTGCGCGGCGGCCTCGCGGACGCCGCTCATCCGGACGACCCGGGCGCGGACGCGGAACGCACCGTCCACCCCGTCGGCGCACAGCTGCTCTGGGGCGACCCCGACCCCCTCTGGGCCGTCGGCGACTGGCGCCCCGACGAGATCCGCACGCTCACCGCCGACCCCGCCGACCCCTTCACCAGGCTCGCCGTCCTCGGCTGCTGCGGCGCGACCGACGCCGAACTGCGCCGCGCCCTCTACGCCGCCCGCGGCGGCGCGCTGCGCCACCTCACCCAGTGGTCCGGCAGCTACACCGCCGTCGTCCAGGCCGGCCGCCGCATCACCGTCGTCGGCGACCTCGCGGGCGCCCGGCCCGTCTTCTACACCCCCTGGGCGAGCGGCACGGCGTACGCCACCGCCGCCCTCCCGCTCGCCGACCTCATCGAGGCCCAGCTCGACATCGGCCATCTCGCCGCCCTGCTGGCCTGCCCGGACAGTCCCGAGGCGCTGGGCGACGGCACACCGTACGCCGGGGTCCGGCGCATCCCGCCCGGGCACGCGCTCATCCTGCGCGAGGGCTCCCGCGAGATCACCGGCTACGAGCAGGTCGCCTCGCTCGCCGTGGCCGCCCCCGAGGCCGATGCCGAGCGCGCGGTGGAGGGCGTACGGGAAGCGTTGGTGGATGCCGTGCGCGCCCGGCTCACAGCACCGCGGCATGCTCCCGACACGCTGCCGCCGTACGATCCCGGCCCCGTGCCCGGAATGGGCCCCGCCGACCGGCGCGCCGCCCGCGGCGCCCCGGCCCCCGGGGTGGGCGCCGACCTCTCCGGCGGCAGCGCCTCCGCGACGCTGGCGCTGCTGGCGGCCGGTCTGCCGGGGGCGCCGGGCACCCTGCTGAGTCCCGCCGGGGCGCGGCTGCTGGCCGTCACCTTCAACGACCTGGCCACCCCGCAGGGGCGCGAGGCCGAACTGGAACGGGCCAGAGCCATCGCGGCCGACCCGCGCCTGCACCACGTCGTGGTGGCCGCCGCCGCGGAAGCCCTCCCGTACGCCGAACTCGACGGCCCGCTCACCGACGAACCCGGCCCCTCGCTGGTCTTCGCCGCCCGCGAGCGGCGCCGGCTGGCCGCCGGCTCGGCCGACCACTTCACCGGCCACGGCGCCCGCCAGGTCCTCGACGCCCACCCGGCCCGCATGGCCGACCTCCTGATGGACCGCCGGCGGCGGCACCTGCTGCGCCCGGTGGCGGCACTGGCCCGTTCGGCCTCCGCCTCCGGAGCCGCCGGGGAGTCCCTGCTGGTCCCGCTCACCGTGTACTCGGCGGCCCGAAGACTTGCCCGTACGACGTACCGCGCGGGCATGGAAGCCGCCGCTGCCCGGCTCCGCGAGGGCGGGGTCACCGAGAGATCCTCCGGTCCGGTGGACGCTTCCCTCGCCGCCCTGACCTGGTCCCGCCCGGGACCGGCGGCGGGCTGGCTCACGGGGGAGGCACTGGCGGAAGTATCGATCCGCCTGACGGTCGCGGCCGGCCGCCCGCCGCTGTCGCTGCGGCCGGGGGAGGCCCGCGCCCGCTCGCTGCTCGCCCGCCACGCCGCCGACCACCGGGTCTTCGAGCAGGCCGTGGAGGTCCGCAGCCAGCGGCTGCACGCCCCCTTCCTGGACAACCAGGTCGTACGGGCCGCCCGCGCCCTGCCCGAGTCCCTGCGGGTCCAGCCCGGGGCCCGGGCCGCGATCCTGCGCAGCGTGCTGTCCTCGGCGGGGGTGCGCGAGTTCCCGCCGGGCTGGGGCGCCACGGACCGCGTGCCGAACGAGACGGCGACCCGGCTGGGGCTGCGCGCCGCGCTGAGCGACCTGCTGGACCTGTTCGCGTCGCCGTTGCTCGCGGACGCCGGGCTGATCGAGGCCCGGGTCGTGCGCCAGGCCCTGCTCGACGCGGCGGACGGGCGCCCGGTCCCGCTGGACGGGCTGGCGGAACTGGTCTCGATGGAGCTGTGGCTCGGCCGTCTGCTGGCCCGGCGCGGCACGTGCTGGACGGGTACCTCCACGGCGCGGCGCCGGGCGGTGCCGGAGGGAGTCCCCGTGCACCGCCCGGCGCTGTCCTGACGGACCTGTTCGCCGGAGGGCGCCGGGGGTCCCGGCTCGGCGGGTCAGGCTCGGTGGTCCCGGCTCCGGTGGTCCCGGCTCAGGCGGCCCGGGCTCAGGCGGCCTCTGCTCAGGCGGTGAGCACGAGAGCGGCCGCGATCGCCGGGCCGAATGCCCCGCCCAGCTGGTAGCAGAGGGCGAACAGGCCGATGGCCGTGGGGCGCTGGGAATCGGGGGCGCACGACGCGGCGTGCATCGACAGCACGGCGCTGGACCCGGTCGCCGCGAACGTCCCGCCCAGGGTGGCGACCAGCAGCAGGGGACCCCAGCTCGCGAACACCGCGATCGCCGCGGCCGACGCTCCGACCCCGACGAGCACCGCGCGGACGGCCGCCCGGCTCATGCGCGCCGAGGCCGTGGCCAGCAGCCAGGACAACGCGGATCCGGTGAGCAGTGCCACGAGTTGACCGGTGCCTGCGGTGGCGGCGTCCCAGCCCGCCCGGTCGGTGAGCAGCCGGGGCACGGAGAACAGCAGGGTGAAGTACGAGCCCGAGAGCGCGAGGGCGAGCAGCGCGGAGCCGAGGAAGAGGGGCTTGCGGATCAACGCGGCCGGGACGAATCCGTCGGGGCGCCGGCGGACGTGCAGTGCGAGCAGTGTGGCGGCGAGTGCCGAGGAGCCGAGGGCGGCGGCCGGCGCGTGGGGCAGCAGGACCAGGGCGGTGGCGAGCGCTGTCAGCAGCGCAGCGCCGCGGGCGTCGAACCTGTCCTGGGGTCGGGCCGCCGGGACTGCCGGGGCCGCCGCGTACCGGCTGACCATGGGTACCGCCAGGATCGCGAGCACGGATACCGAGAGCGAGAGCCGCCACGAGACGGCCTGGGAGAGCTGTGCCCCGAGGAGCGGGCCGGACGCGCCGAGGATGCCGAAGCCCGCGCTGATCACGCCCATCCGGCGGGCCGAGCCGGCCAGGCTCATGGCGACCGCCGCCAGACCGGCGCCGCCTGCAGCCTGCGTGGCCCGTCCGGCGAGGGTGAGCGGCAGCCAGGGGGACGCGGCGACGAGGAGGGTGCCGCCGACGAGGAGGGCGCCGGCCAGGCGGAGCGCTGCCCGCAGGCCCCGGCGGCGCAGCAGTCCGGCCAGGAGGGGGGTGGCGACGGCCATGGCCCAGGCGTAGGAGGCGACGAGCCAGCCGGCGGTCGAGGCGCTCACCCCGAGGGAGCGGGCCATCTCCGGAAGGATCAGCACGGGGGCGTTGGCCCCGGCAGCCATGGGGGTGGCCATCAGCGCCAGCCATAAGACGGGAACGGGGCCGACCCGGGGCGTGGTGCGGGGGGTGGCGGCGGTGGCGGCGGCTGTGGTGACCGCGGTGCCGGCGGCGGCGGCGGTGGTGGTGGTGGTCATGGGTGGCCCTCCGATCCATCTCAATGATGAGAATCTCAACGTTGAGATAAAAACACCCGGTCCTCTCAACGTCAAGTGTCTCAACGTTGAGATATTCTGATCGGGGTGTGAGGGACGCGAGCGAGGGAGGAACAGCGCATGAGCGACGCAGTGGACGCGGTCGTCGGCCAGTGGACGGCGGAGCGCCCGGATCTGGCCGCCGGTCTGTGGCCGGTGGAGGTGGTGGCCCGTATCCAGCGGATGAACCGCGTCATCGACAAGCAGCAGAAGGCCTTCGCGGCCGAGCACGACCTGGAGGTGGGCGAGCTCGACATCCTCTTCACCCTCTGCCGCTCCGGTCCCCCGTACGCGCTTACCGCTGGCGCCCTCATCCCGGCCGCCATGGTCACCTCCGGAGCGATCACCAACCGCATCGACCGCATGGAGGCCAAAGGCCTGGTCGAGCGGGTGAGGGACGGTCAGGACCGCCGCACGGTACGGATCAGGCTGACCGAACGGAGCCTCGCGCTGACGGAGTCGATGATCACCGAGTACCTGCGCCGCTACGCGGAGCTGCTCGCCCCGCTGGACCCCGCCGCCTGCGCCACGGTCGCCGAGGCCCTGCGCACGCTCCTGGAGGACAACGGGGACACCTCGATCACCTGAGGCCCGGCCGGGCGCCGCTGCCCCGACGGGCCAGGCAGAATTGCCCGGTGCGGTATCTCATCCTGGGTGTGACCGAGGCGCGCGACGAGAGCGGCGCCCTTCTCCCCGTGGGCGGCGCCCGGTTGCGTGCGCTCCTCGCCGCCCTCGCCCTCCGGGCCGGCCGTCCGGCCTCCGTCGCCGAACTCGTCGACGACGTCTGGGGCGACGACCCGCCCCAGGACGCGCCCGCCGCCCTCCAGGCCCTCGTCGCCCGGCTCCGCCGCGCCCTCGGCGGGCGCGACGCCGTCCACTCCGCCCCCACCGGCGGCTACCTCCTGGCCGCCGCCCGCGACGAGATCGACCTGCACCGTTTCGAGCGGCTGGCGGTCCAGGGCGGCCAGGAACTGGCCACCGACCCGGCCGCCGCCTCCCGCACCCTGCGTACCGCCCTCGCCCTCTGGCGCGGACCCGCCTTCGCCGACCTGCCCGAGCCCGCCCGCGCCGCCCATGCGGTCGTCGCCGAGGCCCGCCGCTCCGGCGCCCTCCGCCACCGCATCGAGGCGGACCTGCGCAGCGGCGCCACCGCCCCGGCCGCACTCCTGCCGGAGATCGAGACGCTGGTCCACGCGTCCCCGTACGACGAAACGCTCCGCGCGCAGCAGCTCCGCGCCCTGCGCGCCGCCGGCCGCCCCGCCGAGGCCCTCGCCGCGTACGAGCGCACGCGCCGCGCCCTCGCCGACGGCCTCGGCACCGACCCGGGCCCCGAACTCGCCGCCCTGCACGCGGAACTCCTCCCCCCGCAGGCTCTCCCCCCGCAGGCTCTCCCCCCGCAGGCTCTCCCCCCGCAGGCTCTCCCCCCGCAGGCTCTCCCCCCGCAGGCTCTCCCCCCGCAGGCTCTGCCCCCGCAGCCCCGGCCCGAGCTCTCCGACGACCCCGACGACCCCGAGGCTCCCGATGCTCCTGAGGCCCCCGACGCCCCCCGCGGGAACCTCCGCCCCCGCCTGACCTCCTTCGTCGGCCGTGAACCCGAACTGGCCGCCCTCCGCGGCGATCTGACCCGCCTGCGCCTCATCACCCTCACCGGCCCCGGTGGTTCGGGCAAGACCCGCCTCGCCGAGCACGCCGCCGCAGCCCACCCCGAAGCCGGCTGGATCGTCGAGCTCGCCCGCCTGGACCAGCCCGCCGCCGTTCCCGGCGCCGTCCTCAGCGCCCTCGGCCTGCGCGAGAGCTCCCTCGTCACCCGCGAGACCCCGACCCCGGCCGCCACCGACCCCACCACCCGCCTCGTCGAGCACTGCGCCCACCGCAGCCTGCTGCTCGTCCTCGACAACTGCGAGCACGTCATCGGCGCCGCCGCCGAGCTCGCCGAGCGGCTCCTCACGCACTGCCCCGGTGTGCGGATCCTGGCCACCAGCCGCGAACCCCTCGGTGTCCCGGGAGAGACGGTCCGCCCCGTCGAGCCGCTGCCGCCCGACCCCGCCCACCAGCTCTTCGCCGACCGTGGAGCCTCGGCCCGCCCCGGCTTCCGCCCCACCGACGACCCGGCCGCCGTGGCCGAGATCTGCGCCCGCCTCGACGGTCTGCCGCTCGCCATCGAGCTGGCCGCCGCCCGGCTGCGGCTGCTCACCCCGCGCCAGATCGCCGACCGCCTCGACGACCGCTTCCGCCTCCTGACCAGCGGCGCCCGTACCGTCCTGCCCCGCCAGCAGACCCTGCGCGCCGTGGTCGACTGGTCCTGGGACCTGCTCGACGAGGCCGAACGCACGGCCCTGCGCCGGCTGTCCGTCTTCGCCGGCGGCTGCGACCTCGCCGCCGCCGAGGCCGTCTGCGCCGACCCCGCGGACGTGGCCCCGTACGACCCCGCCGACGTCCTCGGCTCCCTCGTCGACAAGTCCCTGGTCCTGGCCGAACCGGACCAGGACCACACCGGTCACGGGGGCTCCGGCGGCCACGGCATGCGCTACCGCATGCTCGAAACCATCCACGAGTACGCCGCCGAGCGCGCCGCCGCCCACCCCGCCGACGCCCGGGCCACCGCCCGCCGCCACGCCGCCCACTACCTCGCCTTCGCCGAGGCAGCCGAACCCCTGATCCGCTCCGCCGCCCAGCTCCCCTGGATCCGGCGCGTCGAGACCGAGCTCGACAACCTCCGGGCCGCCCTCCACACCACCGTCGTCGAGACCGCCGACACCGAGGCCGGCGAGCGCCTCGTCTTCGCCCTCGGCTGGTTCTGGTGGCTGCGCAACTACCGCACCGAGGGCGCCGAGTGGACCACCCGGACCCTCGCCCTCACCCCCGAGGTTCCCCCCGAGGGCACACCCGCGTACTGGCGTTTCATGCGCCTGCTCGTCCTCGACATGTTCCTGCTCGCGGAGAGCAACTCCGCCGAGAAGTTCCGCACCTCCGACTACCGGGACCTCGCCACCCGTATCAAGGAAACCTTCCGGCAGGGCTCCCCGGAGACCACCCGCTTCCCCGGGATGCTCTGGCCCGCGACGACCTTCCTCACCGGCACCTCTCTCGATTTCCACGCCGACCTCGACCGGTCCGTCGCCAACTGCCGTGTCCACGCGGGGGAATGGGAACTCGGCATCGTCCTCATGCTCCGCGCCCACGTCGCCATCGACGTCACCGGTGGCCTCGCCGACGTCGACGCCGACCTGGCCGAGCTGCACGAGCTCGCCCATCGCGTCGGCGACCGCTGGACCCGTGCCCAGGTGGCGAGCGCCGCCGGTGAGGTCGCCCTCTCGCGCGGCCGGTACGCCGACGCCCGCATCGAGTACGAGGAGTGCCTGCGCCTCGCCCGCGAGGTCGGGGCCAGCGTCGAGGCGCCCTTCGCCATCGCCCGGATCGCCGAGACCGCCTACTGCGCGGGGGACCTCGACAATGCCGAGCAGCTGCTGGCGGAGGCCGACAAGGAGTCCGACCGGTACGGCGGGGTGTACGACGTCAGCACCTTCGCCCGGCTCCTCTCCGCCCTCGTCGCCCTCCAGCGCGGCGACGACGCCCGGGCGCGCGAGGAGTGCGACCGGGCCCGCGCCGAGGCCGAACGGTTCACCGTGCCCGCCCAGCTCACCGCCGGACTGGCCACCGTCGACGCCGTCCTCACCGGCCGCGAACAGGGCCCCGTGGCCGCTCTGGCCAGGATCGGGCCCGCCCTCGCAGCCGCCGTGGACGCCCGGTGCGCCGAGCGCGTCCTGGCCGGCATGGCCGAGGCGGCGGCCCTGCTGCTGGCCGACGCCGACCGGCCGGCCGAGGCCGTACGGGCCCTCGCCGCGGCCACCGCCTGGCGGGCGGGCCATCCGCGCTCGGTTCCGGAGAGCGGAGCCGTGGACGGCCTCCCGGAGCGGACCCGCGCCCTGCTCGGCCCGGACCGCTACAGCCGCGAGGAGGAGGCCGGCGCGGCCCTCACCCCGGCCGCCTTCGCCGCGACGCTGACCACGGCGTTCAGCGGCAGCTGAGCACGGCGTCGGCCCAGCTCGCCAGTGTCGGCAGGCTCCCCGGCCCGGCCTTCTCGACCACCAGCCGCAGCGTCTTGCGCCCCGCGAGGGAGACCTGCACGGCCGCGGGCGGATCCTCGTGCCCGAGGGCGGCGGACTGCCACACCCGCTCCCCGTCGGCGTATACGGAGAACCGCACCGAGCCGTCCGTGAACAGCGACAGGCCGTCCACCCCCGCCTGCGCCGAGAATCTCGTGCACTGCCGGTTGAGGGCGATCTCCACCGAGGACCGCGAGTTCACGGTGATGCCGTGCGCGAAGCGCCGGCCGCCCACCTCCAGCCCATGGCGCTGCCACACCCAGCCGCTGCGCCAGGTTTGCAGCTCCGGGCCGCTGTGGTCCCCGTAGACCGAGTGGGCGAGTCCGGCCAGCTGGAACCCCTGCGGCGGTTTCGGGGCCGGCGGCGGTGTCGGCTTCGGCGCGGGCCGCTCCGGGGACGGCGTGGGGGAGGCCTTCTCCCGGCTGGGGGAGGGCGACGGGGACGAGGACGGCGCGGGCCCGGGAGCGGCGGAGGCCGCGGCCGAGGGCGTCGCTCCGGGCCGCGGAGCTACGGAGCCCTGCGCTGCCGGCGGCTCCTGCGCGGGCGGATCCGGCTCGGCCGGGGCCGAGGCCGAGGCGGGAGCCTTCGGTACCGAAGGCGCCGAAGGCATCGCCGGTGCCGCCGGCGCCGCCACACTGGGCGCGGGCTTGGCCCGGGCCCGCGGCTCGGTGTCGTCCCCGGCCAGCGCGAACACCACCCCGGCGGCCGCGGCCACCGCGATCCCGGCGGCGACGGCGGCCTTGGCCGACAGCCCGAGCCCTTCGGCGGCCACGGACCCCCCGGCCCCGCCGCCCCCACCACCAGCACCGGCCGTGCCACCCGCGGCCCCGGCCGTCCCGGCCCCCGAGGTCGATGCACCGGCGGCTGCCGCGGCGGCCCCGGCCCCGCCCGCGGCGACGGCTCCACCGGCCAGCACCCCGGCGGCCTTGCCCGCGTACCCGGCGGCGAACCACCCGATGACCGCGACCGGAAGCAGCGCCGGAATGCCCGCGTTGACATCCTGGAGCTCCCCGGCGGCCAGCCGGCACTTCACGCACTCCTCCAGGTGCTTGCGCAGCCCCCGCTCCGCCCGCATCCGCAGCCCGCCCCGCGCATAGGCGCCCAGCCGGTCCGCGTACCGCGCGCAGTCGCCGCCCCCGCTCAACGCCGAACTCACATGGGCCTGCAGATACGCCTGCTTGAGCCCTTCCCGGGCCCGACTGGCCAGCACGGCGGTCGCGTTGGCGCTCAGCCCGAACAGCGGCGCGATCGCACTCGGTGACGCCTCCTCGACGGTGGTGTGCCACAGCACGGCCTGCCACCGCTCGGGCAGACTGCGGAAGGCCTGCATGGCCAGCGACTGCTCGGCCTCGTGCATCGCCCGGACGTCCGCGCCCAGTTCGAGCGTGTCGTCCCCGGACAGCCCGGACAGCCCGGACAGAGCGGCTCCGCCCTCCGTACCCGTGGAAGCCTGCTCGGCGAAGACGGCGAAGTCCTCGACCAGTTGCTCGCGCTTGGCGGTCTTCGCCCATGCCGCGGCGACCCTGCGCACGGTGGTCAGCAGATAGGCCCGCACCGACTGGTCCGGACCGGCACCGCCCCGTACCGCCTGCAGGGTCCGCGCGAACACCTCGGCGGTCAGGTCGTCGGCGGTGTGCGCGTCCCGGCAACAGGACCGCGCGTAGCGGCGCACGGAATCGGCGTGCCGGCGGAACAGTTCCTCGTACGCGCCGTCGTCACCGCCCCGCATCCGGGCGATCAAGTCCCCGTCGGACGGCGGCAGCCCGCCGCCGGTGCCTCCGGGTCCGGAAGAGCCCGAGGGGCGTGCGTGCCGCCCGCCCGGGTCGCGCTGCGCCGGCACCTGTCGGGCGGGCAGACTGCCCGCCCCCACCTCGCTGCCGCCACCACCGCGTGGCTCTTCCCGACCGTCAACGCTCATCGCGGAGGCTCCCGCACGACACACTCAACCGGTACACCGGCCAAGCGTGTCACACGGGGGATGGGCACCGAACCTCTCTTCGCGCCATCCACTCATCCGGGCACATTCCGGCGAATCGCCCTACCGGACCCGCACCGGCACCGGGACCTGCACCGGGACCTGCACCCGCACGGGTTACGGCCGAGGTCACACCGTCCGGGACCGCAGCCCTTCGAGCAGGATGTCGAGCAGCCGCGTCGAGGCCGCCGCCTGCTGCGCCGGGTCGGGCAGCGCGGGCGCCGCCGTCGCTATCACCAGCAGCACATCGGCCACCGTGACATCGGCACGCAGCTCACCGGCCTCCCGCGCCCGGCGCACCAGCCGGCCGACGACCTCCAGCAGCGCACCCGCACCCGAGTCGTCCGAGGGCTCGTTCTCGACGGAGCCGCGCGTGCCCACGACCCGCAGGTCGGGCGCGCCGGCGGCCGGCACGGCCTGCCGCTGGTGCGGAACCCGCGCGGCCTCCGCCTCCTCGGCCTCGTCCTCGACGGCCGAGCCGACCCGCAGGACCTGCGGCGGCAGCAGCCGCCCGGCGCCCGAGGCCACGGAGGTGCGCAGGAAGCGCGACAGCGCCTGCCACGGCTCCTCCTCCTGGCCCAGCGCGGCCTTGGCCTGCTCGGTCAGTCGCGCGGTCTCCTCCTCGGCTATGCGCCGCACGAGGACGTCCTTGCTCGGGAAGCGCCGGTACACGGTGCCGACACCGACCCGGGCGCGGCGAGCCACGTCCTCCATCGGAGCCCCGTAACCCAGCTCGCCGAAGACCTCACGGGCCGCCCGCAGAACGTGCTCGAGGTTGCGCTGGGCATCGACGCGCAGCGGCGTGGACCGGCCCACACCGTGCGTGGTGCCGCCCGCGATCCCGCGTCCGTTGCTCTCGACCGAGAGCGCGGTCGCAGAACCATGGAAATCGGAAATGTTCATATGTATCCCCCGGTAATCATTTGTCTCCCCCCGGAGACACTCCCCGCCTTCACGCCGAGGGGGCCACGGTCTCGGGCCCGGTCCTACTCCTCGACGAGATACGAACATAGTTGAGCCAGAGTCAATTCAGAAGAGGCAGCCCCGGACGGAGCACCGCCCGATCGGAGCATTCACCCCCACTTTTCCGATCCGTGCCTCCGGAATCTCGCATTCCGTGCGCCTTGACCTGCAGATTTTCGCCACAAGCTGACGTCCTCTTGCACCCCGCCCCAGCACTCACTCCGGTCACACAATTTGTCGGGCCTGTGGACAAACTCCCGGCCACGTTGCGTCATGGGATGGTGAAGGCTGCTAACTCACGGGGCACAGCCCCCGGTACCCCGCCCCGTACGCGCATCCTGATCGTCGGCGGCGGCTACGTCGGCATGTATACGGCGCTCCGCCTCCAGCGAAAGCTCAGAGCCGGCGAAGCCGAGGTCACGGTGGTCACCGCCGAGCCCTACATGACGTACCAGCCCTTCCTCCCGGAAGCGGCCGCGGGCGCGATCTCCCCCCGTCACGTCGTGGTCCCGCTGCGCCGCGTCCTCGGCAAGTGCCGCATCGTCATCGGCGAGGCCAAGCGCATCGACCACGCCAAACGGACCGTGACCGTCAGCACCCTCGCCACCGCCGACGAGGGCACCGGCCCCGTCGAGATGGAGTACGACGAACTCGTCCTCGCCCCGGGCTCCATCTCCCGCACCCTCCCCGTCCCGGGACTCGCCGACTACGGCATCGGATTCAAAACGGTCGAAGAAGCCATCGGCCTGCGCAACCACGTCATCGAACAGATGGACATCGCCTCCTCCACCCGCGATCCCGCCCTCCGCGACGCCGCCCTCACCTTCGTCTTCGTCGGCGGCGGCTTCGCGGGCGTCGAAGCCCTCGGCGAGCTGGAGGACATGGCCCGCTACGCGGCGCGGTACTACCACAACATCAAGCCCGAGGACATGAAATGGGTGCTCGTCGAAGCAAGTGACCGGATCCTCCCCGAGGTCGGCCCCGAGATGGGCATCTACACGGTCCGCGAACTGCGCCGGCGCAACATCGACGTACGCCTGGAGACCCGGCTCGAATCCTGCGAGAACCGCGTCGCCGTCCTCAGCGACGGCGCCCGCTTCCCCACCCGCACCGTCGTGTGGACCGCCGGCGTCAAACCGCACCCCATCCTGGCCGCCTCCGACCTCCCCAAGAACGAACACGGCCGCCTCGCCTGCACCTCCTTCCTCACCGTCGAAGGAGTCGAGCACGCCTGGGCCGCGGGCGACGCCGCCGCCGTCCCCGACATCACCGCCGGCGAGAAGGGCCGCGACTGCGCCCCCAACGCCCAGCACGCCGTCCGCCAGGCCAAGGTCCTCGCCGACAACCTCCTCGCCGCCCTCCGCGGCGAGGTCCTGACCGAGTACGCCCACAAGTACGCGGGCTCGGTCGCCTCGCTCGGCCTGCACCGCGGCGTCGCCCACATCTACGGCCGCAAGCTCAAGGCCTACCCGGCCTGGTTCATGCACCGCGCCTACCACCTCAGCCGCGTTCCCAGCTTCAACCGCAAAATGCGCGTCCTTGCCGAATGGACCCTCTCAGGCCTCTTCAAGCGTGAGATCGTCTCCCTGGGTTCCCTCGAACACCCCAGGGCAGAATTCGAACTGGCCGCAGGCGGCGGCCCCAAGCCACCTCCCCCGCCCCCCGCCCCCAACCCCCCGCAGAACGGCCAGGGCTGACGTTGTCAGTGCGGTCGGCCACACTGGACGTGTGACCATAGGTGCACTCACCCCTGCACAGAGTGACATCGTCCAGTCAGCGACCGCCCACGAGCGACACAGCGACCACTCGCGACACCACGAGGCTTGAACGCAGTGAACTTCACGCGCTGGAGCGCCCGGTTTCCCGGAACGCAGCGCCGCGCCGCCGCCCGGTCCGAACACGCCGCCGCCCAGGCCAAGCGAGGTGAAGGCGCGGTCCCGGCAGCCCGCGGCGGCCGCGCCGACCCCGGAGCCGAGCGATCCACGCCCGACGACGGCCAGCCCGCCGACCCCACGGTCTCCGGGACCGGAAGCGGCGGCGGCAGCGGCAGTGACGGCGGCACCGGCACGTCCCCGTCACCGTCACCGTCCCCGGCCGCGTCCCCGCCCCGGCGGACGGGCGTCCTCACCGCCGTGCCCTCCCTCGACGAGCTCTCCGTACGCGAGGTCCTCGGCCGGCTCCCGGCCCTGGTCGCCCTCGTCCACGGCCCCGAGCACCGCGTCGCCTACGTCAACGACGCCTACACCACCGGCTTCGGCGCCCGTACCCCCGGCGCCCCGGCCCACGAAGCCCTCCCCGAGCTCGGCGAGCTCGGCCTCCTCCCGCTCCTCGACCAGGTCCAGCGCAGCGGCAAGTCCCGTACCGCCAAGAACCGCACCGCACCGGGCGGCGGCAGCTCGTACACGGTCACCTGCACCCCCGTCGAGTTCCCCAAGTCCGACACCGACGGCGAGCCCGACCCCCACCACACCGGCGTCCTGATCCACCTCGCCGACGTCACCGACCACGCCGAAGCCGTCGAGCGCCTCCGCGCCAGCGAGCGCCGCCAGCGCGAGGCCGCCGTCACCCTCCAGCGCTCCCTCCTCCCCCAGGAACTGGAACAGCCCGACGACCTCCGCATCGCCGCCACCTACCAGCCCGGCGGCACCGAGGCCGCCGTCGGCGGCGACTGGTACGACGTCATCACCCTCGGCGCCGGCCGCACCGCCCTCGTCATCGGCGACGTCATGGGCCGCGGCGTCCGCGCCGCCGCCGTCATGGGCCAGCTGCGCACGGCCGTCCGTGCCTATGCCCGCCTCGACCTGCCCCCGCACGAGGTGCTCCAGCTGCTCGACGGCCTCGCCGCCGAGATCGACGCCAGCCAGATCGCCACCTGTGTCTACGCCGTCCACGACCCCAACGAGGGCCTGCTCGCGTACGCCTCCGCCGGCCACCTCCCGATCCTGGTCCGCGACGAGGACGGCACCGTACGCAGAGCCGCCGACCCCACCGGCCCACCGCTCGGCACCGGCGGCTGGCTGCACACCTCGGGCACCATCGCCCTAGGCCCCGGCTCCACCGCCGTCCTCTACACCGACGGCCTGGTCGAACGCCGCGGCGAGGACATCGACGAGGGCGTCGCCGCCCTCGAACGCGCCCTCTCCGGCGCCCAGGGCACCCCGGCCGTCATCTGCGACCGCCTGATGCGCGCCCTCGGCGTGGACGCCGACCACGACGACGACGTCGCCGTGATGGTCCTCCAGCAGCCTGCCCGCACCGGATCGGACGCCGAGCTCTTCCACAACGCCGCCCTGGAACTCCTCGGCGGCATCGAGGCGGCCCCGCGCGCCCGGGCCTTCGCCCAGGGCGTCCTCGCCTCCTGGCGGTTCCCCGTCGAGCTCTGCGACCTCGGCGTCCTGGCCGCCAGCGAGCTCGTTGCGAACTCCCTCCAGCACGGCACCCCGCCCATGCGCCTACGGCTGCGCCGCACCGACCGCCGGCTGATCATCGAGGTCACCGACGGGGACGACCACCTCCCGCGCCGCCGCCGCGCCGAACCGGCCGACGAGACCGGCCGCGGCATCTCGATCGTCGCGACCATCGCCTCCTCCTGGGGATCCCGCCGCACCCCGGGCGGCGGCAAGGCCGTCTGGTGCGAGTTCGCCCTGCCGGACAAGTAGCCGGACAGCAGGAAGCGGGAAGCAGGAAGGCCCCGATCCACCCGGACCGGGGCCTTCCTGCTTCCCGCACATATATACGTACGGCCATCCGTCCCTACGCGTGCACGTGCTCCACGACGACGTCCTCGACGGCAGCCTCGGCGACGGGGCCACCCTGCGCCACGACCCGGCTCGCCACCCACGGGTTGTCCTGCATCGGGCTCAGCCGCCTGCCGAGCCGCAGCGCGAGAGCGGCGATCCCGAGCGACACGAGCACGAAGACCCCGATGTAGAGCATCGGAACCCCCGCACCGAGCGGCACCCCGAGCGGCCCCAGCGCCAGAGCCATCTGCTTGACCAGCGCGAAGGCCGAGTTGTACTGGCCCACCGAGCCCTCGGGCGCCAGGTCGGCCACCAGCGGCGCCAGGGTCGGCGACAGCATGGCCTCGCCGATGCCGAAGAGCGCGTACGTGGTGATGAACGCGGCGGCGGCCATCATGGCGCTGCCGTGCCCCAGCCCCGAGAACCCGGCGATGAGCCACGCCACGGTCCAGATCAGCCCGACGAGCGCGATCACCCGCGACCGGCGGCGCTTCTCGACCAGCTTGAGCACGACGAACTGCGCGACGACGATCGCACCGGTGTTGGCCGCGAGCGCGAAGCCGAGGGTGGAGGGGGAGATCCCGGCGGCCTCGGTACCGAAGGCGGCCAGACCCGACTCGAACTGTCCGTAGCAGGCGAAGAACACCACGAAGCCCAGCACGCACAGCTGCACCATGGCCTTGTGCCGGAGCAGCCGCTTCCAGCCGCTGCCGCCCGCCTGGGACGGGTCCTTCGGCATGGCGTCCTTGATGCTCGGCACGTGCGGCAGCCGCACGCTGAGAATGACCCCCGCCAGCACCAGGAACATCACGGCCTCGATGCCGAACAGCAGGGTGAAGCTGCCGGGCCGGCTCTCGTCGACGATCTGGCCACCGAGCAGACCGCCGATGCCCAGACCCAGGTTCTGCATGAAGAACTGCAGGGCGAAGGCACGGGTCCGGGTGGACGGCGTGGAGCACCACACGATCATCGTGGCCAGCGCGGGCTGCATCACGGCCTGCCCGGCGCCGAGCGCCAGGGCGGACAGGAGGATCCCCGCGATGCCGGTGGAGAGCCCGAGGGAGAGCGCACCGACCGAGGCGGTGACGGCCGCCCCGATGACCACGGGCACCGGACCACGTCGGTCGATGACCCGACCGGTGAAGGGCAGCGCGACGAGAGCGCCCAGGGCGAAGGCCACGAACGCGCACGTGGCGGCCATGGAACCCAGATCTCGCACCTGCGCCACATAGATGTAGAGGAACGGAACCGTGAAGCCGATGCCGAACGCGGTCAGCGCGTTCCCGGCCTGGATCCGCCGCATCGCAGCGCCCATCACCCTGGTCACTTCTCACCTGCCTTTGAGACCTGAAGCCTGAAGACTTCATAGCTAAACTTCAAGCCTTAACAGTACACACCGAAGGAGTTAGACGCCAACGAGCTCGTGCGATACTTCGATCCATGGGTGACACCCCCGACGGCACTGCGCCCGTCCACGAGCCGAGCCTCGACGAACAGATCGCGGTCTATCAGCGCGAGTTCCAGGACCTGGACCCCCAGGTCGAGAAGGTCGTCTCGGCACTGAGCCGCCTGAACCGCCGCATGAACGTCGCGTACGGCCGCCAGACAGCGGCCCTGGGCATCAGCAACGCGGAGTGGGAGGTCCTCAAGGCCCTCGTCATCTCCGGCGCCCCCTACCGGATGGGCCCGAGCGAACTGGCGAAGCAGCTGGGCCTCACGCCGGCCGCGATGACCCACCGGATCGACCGCATGACCGCGGAGGGCCTGGTCACCCGCGAGCGGGACGAGTCCAACCGGGTCCGCGTGATCGTGGAGCTCACCGACGAGGGCCGCAGCAAGTGGCTGGACGCGATGCGCGCGGCCACGGTCTTCGAGGAGGACCTCCTCCAGGACCTCTCCACCGCGGAGCGCGGGGTGCTCGGCGACATGCTCGCCCGCCTGCTGGACCGCGTGGAAGACCTCCAGTCACCCAGCTGACCACCGGGGTTGACACGAGCCCCGTGGATCCGTAAGGTTCTTCGAGTTGTCCCAGAGCCGGAAGGTTTTGGCGACAACGAATCCCGCCGCCTCGTTGCGGCACCCAACTCAGCACGATCTCCCACTGGGAACGAATTCGGCATGCCCGAATTCCTTTCCGAAGGCCGATTATGAATCGCCGGGGAAATCCACTAGAGTTCGGGAGTCGGAAGGGCCCAACAGCCCGGAAGGCAAACCCCGCTGACTGGGGGTCAGGCCCGAAAGGATCTGATAGAGTCGGAAACGCAAGAACAGAACGAAAGCCCGGAGGAAAGCCCGAGAGGGTGAGTACAAAGGAAGCGTCCGTTCCTTGAGAACTCAA
>NZ_JBIAVJ010000037.1:0-33267 GCF_042894025.1 Streptomyces sp. NPDC001549
GACGGGGCGGGGTGTCCCCGCAGGACGAGCGCGCAACCACCGCGCACAGCCGAGACAAACCCGCACGCGCCGAGCCGAGGAGACACCCCGCCCCGACACCCCGCCCCGACACCTTGCCGACAAACCCGCCACATCCAGCCCCGCCGGCGTTTGAGGCGCGGGTCCGGGCAGCACCCGGCAGACGGCCCGAGCCGCACACCGCCAAGCCGCCCGCAGGGCAACGGCGCGGGTCCGGGCAGCGCCCGGCGTGGATCCGGCCGAGCCGCACACCGCCGAGCCGCCCGCAGGGCAACCGGCTAGTAGGACTTCGGGAGGCCCAGGGTTTGGTGGGAGATGAAGTTCAGGATCATCTCGCGGCTGACCGGGGCGATGCGGGACACGCGGGAGGCGGTGATGAGGGAGGCCAGGCCGTATTCGCGGGTGAGGCCGTTGCCGCCGAGGGTGTGGACCGCCTGGTCAACGGCACGGACGCAGGCCTCCGCCGCGGCGTACTTGGCCATGTTCGCCGCCTCGCCCGCCCCCATGTCGTCGCCCGCGTCGTACAGGCGGGCCGCCTTCTGCATCATCAGACGGGCCAGTTCCAGCTCGATGTGCGCCTGGGCCAGCGGGTGGGCCACGGCCTGGTGCGCGCCGATGGGGGCCTTCCAGACCTGGCGGGTCTTCGCGTAGTCGACGGCCTTGGCGAGGGCGTGCCGGCCCATCCCGATGGCGAAGGCGGCGGTCATGATCCGCTCGGGGTTGAGTCCGGCGAACAGCTGGAGCAGGCCCGCGTCCTCGTCGCCCACGAGGGCGGAGGACGGCAGGCGTACGTCGTCCAGGGTGAGTTCGAACTGCTTCTCCGCGGCGGCCAGTTCCATGTCGATGACCGAGCGGGTGAAACCGGGGGCGTCGCGCGGGACGATGAACAGGCAGGGCTTGAGGGCCGGTGCGGCCCCGCTGGATGATGCGGTCTCGGTGCGGCCGACGATGAGGGTGGCGTCGGCGATGTCGACGCCGGAGATGAAGACCTTGCGGCCGGTGAGGATCCAGTCGTCGCCGTCGCGGCGGGCCGTGGTGGTGATCCGGTGGGAGTTGGATCCGGCGTCGGGTTCGGTGATGCCGAAGGCCATGGTGCGGCTGCCGTCGGCGAGGCCGGGCAGCCAGGCCTCCTTCTGGGCGTCCGTGCCGAAGCGGGCGATGACCGTGCCGCAGATGGCGGGCGAGACGACCATCATGAGGAGGGGACAGCCCGCGGCCCCGAGTTCTTCCAGGACGATGGAGAGTTCGGCGATGCCGCCGCCCCCGCCGCCGTACTCCTCGGGGAGGTTGACCCCGAGGTAGCCGAGCTTCGCGGCGTCGGACCACAGCTCGTCGGGGTGGCCGCCTTCGCGGGCGACGCGGGCGAGGTAGTCGCGGCCGTAGCGCTGCCCGAGGGCGGCGACGGCGGCGCGCAGGGCGTGGTGCTCTTCGGTTTCGATGACGGTGCTCATGCTTGCGGTTCCTCCTGGACTACGGCGAGCAGGGCGCCGAACTCGACCTGTTGGCCGGTGGCGACGTGGAGCGCGGTGAGCGTGCCGGAGGCGGGAGCGAGGATGCGGTGCTCCATCTTCATGGCCTCCAGCCAGAGCAGGGGCTGGCCCGCGGTGACGGGGCTGCCGGGGGCCAGGCCCTCGGCGATGCGGACGACGGTGCCGGGCATGGGGGCGAGCAGCGAGCCCGGTTCGGTGCGGTCCTGAGGGTCCGGGAACCGGGGAACGGGGGTGAGGGTGTGGGCGCCGAGCGCGGAGTCCACGTAGATCTCGGTGTTGTTCGAATTGTGTTTCACGTGGAACACCCGCCTGATCCCCTCGACTTCGAGGGTGACGAGGTCGGGGGTGGCTGCCACGACCCGGATCCCGGGGTGGTTCACCGGGTGGTACTGGACCTCGTACTCGGTGCCGGCCGCGGTGTAGCGGCGGGTCTGCGGCTGGGAACGGACGTTGCGCCAGCCGCCGAGGCGGGCGGCGAGGGGGGCGTCCGGGCCGGGGGCCGCTTCGGCGAGGGCGGCGGCGAGGGCGGCCGGGGTGGGGTCCGGGGTGCCGCCGGTGAGGGTGTCGAGGTGGCGGTCGTAGAAGCCGGTGTCGAGCTGCCCGGCGGCGAACTCCGGGTGCCGCAGGGAGCGTACGAGGAGCTCGCGGTTGGTGGTGAGCCCGTGGATGCGGGCGCCGGCGAGGGCGCCGGCGAGGGCCCGGACGGCCTCGGCGCGGGAGGGGGCGTGGGCGACGACCTTGGCGAGCATGGGGTCGTAGTGGATGCCGACGGTGTCCCCGTCGGTGAAGCCGGTGTCCACGCGGATCTCGCCGGGGATGGCGAGGGTGTGCAGGGCGCCGGTCTGCGGGCGCCAGTCCTGGGCGGGGTCCTCGGCGTAGAGGCGGGCTTCGACGGCGTGGCCGGTGGGCTCCGGGGGTGCCGGGGGCAGGGCCGCGCCCTCGGCGACGCGCAGCTGGAGGGCGACGAGGTCGAGGCCGAAGACGGCTTCGGTGACGGGGTGTTCGACCTGGAGGCGGGTGTTCATCTCCAGGAAGTAGGGGCGTCCGTCGGCGGTGACGAGGAACTCGACGGTGCCCGCGCCCTCGTACGAGACCGCGCGGGCGGCGGCGACGGCTGCGGAGTGGAGGCTCTCGCGCAGGCTTTCGGGCAGGCCCGGTGCGGGGGCTTCCTCGATGACCTTCTGGTGGCGCCGCTGGAGGGAGCAGTCGCGGGTGCCCAGCGCCCAGACGGTGCCATGGGCGTCGGCGAGGATCTGCACCTCGACGTGGCGGCCGCGTTCCACGTAGGGCTCGGCGAAGACCTCGCCGTCCCCGAAGGCGGAGCGGGCCTCGGCCGAGGCCGTGTCGAGGGCCTCCTTGAGCTGGTCGAGGTCACGGACCACGCGCATGCCGCGGCCGCCTCCACCGGCCGCGGCCTTGAGGAGGAGGGGCAGGTCGGCGGGGGTGGCGGCGGCCGGGTCGACGGGATCGAGGAGCGGCACCCCGGCGGTGCGCATCAGTTCCTTGGCCCGGGTTTTGGAGGCCATGGCCTCGATGGCCTCGGGGGGCGGGCCGATCCAGGTCAGTCCGGCGGCCAGGACTTCGCGGGCGAAGCCGGCGTTCTCGGAGAGGAAGCCGTAGCCGGGGTGCACGGCGTCGGCGCCCGCGGCGAGGGCGGCCTTGATGATGAGGTCGCCGCGCAGGTAGGTGTCGGCGGGGGCCGCGCCGGGCAGCCGTACGGCCGCGTCGGCGTCGCGGACGTGCAGGGCGTCGGCGTCGGGGTCGGAGTGGACGGCGACGGTGGCCAGGCCCAGGGCGCGGGCGGTGCGGAAGATCCGGACGGCGATCTCGCCGCGGTTGGCGACGAGGAGGGAGGTCAGGTTCGTCATGTGCGGGCTCACATCCGGAAGACGCCGAAGCCGCCACGGGCGCCCTCGACGGGGGCGTTGTGGACGGCCGACAGGCACAGGCCGAGGACGGTACGGGTGTCGCGCGGGTCGATGACCCCGTCGTCGTACAGCCGCCCGGACAGGAACATCGGCAGGGACTCGGACTCGATCTGCGCTTCGACGAAGGCCCGCATCCCGGCGTCGGCCTCCTCGTCGTACGGGAGTCCCTTGGCGGCGGCCGACTGGCGGGACACGATGGAGAGCACTCCGGCCAGCTGCTGGGGGCCCATGACGGCGGACTTGGCGCTGGGCCAGGCGAAGAGGAAGCGGGGCTCGTAGGCGCGGCCGCACATGCCGTAGTGGCCGGCGCCGTAGCTGGCGCCGATGAGTACGGACAGGTGCGGGACCTTCGAGTTGGAGACCGCGTTGATCATCATCGAGCCGTGTTTGACGATGCCGCCCTGCTCGTACTCCTTGCCGACCATGTAGCCGGTGGTGTTGTGGAGGAAGAGGAGGGGGATGTCGCGCTGGTTGGCGAGCTGGATGAACTGGGCGGCCTTCTGGGACTCGGCGCTGAACAGCACGCCCTGCGCGTTGGCGAGGATGCCGACCAGGTAGCCGTGCAGGGTGGCCCAGCCGGTGACGAGGCTGGGGCCGTAGAGGGGCTTGAACTCGTCGAAGTCGGAGGCGTCGACGATCCGGGCGATGACCTCGCGCGGGTCGAAGGGGGTCTTGAGGTCGTGCGGGACGATGCCGAGGAGTTCCTCGGGGTCGTGGAGGGGTTCCTCGGCCTTCGGAGGGTCCTGGTGCGGCTTGCGGTGGTTCAGGCGGGCCACGACGCGGCGGGCCTGGCGGATGGCGTCGTACTCGTCGAGGGCGTAGTGGTCGGCGAGTCCGGAGACGCGGGCGTGCATGTCGGCGCCGCCGAGGGACTCGTCGTCGCTCTCCTCACCGGTGGCCATCTTGACCAGGGGCGGACCGCCGAGGAACACCTTGGAACGGTCCTTGATCATGATGGTGTGGTCGGACATGCCGGGGATGTACGCGCCTCCGGCGGTGGAGTTGCCGAAGACGACGGCGACGGTGGGGATGCCCTCGGCCGAGAGCCGGGTGAGGTCGCGGAAGACCGCGCCGCCCGGGATGAAGATCTCCTTCTGGGAGGGCAGATCGGCGCCGCCGGACTCCACGAGGCTGATGCAGGGGAGGCGGTTCTGCCGGGCGATCTCGTTGGCGCGCAGCGCCTTCTTCAGCGTCCACGGGTTGGAGGCGCCGCCGCGGACGGTGGGGTCGTTGGCGGTGATCAGGCACTCGACGCCCTCGACGGTGCCGATGCCGGTGACCATGGAGGCGCCGACGGGGTAGTCGCTGCCCCAGGCGGCGAGCGGGGACAGTTCCAGGAACGGGGTGTCGGGGTCGAGGAGCAGCTCGACGCGCTCGCGCGCCAGGAGCTTGCCGCGGTCCTGGTGGCGGGCCGTGTACTTCTCGCCGCCGCCCTGCAGGGCCTTGGCGTGCTCGGCGTCGAGGGCGGCGAGGCGCTCCAGCGCGGCGGTACGGGCCTGCGCGTGATCGGGGGCGTGCGGGTCGACGGTGGTGCCGAGGCGGGTCATGAGGTGGCCTCCGGGGCCGGGAGGAGAGCGACGGGGATGTCGAGGTGGCGGGCGCGGAGCCATTCGCCGAGGGCCTTGGCCTGGGGGTCGAAGCGGTGGCCGGAGGCGACGCCGTCGCCGAGGATGCCGGTGACGGTGAAGTTCAGGGCCCTCAGCTGCGGCAGCTCGTGGCGGGTGACGGGGAGGCCGCGGGTCTCCGGGAGCAGTTCCCGGAACACCTCGGCGGTGATGGTGTCGCGCAGCCACTCCCAGGCGGGGTCGGTCTCGACCCAGACCCCGACGTTGGCGTCGCCGCCCTTGTCGCCGCTGCGGGCCCCGGCCACGGCGCCGAGCGGCGCCCGGACGGTGGGTCCTGCCGTCGGCCCTGTGGGGGCTCCGCCCCCGGGCCCCCGCTCCTCGATCGCCGGAGGGGCTGAAAAGGCCCGCGCAGCGGTCATCGGCAGCCGGGTACCGTCCGGGAGGACTGCCGTGTGCGGGACCTCGTGCGACGGGATCAGGGTCGAGGTGAAGACGCCGTAGGGCTGGGCCGGGCCGGGTGGGGCGGTGACGTGGAACCCCGGGTAGCTGCCGAGCGCGAGCTCGATCGCCGCCGAGGTCAGGGCGCGGCCCACCCGGTCCGGGGACGGGTCGCGGACCACCAGTCGCAGCAGGGCGGAGGCCGTCTCCTGCGTGTCGGCGTCCTCGTGGTCGGTGCGGGCCAGGGTCCAGGTCGCGTCGGCCACGCCCTCCAGCACCTCGGCGAGCTGGGTGCGGACGAGGTCCGCCTTGGCCTCGATGTCCAGGCCGGTCAGGACGAAGACGACCTCGTTGCGCCAGCCGCCGATCCGGGTGACGCCCACTTTCAGGGAGGGTGGCGGGGCCTCGCCGCGCACTCCCGTGACGCGTACCCGGTCGGCGCCCTCGTCGGTCAGCCGGACGGTGTCCAGGCGGGTGGTCACGTCCGGGCCGAGGTACCGCACGCCCTGGGTCTCGTAGAGGAGTTGGGCGGTGACGGTGCCGGCGGTGACGGCTCCGCCCGTGCCGGGGTGTTTGGTGATGACCGCCGAGCCGTCCTCGGAGATCTCCGCCAGCGGGAAGCCGGGGCGGCGGACGTCGTGCCGGGCGAAGAAGGAGTAGTTGCCGCCGGTGGCCTGGGTGCCGCATTCCAGGACGTGGCCCGCGGCCACCGCCCCCGCCAGCCGGTCGTGGTCGTCCGGGGCCCAGTCGAACCACCAGGCTGCCGGGCCGCTGACCAGCGCCGCGTCCGTGACCCGGCCGGTCACCACCACGTCGGCGCCCGCCCGCAGACAGGCCGTGATCCCGGCACCCCCGAGATAGGCGTTGGCGGTCAGGGCCCCGTCCACCTGCGCGGTGAGGTCGTCGCCCTCGACGTGGGCGACCCGCACCGGGACGCCCGTCTTCGCCGCCAGGGCCCGTACGGCGTCGGCGAGTCCGGCCGGGTTGAGGCCTCCCGCGTTCGCGACGATCCGTACGCCGCGCTCGTGCGCGAGCCCGAGCCCCTCCTCCAGCTGCCGCAGGAAGGTCTTGGCGTAGCCGAGGTCCGGGTTCTTCAGGCGGTCGCGGCCCAGGATCAACATGGTCAGCTCGGCCAGGTAGTCGCCGGTCAGCACGTCCAGCGGGCCGCCGGTCAGCATCTCGCGCAGGGCGCCCGAGCGGTCACCGTAGAAGCCCGAGGCGTTGCCGATGACGAGCGGGCGCCGGGTCACCGCGCGGCTCCCGGCTCGCGGCCGGCTCCCGCCGGGCCGGCGAACGCCTGGGCGATGTCCAGCCAGCGGTCCGCGTCGGGGCCGGTCGCGGTCAGGCCCAGGTCGGCGCGGTGGGCCCGCTGGGTCACCAGGAGGCAGAAGTCGAGCGCCGGGCCGGTGATCCGCTGCGGGGCGTCCGGCGGGCCGTACGTCCACACCCGCGGGCCGTCGGGGGCCGTCAGCTCCACCCGGAACTGCTCGGTGGGCGCGGGCAGTCCGCGTACGGCGTAGGCGTAGTCGCGGGCCCGTACGCCGATCCGCGCCACGTGCCGCAGCCGCGCGGTCGGGGTGCGGCGCACGCCGAGCGCGTCGGCGACGTCCTGGCCGTGGGCCCAGGTCTCCATCAACCGGGCGCTGGCCATGGAGGCGGCCTTCATCGGCGGCCCGTACCAGGGGAAGCGGGTGTCGGGCGAGGCCGCGGCCAGCGCCTCGTCGAGGGCGGCGCGCGTGGTGCGCCAGCGGGCGAGCAGCTCGGCGGGGGCCAGCTCCGCGCCCTCGCGCGCGCCCTCGTCGACGAAGGTGTCGGGGGCCTTCAGGGCCTCCTCGACCATGTGGCCGAAGCCGGTGGCGTCGGTGAGGGAGAGCAGCGAGGCCCGGTCGGTCCAGTGCAGGTGGGCGATCTGGTGGGCGACGGTCCAACCGGGCGCGGGGGTGGGCCGGGCCCAGTCTTGGACGGGCAACTCCCTTACCAGGGAGTCCAGTTCACGGCCTTCCTCGCGCAGATCTGCGAAGACGGCGACGGCTGCGTCGACGGCGGACGGATCGGGCACGGTGCGCTCCCCTTCTCGGCGTGAGGGGAAGACTGGCAGCACCCGGCAAAACAATCAAGCACGCTTGCATGATTTTCTCGGGTGGCGACGCCTTCCCGCCACGCGAGCCAAACCACCTCACGGGAAAGGCAGTTGCCGTCCCGCGCACCGGCCGCAGGTCCCGCCGCCCGGCGGCCAGTGGGAACGGCGGGGGCGATTTCGGCCGTAACCCGGAAACTCGCGATACGTCACTGGATGTCCCGTCGATACTGAACGCTCCGCTCCGGGCCCGGGCGGGCGCACCCAGTTCGTGTCACTCGACGCACTCGACTCACTCGACTCACTCGACTCACTCGACTCACTCGACTCACTCGACGAAGACGATGAAGACGACGAAGAGGATGGACTGACGTGACCCCAGCCGCCCGCACCCCCTTCTCCCTCTATCCCGAACTCGACGCGACCGCCCTCACCGCCTTCGTCACCGCCCTGGAGAGCGGCGACGTCACCGGCCTCGCCCCTGCCCGCGCCGCCGAGATCGCCGAGGTCCGCTCGGTCGCCGTCTTCACCCGCGGCAAGGTGACCGGCGCCGACGGGGACCTCCTCGACGCCGCGCTCTGGCGGCACACCGGGACCCAGCCCCGCCCCGCGATCGTCATGCCCTCGCCCTGGTCCAGCCTGGGCTGGCTCCCGTACGCCGTCCAGGCCTCCCGCTTCGCCGCCCGCGGCTACAACGTCCTCGTCTACTCCACCCGCGGCTTCGCCGGCTCCGAGGGCCAGGTCGACGTGGCGGGCCCGCTCGACGTCGCCGACGGCAGCCGGGCCCTGGACCACCTCATCGAGCGCAGCACCGGCCCGGTGACGAAGATCGGCTTCCTCGGGGACTCGTACGGCTCCGGCATCAGCCAGCTCGTCGCCGCGCACGACACCCGCGTCGACGCCGTGGTCGCGCTCAGCACCTGGGGCGACCTCGGCGAGGCCTTCTACGAGAACTCCACCCGGCACATCGCGGCCGTACGGGCCCTGCTCGACGCGGCCGCGAAGGCCCGGCTGAGCCCGCAGACGCAGAGCGTCTTCGACAACGTCCTCGCCGACCGCGACGTCCAGGGCACCCTGCGCTGGGCGGAGACCCGCTCGCCCTTCACCCACATCAAGGAGCTCAACCGCCGCCAGGTGCCGGTCTTCTTCTCGCACGCCTGGCACGAAACGCTCTTCCCGCCCAACCAGACGCTGAAGATGTTCAACGAACTGACCGGCCCCAAACGCCTCGCCGTCTCCATCGGCGACCACTCCGGCCCCGAGATGACCGGCATGCTCGGCCTGCCCAACCGGATCTGGACGGACGCCCACCGCTGGTTCGACCGCCACCTCAAGGACATCGACAACGGCATCGACGCCGAGGGTCAGGTGCTCGGCGAGATCATGTGGAGCAAAACCCTCGAACCCCGTCCCACCTGGCCCTCCCTCACCGAACGCCTGGAACGGCTGCACCTGACGGACGACGGCGAGCTCGGCGACGAACCGCAGGCCGGCTGGACGGCGACCGTACTGTGCGGGGTGGACACCCCGGCGACCGTCGCCGACAAGGTGGTGCAGTCCGGCTACGCGGAGATCGCCGGCCGCCCGAAGATCTACCGGACCCAGGACATCGACCGCACCGTCGCCGCCGTATGGACCGCGGACCCGGCCGGGGAGACCACCCGGCTGCGCGGCATACCGCGGCTGCGCGTGACGTACCGCGCGGCGAACCCCGGATCCACCTTCGTCGCGTACCTCCTCGACACGGCCCCCGACGGCACGGCCCACATCATCACGCACGCCCCGTACACCGACCTCGACTCCCCGCCCGACAGCCTGATCAGCGCGGACATCGATCTCCAGGCCACGGCCTACGACGTGCCGCGCGGCCACCGCCTGATGCTGGTGATCGACGCCCGCGACCCCTTCTACGCCGACGCCAACCTGCCCCGCGCGACCCTGGCGTTCACCTCCCCGGACGCCACCCCGTCCTACCTGGACCTCCCCCTCGGCTGATCCCGCCCGCCCGCCCGGCCGGTCCCCGCGACCGACCGGGCGGGCCACGCGTAACGATGGTCTTCTACCGGGTACGCATCACCGGGCGGCCGGTTCCGGCCGGAGCCGAACGGCGAAATCGCCGAGTCGGCCTGGACCCCGATCCCTGCCGTCCCGGTCGGCGGCATGCGCCAGCGCTGAAGGGACTACCGGTCGGCGCGAACCACCACAGCGATCTCCGAGAACGTGCGCAGGAAGATGCCGTGCCCAGTGCGGCCGGTATGTTCCATGCACCAGTCGGCGCACTCGTTCGCGTCGCCGGTCGGAGGTGCTTCCCAGCCGCAGTCAGGGTGCACACAACGGGCAGTGGCGGTCGTCTCGGCATCGGGATGCCGCTTGATCGCATGCTTGACGAAGGTCACGACGGACCTGACGGTCACGACTGCTCCTCCCTCCTGCCGGTTCGCTTGAATGCCCTCCTACGACGGTGCGGATGATTGCGGATCTCGGCGTTCATCTCGGGCTTGGGGAACGCCTCGCGCTGCGGCATCTGCTGCCACAAGAGGCTCCAGGTCCCGTCCCGCTTCTTGGCTGGGGTCACGTCCATGAACGGAAAGCTAGAAGCCAGGAGTTGGGCTGCAACGAGACTATTCCCGGTTATTCTCGCGCGGGGTCCCGTCATACCTCGACATTCGGCTGCGGCAGCCGAGACCCTAGTCGGGACGGCCTTCCTCCACGAGAGGTGATCGCGAATGGCACGCAGGCTGCGGTTCAACGGCACGGGCAGCGGCGGGACCGGATGCCCTTCGGTCCACGAGGACGTGGACAGCCGAGAGGTGATCGTCCACGGCCCGCCGCTGGCAGACCCCGACGATGTGGCCCAGCTACAGCACCTATCCGAGGGCGAGGTCGCTATCGTCGTGCCTCGCGCGCTGCTGGTGGACTGGACGCCGAAGGACGCCACACGGGAGGCGAGCGTCATCGACCTGGACGAGTTCGAGAACCTGTTCCGGACGTTCGAGCACACCGCGTGGCGACTTGAGACCCGAAGCCGGTATGCCAGCGACGAGGCCACCGAGACATATAGGCAGTTCATCGAAGCCGGAGCGGCGCGGTGGGATCCCAAGGACCCGTACTGCGAACTGATTGCTCCACAGACAGCACAGGGCAAGAGGGTCGAGCGGGTACGCGTCGTGGACGATCCGCCGACCATTGGCCAGCTCTACCTGATGGACAACGCGAGGCGGAACAGCAGCCTGGGCGAGGACATCCGCAACCTCAGCCGCGAGGACGCCAAGCGCCTGCACCTCCCCTCCGACGATGCTTGGCTGTTCGACAGCCGACTCGTTGCCGTACTGCGCTTCGACCGGGCGGACAACCTCGTGGACGTAGAGATGATCACTGAACCCTCGGAGGTCATCCGCTGGACGCGGGCGAGGGACGCGGCGTGGCATCACGCGGTC
The DNA here is from genome assembly GCF_042894025.1 of Streptomyces sp. NPDC001549. Lineage (NCBI taxonomy): Bacteria > Bacillati > Actinomycetota > Actinomycetes > Kitasatosporales > Streptomycetaceae > Streptomyces > Streptomyces sp. NPDC001549. The sequence goes on from NZ_JBIAVJ010000037.1 coordinate 10,954, forward strand.
CCGTACGAGAGGTTCCTGGCAGGGCTGACAGCGGGCGAGTAGACAGAACGACCACCGGTGAGCACGGACTACCAGAAGGCCCGCGAGGCGCTCGGGCTGCGCCTGCGTGAACTGCGCGAGTCGAGCCCCCACGGCAGGATCACCGGCACTGCTCTGGCCGAGCGGTTGGGCTGGGGACAGAGCAAGGTCTCCAAGCTGGAGAACGGACGCCAGACGGCCACACCTGACGACCTCCGGCAGTGGGCCGAGGCCACAGGCCAGCCGGGCACATACGAGGAGCTGCACGGCCGCCTGAGAGGGTTCGAGAGACACATCCGGTCGTGGGGGCGGCAGCTCGCGGGGGGACACCGCCCTGTGCAGGAGACCTGGAACGCAGTGGTCTCCGATGCCGGCACCATGCATGTCTGGGAGAACAATGCCGTCAACGGCATGCTCCAGACCGCCGAGTACGCCCGCTGCATCTTCGAGCAGTACGCCGCTCTACAGAACTCCCCTCGGGACGCCGATGAGGCCGTAAGGGTCCGGATGAAGCGACAGGAGTGGCTCTACCAATCGGGGAAGCGCCTGCGGCTGATCATGTGGGAGGGCGCCCTCCAGGCGCGGCTGTGCCCTCCACCAATCCACGCCGCCCAGCTGGACCGTCTGCTGGGGGTCGTGGGCATGGACACCGTGGAGCTGGGAATCGTCCCGTACGAAGCAGCCTTGAGGCTGCCGCCGGGCAACCCGTTCTGGATCTTCGATGACCAACTCGTCATTGCCGACGACTGGCATGCGGAATTGTGGCTGGACGATGCGGGGACTATCGGTGTCTACCGCAGGGTCTGGGAAGCGTTCCACTCGGCCGCAGTGTTCGGCGCAGAAGCCCAGAGGGTGATCACCCGAGTACGCAGGAGCGTCCAGGTCTGACTGAGCCGGCGATCGCGCCGAGCAGCCGCAACCGTACTGCGGAGCGCGTAACGGTCTGGGCCGGACAGCCGGTCCGAGTCCTCGATCTCACCACGTACCACGCTCGAACGGCCGGTCGCAGTCCCAGAAGAGCGCACTCGCAGGCAGTCGGCGGCCCATGCCCGACCCGAGACGGCCCGGAGACGCCGAGAGATGAGGAGCGCGTAGCGATTGGACGCGTCCACCAACCCGGGGTCTGGTCTGGATGGGCCGCATCTCAAGGCCGTGCTCGCCAGGATCTCCCTGGGCATCTCCGACCGCTCCGGTGGTCTCTTGTCGCCCGGCCCGAACCGGAGAGACGATGAGACTGACGGGAAACCCCCGTACGCCACGCTGATGCCGGTCGACCGGATCCCGCCCACCGACCCCGCCCGGCAGGCCATCGACTCCGCCCAGCCGCCGAGGGGCGGGGGTGGACAGCCGCCGCCCGCGAGCGGGGGTGCCGAGGGGGTGAAGGCCCCCGGGCGCGCAGCTCCCGAACCCCCTCAGCCCGCCTTCGCCGTCGCCCGGAGGAGGTCCCGGAGGAGGTCGAAGTCGACCTTGGCGGGGTTGCGGAAGCGGAGGCAGACCTTGCCCATGTCGTGGGCGGCCAGGCGGTCCGCGAAGGCGTCCCGGACGTCGGTGCGCATCAGGTAGAAGGAGATGTACTGCTTCTGGTTCGCCCAGGCGATCTCGCCGGCGGTCTCACCCGCCCGCACGTACACCGGCATCCCGTACGCGATCCCCTCCTCGAACCCGGTCAGCTCCTCCAGGCACAGCTCCCGCAGCCGCACCAGGGCCTCCCGTCGGGCCTCCGGGACCGCGGCCAGGTAGGTGGCGACGTCCATCAGGCGGCCTTCTTCCGGATCTGCGAGCGGACCGCGCCCATGCTGGCCGCGATCACGAGGGCGATGGCCAGGGCGTCCAGTGCGGACATGGCCTGGTTCAGGACGAGGAAGCCCGCGGTGGCGGCGATGGCCGGCTCCAGGCTCATCAGGATCGCGAAGGTCGGGGCCGGCATCCGCCGCAGCGCGAGCAGTTCCAGCGTGTACGGCAGGACGGAGGACAGGACGGCCACGCCCACACCCAGCGCGAGCGTGCTCGGAACCAGCAGGTCCGAGCCGGCTTCGGCAATGCCCAGCGGCAGCGAGATGACCGCGGCCACCGCCATCGCCAGCGCGAGCCCGTCCGCCTGCGGGAAGCGGCGGCCTGTGCGCGCGCTGAACACGATGTACGCCGCCCACATCGCGCCCGCCCCGAGCGCGTACGCCGCGCCCAGCGGGTCGAGGGAGCCGAAGCCGAGGCCGCCCCCGCCGTGCCCGGACAGCAGGACCACACCGCCGAGCGCGAGGCCGGCCCACAGCACGTTGACCAGGCGCCGGGAGACGATGACGGAGAGGGCGAGCGGTCCGAGGACCTCCAGGGTGACGGCCGGGCCGAGCGGGATCCGGTCGATGGACTGGTAGAAGAGGCCGTTCATACCGGCCATGGCGACGCCGAAGGCGAGCACCGTGACCCAGTCGGAACGGGAGTAGCCGCGCACCTTGGGGCGGCACAGGATCAGCAGCACGAGCGCGGCGGCCGCGAGGCGCAGGGTGACCACGCCCGCCGCGCCGGCCCTCGGCATGATCATGACCGCGAGGGCGGCGCCGAACTGCACCGAGATGCCCGCCGAGATCACCAGCGCCACAGGACCGAGCCCGGAGCCGGAGCCAGAACCAGAGCCGGAATCGGAACCGGAACCGGAAGCAGAACCGGAACCGGAGTGGGAGCCCTTTGCGGTCGACGGAGCCGGTGCGGCGACGGCCGGGGAGGCCGCCGCGGAGGACGAAGAGGAAGGTGCGGGCATCTCTCCAGACTAAGGGCCCGTAAGGAGTGTCGCCGCATTTTCTGCCTTACAACCGTGACAACACTGCGCTACAACCGCCCTACAACCCCTCCGCCAGGAGTTCCGCCAGGTGCCGGGCCCGCATCCCGCCCAGCTGTGCGATCTGCGTACGGCACGAGAATCCGTCCGCCTGGATCACGGCGTCCCGCGGGGCCGCGCGCAGGGACGGGAGCAGCTGTTCCTCCGCGCAGGCCACCGACACCCCGTGGTGCCCGGGCTCGAAGCCGAAGTTGCCCGCCAGCCCGCAGCAGCCCCCGCTGAGCTCGCCCACCAGCCCGGCCCGCTCGCGCAGCCGCCGGTCGGGGCCGTCCCCGAGCACCGCGTGCTGGTGGCAGTGGGTCTGGCCGACGACCTCCCGGTCCAGGCGCGGCGGCCGCCAGTCCGGGGCGTACTCCTCCAGGGTCTCGGCGAAGGTGCGCACCGCCCCCGCGAGGCGGGCCGCGCGGGGGTCGTCGGGGAGCAGCGCGGGCAGGTCGGTGCGCAGGGCCGCGGCGCAGCTCGGTTCGAGGACCACGACGGGCCCCGGTACGTCTCCCAGTGCGTCCAGCGTCCGGCGCAGGACCGTACGGGCGCGGTCGAGGCGGCCGGTGGACACGTACGTCAGACCGCAGCAGACCCGGCCGCCGCGGGGGACGGACGCGTCCAGCCCGGCCGCCCGGAGCACGCGGAGCGCGGCGTGGCCGGCCTCGGGGGCGAGGTACTCCGTGAAGGTGTCGGGCCAGAGGGTGACGGTGGGGCCGGGCGCGGGCGTCCGATCGCCCGTCCGGGGGCGGTCCGTACCGCGCGTGAACGGCTCCCGCGCCAGCTCCGGCAGGCGGCCGCCCCGGTCCCGGTCCAGCCCGGGTACGGGGACGCGCCGGGCCAGGGCGTTGACCGCCCCCGCCGCCCGCAGGGCGGCGATCAGCCGGAGCCAGCCGGGCAGGCCGCCCAGGGTGTAGTGGGACAGCGGGCGGATCCGGCCCGCCCAGTGGCGGTGCAGGAACTCCGCCTTGTACGCGGCCATGTCCACGCCCACCGGGCAGTCGCTGCGGCAGCCCTTGCACCCCAGGCACAGGTCCAGCGCCTCGGCGACCTCCGCCGAGCGCCAGCCGTCCGTGACGATCTCCCCGGCCAGCATCTCGTGCAGCAGCCGGGCCCGGCCGCGCGTGGAGTGCCGTTCCTCCCCCGTGACCCGGTACGACGGGCACATCACCGAGGCGCCGCCACCCGTATCCGTCGTCCGGCACTTCGCGACGCCCACGCACCGCGCGACCTCACCCGCGAACGGGGTGGCCGGCAGCACCGCGAAGCGCAGGTTCTCGTCCAGTCGTGCCGGCCTGACCAGCATCCCCGGGTTCATCCCGCCCGCCGGGTCCCACACGTCCTTGTACGCGCCGAAGAGCCGGACCACCTCCGTCCCGTACATCTTCGGCAGCAGCTCCGCCCGCGCCTGCCCGTCCCCGTGCTCCCCCGACAGGGAGCCGCCGTGCGCGACGACCAGATCGGCCAGTTCCCCGGAGAAGTCCCGGAAGCGGGCGATGCCCGCCGCCGACACCAGGTCGAAGTCGATCCGTACGTGCACGCAGCCCTCGCCGAAGTGCCCGTACGGGGATCCGCGCAGCCCGTGCGCCGCCAGCAGGGCCCGGAACTCCCTCAGGTACGCCCCCAGCCGGGCCGGCGGTACCGCGCAGTCCTCCCACCCCGGCCAGGCCATCCCGCCACCCGGCATCCGCGTCGCCGTGCCCGCCGCGTCCTCGCGGATCCGCCACAGCGCCCGCTGCCCCGCCGGATCGGTGACGACCGTCGCGTCCACCGCGTCGGCGGCCCGCAGCAGGGCCCGTGCCCCGCCCTCGTCGGGCATCTCCACGAACAGCCACGCCCCGCCCCGGGGCAGCTCCGCAGCCGTGCCGCCCACCAGGTCCTCGGCCATCCCCTCCACCGTCAGCGGCCCGTACGGCAGCAGCCCGGCCGCCGCTTCCGCCGCCGCGCTCTCGTCCGCGTACCCGAGCACCGCGAGCACCGGCGCGCGCGGCGCCTCCACCAGGCGCACCACCGCCTCCGTCACCACCCCGAGCGTGCCCTCGCTCCCGCAGAACGCCCGTGCCAGTTGCACCCCGCGCTCGGGCAGTAGCGCGTCGAGGCCCCCGTAGCCGGAGATCCGCCGCGAGAAGCCGGGCGGCATCCCGGCGGGTGTCATCCCGGTGCGCAGCAGCCCCAGATGTCCGGTGACCAGGTCCCGCAGGCCCGCCGGGGCGCCGTCCCAGCCCGTCGCGATCCGGTGCGCGGTGCCCCCGTACGCCGTCACGGCCAGCTCGGTCACGTTGTCCGCGGTGGTGCCCCAGGCCACCGAGTGGGCGCCGCACGCGTTGTTGCCGATCATGCCGCCGAGGGTGCAGCGGGAGTGCGTGGACGGGTCGGGCCCGAAGGTCAGCCCGTACGGGCGAACGGCGTCCCGCAGCCGGTCGAGGACCAGCCCGGGCTGGACCACGGCCGTCCTGGCCGCCGGGTCCACCGACACGAGGCCGTTCATGTGCCGGGTGAGGTCGAGGACCACGCCCACCCCGGTGGCCTGGCCGGCGATGGACGTCCCGCCGCCGCGCGGCACGACCGGGACCCCGGCCTCGGCGCACACGGCGAGGGCGGCCGCCACGTCGTCGGCGTCGCGCGGGGCGACCACACCCACCGGGACACGCCGGTAGTTCGAGGCGTCCATGGTGGTCAGGGCCCGTGCGGCGGCGCCGAAGTCGATCTCCCCGCGCAGGTTCTCCCGCAATGACCGTTCGAGTTCACCGGGTGACGTCACGGTCCCACCCTCCCACCGGCCGGACCCGTCTCATCGGGTGGACGCGCTTCCGAGGCGCGGACCGGGACCCGATACGCTCCGCTCGTGGCTGAGATCCAGATTCCCGCTGACATCAAGCCCGCCGACGGACGCTTCGGCGCGGGCCCCTCCAAGGTGCGGACCGAGGCGCTGGACGCCCTCGCCGCCACCGGTACCTCCCTGCTCGGAACCTCACACCGCCAGGCCCCGGTCAAGAACCTGGTCGGATCGGTGCGCCAGGGCCTCCGGGACCTCTTCTCCCTCCCCGAGGGGTACGAGGTGATCCTGGGCAACGGCGGCTCCACCGCCTTCTGGGACATCGCGACCGCCGGTCTGATCGAGCGGAAGTCCCAGCACCTCACCTTCGGCGAGTTCTCCTCGAAGTTCGCCACGGCCGCGAAGCTCGCGCCGTGGCTGGACGCGCCGTCCGTGATCTCCTCCGACCCGGGCACGCACCCGGATCCGGTGGCCGAGGCGGGCGTGGACGTGTACGCGTACACCCACAACGAGACCTCGACGGGTGTGGCGGCGCCGATCAAGCGCGTCGCGGGCGCCGACGCCGGGTCCCTCGTTCTGGTGGACGCGACCTCGGGTGCCGGCGGTCTGCCGGTGGACATCACCGAGACGGACGTCTACTACTTCGCGCCGCAGAAGTCCTTCGCCTCGGACGGCGGCCTGTGGCTGGCCGCGTTCTCCCCGGCCGCCCTTGAGCGCGCCGCCCGCGTGCACGCCTCCGGCAGCCGGCACATCCCGGAGTTCTTCTCGCTGCCGACGGCGATCGACAACTCGCTGAAGAACCAGACGTACAACACCCCGGCGCTGTCCACCCTGTTCCTGCTGGACCAGCAGCTGCAGTGGATGAACAGCCAGGGCGGCCTGGAGTTCACCACCGGCCGTACGGCGGCCAGTGCGCGCAACCTGTACGGCTGGGCGGAGGCGTCCAAGTACGCGACCCCGTTCGTCGTGGACGCCGACAAGCGCTCGTCCGTCATCGGCACGATCGACTTCTCGGACGACATCGACGCGGCGGCCGTCGCCAAGGTGCTGCGCGCCAACGGGATCGTGGACACCGAGCCGTACCGCAAGCTCGGCCGCAACCAGCTGCGTATCGCGATGTTCCCGGCGATCGACCCGGCGGACGTGCAGGCGCTGACGGCCTGCATCGACCACGTGATCGAGAAGCTCTGACCATCACCCGTCCGGTACGACGTGAAGCCCCCGGTGACCTGCTGTCGCCGGGGGCTTCGGCGTTCCCCGGACACCCGGAGGCCACCGGCGTGGGGGTTCTCCCGCACGCGGTACCTTCAGGGCTCCGGCGGCGATTCTTGGAGGCAGCGGCGTGAGCGTGCGAGTGACGGCGGCCCAGAGCGGTGTGGACCCCTTCGGCACGGCCCGGCTGCGGCGCGGGGTGCTCGACGCGTGGGGTGCGGGCCCGGCCCGGTTCCGCGAGGACGCCAACGCCGAGGAGGACCTCGCGCTCGGCGGCTACCGCGACCGGCTCGTCATCGAGCTGGCGCAGAACGCCGCCGACGCCGCGGCCCGGGCCAAGGTGCCCGGCCGGCTGCGGCTCACCCTGCACGGGGGCGAGGGCGGGCATGCGCTGCTGGCCGTCGCCAACACCGGTGCCCCGCTGGACGCGACGGGCGTGGAGTCGCTGAGCACCCTGCGCGCCTCCGCCAAGCGGGAGCCGTCCGGCGACAGCGTCGGCCGGTTCGGCGTCGGCTTCGCGGCCGTGCTGGCCGTCTCCGACGAACCCGCGGTGCTCGGCCGCCACGGCGGGGTGCGCTGGTCCCTGGCCGAGGCCCGGGAACTGGCCCGGGGCGCCGCCGTCGGCAGCCCCGGCCTCGGCGACGAACTGCGCCGCCGCGACGGGCACGTTCCGCTGTTGCGCCTCCCGCTGCCCGCCGAGGGCACCGCCCCCGAGGGCTACGACACCGTCGTGGTCCTCCCGCTGCGCGACGCCGCCGCCGAGGGTCTGGTGGAACGGCTGCTGGCGGGCGTCGACGACGCCCTGCTGCTCACCCTGCCCGGGCTGCGCGAGGTCGTCGTGGAGACCCCGGCCGACGGCACGCGCACCCTGTACCGGCGTGACGAGGGCCCGTACACGGTCATCGAGGACACCACCGACTCCGGTACGGTCACCCACCGCTGGCGCACCGTCCGCCACGGCGGCCCCATCGAGCGCGCGCTGCTCGCCGACCGGCCCGTCGAGGAGCGGCTGCGGCCCGCCTGGGCGGTGTCCTGGGCCGTGCCCGTCGACTCCGACGGCGCCCCGGTCCGCCCGGTCACGGCTCCCGTGGTGCACGCGCCGACCCCCACCGACGAGCCGCTGGGCATCCCGGCGCTGCTCATCGCGACCCTGCCGCTGGACACCACCCGCCGGCATCCCGCGCCGGGGCCGCTGCTCGACTTCCTCGTGGAGCGCGCGGCCGACGCGTACGCCGAACTCCTCGGCGCCTGGGACCCGGTGACCACCGCCCTCGTGGACCTGGTGCCCGGCCCGCTCGGCAAGGGCGAGCTGGACGGGGCCCTGCGCGCGGCCGTGCTCCAGCGCCTGCCCCGTACCGCTTTCCTCGCACCGGCCGCGCCGCCCGAGCACGCGGAGGAGCGTGCCGCCCTGCGCCCCTTCGAGGCCGAGGTGGTGGAGGGCGCGGGCGCCGACACCGTACGCGTCCTCGCCGAGGTCCTGCCGACGCTGCTGCCGGCGGGCCTGGAGCGCCGGGCCGAGCTGCGCACCCTGGGGGTGGGCCGGCTCCCGCTGGGCGATGCCATCGAGCGGATCGCGGGCATCGAGCGGACCCCCGAGTGGTGGCACCGGCTCTACGACAGCCTCGCCGGGGTGGACCCCGACCGGCTGTCGGGGCTGCCCGTGCCGCTCGCCGACGGCCGCACCTCGATCGGCCCCCGGCACATCCTGCTGCCCGGCGCGGACACGCCGGCGAGCCTGGCCCGGCTGGGCCTGAAGGTGGCCCACCCGGACGCGGCGCACCCGCTGCTGGAGAAGCTCGGCGCCCTCCCGGCCACGGCGCGGGCGGTCCTGACGACCCCGCAGGTGCGGGCGGCCGTCGCCGCTTCCCTCGACGCCGGGGAGATCTGGGACGAGGACGCCGACACCCTGGACGCCGACGAGCTGGCCGAGGTGGTCCTCGGGCTGGTCCGGGATGCCGATCTGGCGCCGGGCGACGAACCCTGGCTCGGCGCGCTGGCCCTGCCGGACGAGGACGGGGAACTGGTCCCGGCGGGCGAGCTCCTGCTGCCGGGCAGCCCGCTGGCCTCGGTGATCCGCGAGGACGAGGTCCCGTACGTGGACGCGGACCTCGCCGAGCGGTGGGGTGCGGGCCCGCTCACCGCGTGCGGGGTCCTGGCCACCTTCCAGCTGGTCCGCGCGACCGACGTGGTCCTCGACCCGGACGAACTGGAACCGCGCGAGGGCGACTTCGCCGAGCCCGACGACGCGGGCCTGCTGGACGCGGTGGACGTGTGGTGCGAGGACCTCCTGGACCAGCTGCCGGACACCCCGGTCCCGCCGGTGGCGACCGAGCTGATCGCCGTCCGGGACCTCGACCTCGTCGACGACGACTGCTGGCCGCAGGCCCTCGCCATGCTCGCGCAGCCGCCGCTGCGTGACGCGCTGACCCAGCCCGTGCGGATCCTGCTGCCGGACGGCACCACGCAGTCGGTGCGCCCGTACACCGCCTGGTGGCTGCGCGACCACCCGGTGCTCGACGGCCGCCGCCCGGCGGGCCTGCGCGCGGCGGGCGGCGACCCGCTGCTGGAGGGCCTCTACACGTCGGCGGACGCCACGGGCTTCGAGGACGAGCAGGTCCTGCGGGCGCTGGGCGTCCGCACGTCCGTGCCGGCCCTGCTGGACGAGCCCGGCGGCGCCGCCGAACTGCTGGCCCGGCTCGCCGACCCGGACCGCGAGATCACCGGCCACCAGCTGCACGGTCTGTACGGTGCGCTGGCCGATCTGGACCCCGAGCAGGTCACCCTCCCGGACGAGCTGCGCGCGGTGGTGGACGGCGAGGTGCTCGTGGTGGACGCGGCCGACGCGGTGATCGCGGACGCCCCTGACCTGCTCCCGCTGACGGCGGGGCTGCCGCTGCTGCCGGTCCCGCCGTCGCGTGCGGCGGATCTGGCGGAGCTGCTCCAGGTCCGCCGCCTCTCGGAGACGGTTCCGGCGGAGGTGACCACGCCCGGCGAGGAGCACGAGGTACCGGAGTCGGTGCTCGTGCTGCTGGGTCCGGCCACTCCGGCGACGTACATCGAGCACGAGGAGCTGGTCGCGGGCGGCACGGAGCTCGACTGGCGCCGCACCCCCGACGGCACGCTCCACGCGTCCACGCTGGAGGGCGTGGCCGCCGGCCTGGCCTGGTCGGCGGGCCAGTGGCCGCGCCGCTTCGAGGTGGCGGCGCTGCTGGAGGACCCGTCGCGTACGGCGGAACTGGCCCGGGACCGCTGGTTCGACTGACCGGAAGCGGGCCGGGAGGGGGGCGCGCGGCCGCCCGGAAACCGTGCGCTCCCTTTGACAGGCGGCACGTGCCGACTCAGACTGATCAGTGCTTTCGTCCGACCGGCGGATCCACGACCAAGAAGAGAACGCGCCCTCAGGGAATCGTTCAGGGGGAGCGTCATGCCCGACAGGAGAGCCCGTTCGGCCGGCTTCCGGTGGTCCCACGGGCCGGTGTCCGAACTGTTTTCCGGCCGGAACAACAGCTTGGGCCTCCTGCGGCTGCTCCTCGCGTCCGCCGTCGTGGTCTCGCACGCGCGCATCCTCGGCTTCGGCAGCCATGAGTTCGGTCACAGCTTCTCGCAGGGGCAGATCGACCTCGGGAAGATGGCCGTCTTCGGCTTCTTCTTCCTCTCCGGCATCCTCGTGACGCGCAGCGGGAACCGGCTGCCCGTCGGCCGCTTCCTGTGGCACCGGGCGCTGCGTCTGCTGCCCGGCTTCTGGGTCTGCATGGCCGTCACGGCCTTCGCCGTGGCCCCTTACCTGTACTGGCGCCAGCACGGCAGCACGGCAGGGTTCTGGGACCACCCGCAGGGACCCTTCGCCTACGTCCAGGCGAACTGGGCCGTCGGCGTCGGGCAGTGGGGGATATCCGGTGTGATGGAGACCGGCGCCACCAAGGGGCTCACGCACAACGCTGCGATGAACGGCGCCCTGTGGTCGCTGGCCTACGAGATCCTCTGCTACCTCGGGGTCGGCCTGCTCGCCCTGGGCGGCTCGCTGGTGCGGTCCCGGCGGACCGTCCTGGCGGTGGCGGTGATCCTGGGCGGCCTGGTCGTCGGTGACGCCGTTGGCAACCGGCTGAACGCCGGGGCCGGAACGGCGACGCACGGCGGTGACCTGGTCATCCCGCTGATGGGCCCCCACAGCGTGAACTACATGATCTACCTCGGTTTCGCCTTCGCCCTCGGTGCGGTGCTGGAGGTCTACAAGGAGCGCGTCCCGGTCAGTGACCCGCTGGCGGCCCTCAGCGCCGTGGTGTTCGTGCTGACCCTGCACTACGGGTACTTCTTCGCGCTGGGCGTGCCGGCCTTCTGCTACCTGCTGCTGTGGCTGGCCATCCGGCTGCCCGAGCCGTTCCAGCGGATCGGCGCCAAGCACGACTACTCGTACGGCATCTACATCTACGGCTTCCTCGTGCAGCAGTCGCTGGCCGTCCTCGGTGGCGCGCGCTGGGGATTCGCCGCCTACCTGGGGCTCTCCCTGGCCGGTGCGCTGTTCGCGGCGGTGCTCTCCTGGCACCTGGTCGAACGCCCGGCGATGCGCCTGAAGGACATCGGCGCCCGGCGCCGCCCCACGCACGGCGTCCCGGCCCCCCGGCAGGGCGCCACCGCCGACGGCCAGCAGCCCGTCTCGGTCTCCTGACCCGGGCCCCCGCCCCGGACCGGACCGGCCCTGGTCAGGCCGGGAACTTGCGGTCGACCCACCTGAAGGTGAACTCGATCAGGACGGCCGCGCCCACGGCGACGGCCACCGCGATCCACGGCACCGTGACGCCCACCAGCTTGAGCTGGAAGAAGTCCTGCAGCCACGGCACGACGAGGACGATGAGGAACGCCCCGCCCATCGCGCCGACCAGGGCCACCCGCCACCACGTGTACGGGCGGGCGATGATCGCCAGTACCCACATGGACGTCAGGAACAGCGTCAGCGTGGCCGCGCTGGACTCGGCTTCGAGGGCGCCCTGGCCCGTGTAGTGGTGGCGGGCGATCAGGTACGTGACGAAGGTGGCCACGGCCGCGATGACGCCGCCGGGGATCGCGTACCGCATGACCCGCTTCACGAAGTGCGGTTTCGCGCGTTCCTTGTTCGGGGCCAGGGCCAGGAAGAAGGCCGGGATGCCGATGGTGAGCGTGGACAGCAGCGTCAGGTGGCGGGGCAGGAAGGGGTACTCGACCTGCGAGCAGACCACCAGGATGGCCAGCAGCACCGAGTAGACCGTCTTCGTGAGGAAGAGGGTGGCCACGCGGGTGATGTTGCCGATGACCCGGCGGCCCTCGGCGACCACCGAGGGCAGGGTCGAGAAGCTGTTGTTGAGGAGGACGATCTGGGCCACCGCCTTCGTCGCCTCCGAGCCGGAGCCCATGCTGACGCCGATGTCGGCGTCCTTGAGGGCGAGCACGTCGTTGACCCCGTCGCCCGTCATGGCGACCGTGTGGCCCTTGGACTGGAGGGCCCCCACCATGTCCCGCTTCTGCTGCGGGCTCACCCGTCCGAAGACCGAGTTGTCGTCGAGGATCTTCGCCATGCCGGCCTGGTCGGTGGGGAGCCCCCGGGCGTCCACGGTGTTCTCCGCGCCCGGCAGGCCCAGCTTGCCGGCGACCGCGCCGACGGAGACCGCGTTGTCGCCGGAGATGACCTTCGCGCTGACGTTCTGGTCCTCGAAGTAGCGCAGCGTGTCGGCGGCGTCGGGACGCAGCCGCTGTTCCAGGACGACGAGGGCGGTCGGCCGGACCCCGGTGGCGACGGCCGCGTCGTCGAGCTCGCGGGCGGAGCGGGCCAGCAGGAGGACGCGCAGTCCCTGCTCGTTGAGGTCGTTGATCTCGTCGAGGGCCGGGTCCCCGGCGGGGAGCAGCACGTCGGGGGCGCCGAGCAGCCAGGTGTTGTTCTCGCCGTCGCCCTCGCTGAAGCTGGCGCCGCTGTACTTGCGGGCGGAGGAGAACGGCAGGGACTCGGTGCAGCGCCACTCCGCGCTGTCCGGGTAGGCGTCGATGATCGCCTGGAGGCTGGCGTTGGGGCGCGGGTCGGACTCCCCGAGGGCGCCGAGCACCCTCTTGACGTACGCCGGCTCCGCGCCGCCGAGCGGGCGCAGCTCGGTGACGTCCATGCCGCCCTCGGTGAGGGTGCCGGTCTTGTCGAGGCAGACCACGTCGACGCGGGCGAGGCCTTCGATGGCGGGCAGCTCCTGGACCAGGCACTGCTTGCGGCCGAGCCGGATGACGCCGATGGCGAAGGCCACGGAGGTGAGCAGGACGAGGCCCTCGGGGATCATCGGGACGATGCCGCCGACGGTCCGGGCGATGGAGTCCTTGAGGTTGTTGTCCTTGACGAGGAGCTGGCTGATGATCAGGCCGATCGAGGTCGGGATCATCATCCAGGTGACGTACTTGAGGATGGTGGAGATGCCGGAGCGCAGTTCGGAGTGGACGAGCGTGAAGCGGGAGGCTTCTTCGGCCAACTGGGCGGCGTAGGCCTCGCGGCCGACCTTGGTGGCGGTGAAGGCGCCGCCGCCGGCGACGACGAAGGAGCCGGACATGACCGGGTCGCCGGGCTTCTTCAGGACGGGGTCGGCCTCGCCGGTGAGCAGGGATTCGTCGATCTCCAGGCCGTCGGCCTCGCCGACGGATCCGTCGACGACGACCTTGTCGCCGGGGCCGAGTTCGATGACGTCGCCGAGGACGATCTCGGAGGTGGAGATCTCGGCGGTCCGGCCGTCGCGGCGCACGCTGGGTTTGACCTCGCCGATGACGGCGAGGCTGTCGAGGGTCTTCTTGGCGCGCAGTTCCTGGATGATGCCGATGCCGGTGTTGGCGACGATCACGAAGCCGAAGAGGCTGTCCTGGATCGGCGCGACGACGAGCATGATCGCCCAGAGCACGCCGATGATCGCGTTGAACCGGGTGAAGACGTTGGCGCGGACGATGTCGGTGGTGGAGCGGCTGCTCCGGACGGGAATGTCGTTGACCTCGCCCCGCGCGACACGCTCGGCGACCTCGGCGGTGCTCAGCCCGCCCGGCTTGAAGCGGGGCACGGGCGGTCGCACCGGATGTACGGGGTCCAGCTCCGCTCCCGCGTCGATGGCGGGGGCGGCCGTCCCGCCACCCGGCTCCGGCCCGTCGGATTCGGTTCCAGCCCGCTGCGTCATGCCTTCGACGTTAAAGGCGGTTCGAACAGTTCACCCGCCGAGCAGCAGGAAGATCCGACCTCAGGATGACCCGAATCGTCCCCTGGTATCGCCATGTACCGGGCCGTGGGGCGGGGACACTCCGGGATGTCCCCGCAGGTCGAGCGAACCCACCGCCGGGCCACGGGCCGATCCGGTCCGGGGTTCGCGAGCCGAGGAGACGTCCCGGAGGGGTCCCGCGCCACCCGAAGCCGCGCCGCCGCGCCCGGCCAGGGCCACCGCGCCCGGCTAGGCCTGCGGCCCCGAGCCCGCCTGCCCGGCCTGCCCGGCCTGCCCGTCCCGCTCGGTCCGCTCGGCCCGCGCAGCGACCTCGGCCTGTTCCGCCGCGTGCCGCGCAAGGGCGGCGTCGCGGCCGCGGACGTACCAGATGCCGATCAGGCCGAGGAAGCCGCCGGCCGCGCAGGTCCAGACCCACCACAGCTGGCCCCGGTCGGCGAACCACCCGTAGAAGGGCAGCTGGACCAGGAAGAGGGCGAACCACAGGATCGTGCCGCCTGTGACGGTGGCGACGACGGGGCCCTCCAGGGGCTCGGGCGCCTCGTGCTTCGCAATCCATTTCGCCATGCGGCAAGTCTAGGCGGCGCGAAATGACATCTACGCGCGGAGATGGACGCCCTTTCGTTCATGTGTTCATACTGAAACGGTTTGGGCGCGGCCCATTTTCTTCGTATGAACCACCCAATGAGGACCGTATGAGTACCCCGGCCCCCGCCCTCGCAGCCACCGCCCCGGAGCCTTCCCCCCAGGAACCCTCCGGCCCGCTGGACCGCTACTTCAAGGTCTCCGAGCGCGGCTCGACCCTCGCCCGCGAGGTCCGAGGCGGCTTCGCGACCTTCTTCGCCATGGCGTACATCATCGTGCTGAACCCGATCATCCTGGGCAGCGCGAAGGACATGTACGGGCACCAGCTCGACGGCGGTCAGCTGGTGACGGCCACCGTCCTGACGGCGGCCTTCACCACCCTCCTCATGGGTGTCATCGGCAACGTCCCGATCGCGCTCGCCGCCGGCCTCGGCGTGAACACGGTCGTCGCGCTCCAGCTCGCCCCCCGCATGAGCTGGCCCGACGCCATGGGCATGGTGGTCCTGGCCGGCTTCGTGGTAATGCTGCTGGTCGCCACCGGCCTGCGCGAGCGGGTCATGAGCGCCGTGCCGCTGGGCCTGCGCAAGGGCATCGCCATCGGCATCGGCCTGTTCATCATGCTGATCGGCCTGGTCGACGCGGGCTTCGTCTCCCGCATCCCGGACGCCGCGCACACCACGGTCCCGCTGCAGCTCGGCGCCACCGGTCACCTGGACGGCTGGCCGGTCCTGATCTTCGTGATCGGCGTGCTGCTCACCCTCGCCCTGCTGATCCGCAAGGTCCCGGGCGCGATCCTGATCTCCATCGTGGCCATGACCGTCGCCGCCGTCGTGGTGCAGCTGGTCGCGAAGGTGCCCGACTCGGGCTGGGGCCTCACGGTCCCCGAATGGCCCGGCAACCCGGTGGCCGCGCCCGATTTCGGGCTCGTCGGCGAGGTCAGCCTGTTCGGCGGCTTCGACAAGGTCGGGATGCTCACCGGCATCCTCTTCGTCTTCACCGTGCTGCTGTCCTGCTTCTTCGACGCCATGGGCACGATCCTCGGCGTCGGCGACGAGGCGAAGCTGATCGACAAGAAGACCGGCGAGTTCCCCGGGATCAACCGGGTCCTGCTGGTCGACGGCCTGGCCGTCGCCTCGGGCGGCGCCACGTCCTCCTCCGCGACCACCTGCTTCGTGGAGTCCACGGCCGGTGTCGGCGAGGGCGCCCGTACGGGCCTGGCGAACGTCGTGACGGGCGGCCTCTTCGCCGTGGCGCTGTTCTTCACCCCGCTCGCGACCATGGTCCCGTCCCAGGCGGCCACCCCGGCGCTCGTGGCGGTCGGCTTCCTGATCCTGGCGGGCTCGGTCAAGGACATCGACTGGAGCGACTTCACCATCGCCGTCCCGGCCTTCCTGGCCATGGTGATGATGCCCTTCACCTACTCGATCACCAACGGCATCGGCATCGGCTTCGTGAGCTTCTGCGCGCTGCGCCTGGCGACCGGCCGGGGCCGCGGGGTCCCGGTGGCCATGTACGTGGTGTCGGCGGTGTTCGTCTTCTACTACGCGATGCCGGCCCTCGGCCTCGGCCAGTAGCTACGTCAGCCCGTAGAACTTCTCTGTCTCGTCGACGGCCGCCTTGAAGCGCTCGTCGAAGTCATCGCGAATGAGCGTCCGGACCACATAGTCCTGGACGCTCATTCCGCGTTTGGCGGCGTGGATCCGGAGCCTGTCGAGGAGCTCCCCGTCTATGCGCATGCTCAGCACATGTGTCCCCATGCCGAAAGAGTCGGGGCACAGGGTGCGTACGCGGGTCGCTTTCAGCCGCCGACTCACCCGTATGAGTGACCCCAGGTGTGAGCCGGAAAACCGGTTTTCCTTAGGAAGAGTAATGAGTTATTCTAAGTACATGCATGACCTTTCCCATGGCGACGACGCAGCCGCCGTGAACGACCTCCGCTCCGCCGTCATGCGGCTGGGGCGACGCCTGAAGCACCAGCGCGTCGACGAGTCGCTGAGCCCGACCGAGATGTCGGTCCTCGGCACCCTCGCCCGCTGCGGCCAGGCCACACCCGGCGAGCTCGCGCGGCGGGAGCACGTCCAGCCGCCGTCGATGACGCGCATCGTCGCGTTGCTGGAAGCCAAGGGACTGGTCACGCTGGAACCGCACCCCGACGACCGCCGCCAAAAGGTGGTCCGCCAGACGGAGGAGGCCGAAGCGATGCTCGAAGAGAGCCGCCGCAAGCGCAACGCCTTCCTGGCCGGGCTCGCTGCCGAGCTGACCGAGGCCGAATGGGCCAAGCTCCGCGCGGCCGCACCCGTCCTGGAGAAGCTCGCGCACCTGTAGGAACGACGCCAGGAGGCGAACGCTTTTGAGTACGGGAACCGGAGCAGACTCCGCACCCGGCCACACATCCACCCCCGCTACCGCCGCGACCGTCGCGGCACCCGCGAGCAAGGGCTCCATGTTCAGCTCGCTGAAGATCCGGAACTACCGGCTCTTCGCCACCGGCCAGGTCGTGTCCAACACGGGCACCTGGATGCAGCGCATCGCCCAGGACTGGCTGGTCCTCTCGCTGACCGGCTCCGCCTCCGCCGTCGGCATCACCATCGCCCTGCAGTTCCTGCCGATGCTGATGTTCGGCCTCTACGGCGGCGTACTCGCCGACCGGCTGCCCAAGCGGCCGCTGCTCCTCGCCACCCAGAGCGCGATGGGCCTGACCGGCATCGCCCTCGCCGTCCTCACCCTGGCCGGACACGTCCAGGTGTGGCACGTCTACCTCGCCGCCTTCGCGATCGGCCTGGTCACCGTGGTCGACAACCCGGCCCGGCAGACCTTCGTCTCCGAGATGGTCGGCAAGGACCAGGTGGCCAACGCCGTCAGCCTGAACTCGGCCAACTTCCAGTCCGCGCGGCTGGTCGGCCCGGCGATCGCCGGTGTGCTGATCACCGCCGTCGGCTCCGGCTGGGCCTTCCTGCTGAACGGACTGTCCTTCGCCGCGCCCCTCGCCGGCCTGCTGATGATGCGGGCCCACGAACTGCACCCGGTCGAGCCGAGGCCCCGCGCCAAGGGGCAGCTGCGCGAAGGCCTGCGCTACGTCGCCGGCCGCCCGGAGCTGATCTGGCCGATCGTGCTCGTGGGCTTCATCGGCACCTTCGGGTTCAACTTCCCGATCTGGCTCTCGGCCTACGTCAGCGACGTCTTCCACGGGGACGCGGGCACGTACGGGCTCTTCAACACCCTGATCGCGGCCGGCTCCCTGGCGGGCGCCCTGCTCGCGGCCCGGCGCGGACAGTCCCGCCTGCGGGTGCTGGTGGCCGCGGCCGTGCTGTTCTCGGTCCTGCTCCTGGTGACCGCCTTCGCACCCGGCTTCTGGCTGTTCGCCGCCCTGCTCGTCCCCATCGGGGTCTTCGGCCTGACGGTCAACGTCACCGCCAACTCCAGCGTGCAGATGGCGACCGACCCCGAGATGCGGGGCCGGGTCATGGCCCTGTTCATGATGGTGTTCACCGGCGGCACCCCGCTGGGCGCCCCGCTGCTGGGCTGGATCACGGACACCTACGGCGCCCGGATCGGCATGGCCTCGGGCGCGGTGATCTCCCTGGCCGCCTCGGTCGCGATCGCGGTGGTCCTGGCCCGTGTCGGCAACCTCCGGCTGCGGGTGAACCGGCGCGGCGTGACCTTCGTCCCCGCGGCCGCCCCCCGCGAGCTGGTCCCGGCCGCCTGACCCCGGGGCTCCGCCCCAGACCCCACCGGGCTCCGCCCGGACCCGCGCCTCAAACGCCGGCCAAATCCAGCCTCGCCGGCGATTGAGGCGCGGGGGTTCGGGGGCAGAGCCCCCGACAGCGGCGCCGCGCGCGGCTACGCTCGCCGCATGAGACTGTTCGCAGCCGTCCTCCCGCCGGACGCGGCCGTCGCCGAGCTGGCCCACGCCGTCGACCCACTGCACGACGACCACCTGACGTGGACCGCGCGAGCGGGCTGGCACTTCACGCTCGCCTTCATGGGCGAGGTACGGGACGAGGTGCTCCCGGAGCTCCACACCCGCCTGGAGCGGGCCGCCCACCGCACGCCCCCCTTCGCACTGCGCCTGCACGGCTGCGGCCACTTCGGGGAGCGCGCCCTGTGGACCGGCGCCGCCGGGGAGCTCGCCGCCCTGCGGATGCTCGCCGAACGGGCCGACGCCGCCGCCCGGCGGGCCGGCGTACCCATGGAGCAGCACCGCCGGTACACCCCGCACCTCACCCTGGCCCGCAGCCGCAGTGCCACCACGCCGCTGCGGCCCTACCTGGACGCCCTCGCGGACTTCGAGGGCACCCCCTGGCAGGTCGACACGCTCAGCCTGGTCCGCAGCAACCTCCCCGTCAGCGGGGTGCCGGGCGAACAGCCCCGCTACGAGACCGTCGGGGCCTGGCCGCTCGGCGGCTGAACCCGCACGCCCCCCGGCCGGAGCCGGGGGGCGTGCGGGAGAGCCGGCGGGCCGCGTTAGGCTCGACGGGTGGATCCCAAGACCAGAAACCGTGTCATGGCCGGTGTGCTCGTACTGATGTTCGTCGTCGTGGCCGTGGCGGCCGCCGTCGGCCAGTAACCCCTTGGGGGGTCTTGCCCCGGGCAGGACCTACCAGGCGAAGGCCTCCGGCGACGCCCCGGGACCGGGGAAGATCTCGTCCAGACCGGCCAGAACCTCCTGCGAGAGCTCCAGCTCCGCCGCGCGCAGCGCCGAGTCGAGCTGCTCCTGCGTACGCGGCCCGACGATCGGCCCGGTGACCCCGGGACGCGTCAGCAGCCAGGCCAGCCCGACCTCGCCCGGCTCCAGCCCGTGCTTGTCCAGCAGGTCCTCGTACGCCTGCACCTGCGCGCGTACCGTGCTGTTGGCCAGCGCGTCCGCCGACCGGCCGGAAGCGCGGCGGCCGCCCTCGACCTCCTTCTTGATGACCCCGCCCAGCAGGCCCCCGTGGAGCGGCGACCAGGGGATGACCCCGAGGCCGTACTCCTGGGCCGCCGGGATGACCTCCATCTCGGCGCGCCGCTCGGCGAGGTTGTAGATGCACTGCTCGCTGACCAGGCCGAGCCGGCCGTGGCGGGCCGCGGTCTCGTTGGCCTGGGCGATCTTCCAGCCGGGGAAGTTGGAGGAGCCCGCGTAGAGGATCTTGCCCTGCTGGACCAGGACCTCGACGGCCTGCCAGATCTCCTCGAAGGGGGTCAGCCGGTCCACGTGGTGGAACTGGTAGACGTCGATGTAGTCGGTCTGGAGCCGCTTGAGGCTGGCGTCGACGGCCCGCCGGATGTTCAGCGCCGACAGGCGGTCGTAGTTGGGCCAGGTGTCGGCCTCGCGGTACATGGAGCCGTACACCTTGGTGGCGAGGACCGTCTTCTCGCGGCGGTCGCCGCCCTGGGCGAACCAGGTGCCGATGATCTCCTCGGTGCGGCCCTTGTTCTCGCCCCACCCATACATATTGGCTGTGTCGAAGTAGTTGATGCCCGCGGCGAGCGCGGAGTCCATGATCGAGTGACTTTCGGGCTCCCCGGTCTGGGGGCCGAAGTTCATGGTGCCGAGAACGAGTCGGCTGACCTTGAGGCCGGTGCGTCCGAGCTGCGTGTACTTCATGGGACCCAAGCCAACTGCTTCGAGTGCGCTCGAAGCAAGACCCGGTCGTGAAGGGCGTGTTACATCCCCTGCGCGGGCCGGTAGGGGCCGCCGATGCCCCACGCCTGGTACAGGACGGCCGCGAACTCGCCCGCCAGCCGGTGCTCGCCCGAGGCGTTCGGGTGAGTGCCGTCGTAGGTGTCGCGGTGGATGTCGTACGCGTCCGGGCGCGCGGCCAGCAGGATCGGCGAGGCGTCGGTCGTCAGGTCGGCGACCGCCTTCGCGAGGAGCTCGTTGAAGCGGGCCACCTCGGCCGCGAAGGGGGCGTCCTCCTCGGCCCGGCTGTTCGGGATGACCGGCAGCAGCACCATGCGGACGGCGGGGTGGGCGGCGCGTGCCTCGGCGATGAACCGGCGGGCGTTGTCGGCGGTCTGCCCGGCGTCGGTGTAGAAGCCGAGGTCGATCAGCCCGAGGGAGACCAGCAGGACGTCGGCGCCGGTGTCGGCGACCGCGGGGCCTATGAGGGGGGCCATGTGCTGCCAGCCCTCGCCCCAGCCGGCCAGGTGGCGGCGGGCGCGCTCCGGGAAGCCCGGGTCGGCGTACGCGTGGCTGGTGGGCGTGTCGGCGACGGTGTCGTACAGCTCGCAGCGCGGACCGACGATCCGGTAGGGACCGCCGAAGGTCGAGCTGAGGTGCTGCCACATCCGGTAGCGCCAGGTGTAGTCGCCGGCGCGTCCGATGGTCATGGAGTCGCCGACGAACATGAAACGCATCCGGTCATCATCGCGGATCGCGCGACAGAAACCCCTGTGACGCCGGACACGCGGCACGTACTGGCAGGCTGGGGGAATGCGCCTGCCCATGCCGTCCGCCGCCGTCACCGCCGCCGTTGCCGTCACCGCCGCCGTCGCCGCCGCACTCGCCGTGCTGCCGGGCCCGGCCCTCGCGGCGGAGACGCCCGCCACGTCCTCCTTCACCATCTCCGATCCGCGGATCAAGGAGTCGAGCGGCCTGGCCGCCAGCCGGATCCACCCGGGCGTGTACTGGACGCACAACGACAGCGACGACGGCCCGTACATCTACGCGGTGGACTCGGCATCGGGCAGGACGGTGGCCCGCGTGACGCTGACGGGGATCGGGAAGCCGCGCGACGTCGAGGCGATCTCGCTGGGCCCGGACGGGCAGCTCTACGTCGGGGACATCGGCGACAACCGCAACGGCACCTGGGACCACGTGTGGATCTACCGCTTCCCGGAACCGAGACAGCTGGGCGATGTCACCGTCGAGGCCACGCAGTTCACGGTGAAGTACGCGGACGGGGCGCGCAACGCTGAGGCCCTGATGGTCCATCCGGTGACGGGGCGCGTCTACATCGCGAGCAAGGACGAGAACAAGGGCGGCCTGTACGAAGGTCCCGCGGAGCTGACGACGGGGGGCACGAACGTGTTCCGGCGGGTCGCCGCCGTGCCGTGGGTGACGGACGGGGCGTTCTCCCCCGACGGCACCCGGCTGACGCTGCGGGGCTACTTCACGGCCCGCACCTACCCGTGGAAGGACGGTCTGCCGACGGGCGAGGGCGAGCGGGTGGACGCGCCGTGGCAGGGCCAGGCTGAGTCGGTGACGTACACGCCGGACGGCTCCACGCTGATGTTCGGCGCGGAGGGCGAGGGCAGCCGGGTCATCGCGATCCCGGTCGCCGCCGCCGCCTCGGCCTCGCCGCAGCCGGGCGCCCCCTCGGAGGCGGCCACCGCGGCGGAGCCGACGGGCACATTCGGCAAGGGAGCCCTTGTCCTCGCGGGCGGCCTGGTCCTGGTCCTCGGCGCGAAGCGACTCCTCCGCCGCCGCCGCAGCTGACCCCAGCCCCGCCGAACCCATCCGGCTCCGGCCGAGCCCATCCGGCTTCGCCGCCCCAATCCAGCCCGTCCGAGCCCATCCAGCCTCGCCGGGCACATTCAGCCCCGCCGGCGTTTGAGGCGCGGGGGTCCGGGGGCAGCGCCCCCCGGCAGCGGCGCCGCGCCGGAAAGCAGACGGTTCGGCGCCCGCGCCGTTGGGGGGGGGGGGGGGGGGGGGGGGGGGGGGGGGGGGGGGGGGGGGGGGGGGGCGGGGGGGGGGCGGGGGGGCGGGCGGGGGGGCCCCCCGC
>NZ_JBIAVJ010000037.1:33277-60921 GCF_042894025.1 Streptomyces sp. NPDC001549
CCCAGCCGCGCGTCCACCACCTCCACGTCCCGCAGCGAGGCCCCCGACAGGTCCGGGGCCCCCCCCCCGCCCCCCCCCCCCCCCCCCCCCCCCCCCCCCCCCCCCCCCCCCGCGGGCGCCCCCCCCCCCCCCCGGCCCCGGGCCCGACCGTGAAACGACGAAGGGGCTGGATGGGCTTGGAGGGGCTGGGGTGGGCCGGAAGGGGTGAAGTGCCCGGCAGCGACCCCCGGCCTTCGGCTACTCCTCGCGGATCGGGATGCGGCCGTTCACCGGCGGGGAGGCCGGGGAGGCCGGGGACGGAGTGCCCGACGGCGGGGTCTGGCCCATCGAGGCCAGGAGTTGGCGGGCCACGCCCAGGCCCGTGCCGCCCATCGTCAGCGCCTTCGCGAACATCTCCGACATGCCCTCGGCCCCGTTCAGCAGGACCATGTGCTCCACGTTCCCGAAGGCCCCCGCGCCCGCCTCCACGATCGCCGGCCAGTTCTCGGCCAGCTGCTGCGCGACGACCGCCTCCTGGTTCTCCGCCAGCGCGGCGGCCCGTGCCTTGATCGCTTCCGCCTCGGCCAGACCGCGGGCCTTCGCCGACTCCGCCTCCGCGAGGCCCCGCGCCTGCGTGGCCGCGGCCTCCGCCTCACCGGTCGCCCGCGTGGCCTTCGCCGACGCGATGCCCCGCGCCTCCACGGCCTGCGCGTCGGCGGTCGCCGCCGTCGTCACCCGCGTCGCCTCGGCGGCCGCCGCGAGCTCCGTCTCCTGTGCCTTCGCCTGCGCCGCCGAGATCTGGGCGTCGCGCTCGGCCTCCGCCCGGGTGCGGGTCTCGTACGCCGCCGCGTCCGCGGGCTTGCGTACGTCCGCCTGCAGCTGCTGCTCGCGGCGGTGCGCCTCCAGCTCCGCGACCCGGGTCTCCTGGACGACGACCTCCTGGCGGGCGGCCGCCTCCGACAGCGGGCCCGCCTGACGGGCCGTCGCCGCCGCCTTGTCCCGTTCGGCCTGGTAGCCGGCCTGCAGGATCTCGCTGTCCCGCGTCGCCTCGGCCATCCGGGCGAAGGCGGCCTGCTCGGCCTCCGTGGCCAGCCGGTTCGCCTCGGCCTGCGCGATCCGCGCGTCCCGCTGCACGGCCGCCGCGTGCGGCATCGCCAGGTTCTTGATGTAGCCGGTCGGGTCCTCGATCTCGTGGATCTGCAGCGAGTCGACGATCAGGCCGAGCTTCTCCATCTCGGTACCGCACGCCATCCGGGTCTGGCCCGTCAGCTTCTCCCGGTCACGGATCATGTCCTCGACCGTCAACCCGCCCACGATGGAGCGCAGATGGCCGGCGAAGACGATGTGCACGCGCTCGGGCATCATCTTCTGCTGGTCCAGGAAACGGCGGGCCGCGTTGGCGATCGACACGAGGTCGTCGCCGACCTTGAAGATGACGACGCCCTTCACCCGCAGCGGGATGCCCTGGTGGGTGACGCAGTCCACGGACAGCTGTGTCTCGTTGAGGTCCAGGGACAGTTTCCGTACCGCCTGCACGCCCGGGAGTACGAGCGTCCCCCGCCCGGTGACGATGCGGAACCCCATGCCCTGCCCGAGGCCCTCGGTCTTGTGCGTGGAGCCGGAGATGACGAGTGCCTCGTTCGGTTCGGCCACCCGCCACATGAGCTTGAACAGGCCGATCAGAGCCACGATTGCGGCGAGAACGATTCCCGCCACGACGCCGATAGCCATCGGCAACGCCCCCTTAGCGCGATGCCGTTCGGCACCGACGAGGCCGAGTCTGCGCCTGCCGCGGCCCCGCCGGAAGATGCGGGCCGCGTCTTGTCGCCATCCTGATACGTACAGGTGGGACGGGGCGTCAGTTGTCGTAGGCGGCCATCACGTACACCGTGCGCGGCGGCAGGTACTCGACCACCGTCACCACCGTCCCGACGGCGATGCGGCCGGTCCCCGCGACCGGATGGGCGAGGAAGTGCTCCGCCCCGCCCCGGATCCGTACGATGACCTCGCCCACCAGCCCCGGCCCGACCGTCCCGGTCACCCGGCCGGTCAGTCCCACCATGTCCATGTCCGTGTCCGCGCCCGTGTCCCCCATGGGGCGAGGGTACGCCGCACGGCCACCGGAAGGGGCCTGCCGGGCGGGCTACGAGTGGCCGAGGTCCGCGGCCGGCAGGTCCGACTCCGAGACCGGGACCGATCCGGTGTCGGGGGCCGGCCGCAGGGTGAACTCGTCCGAGGCCATCGAGTCGAGCACCGGCGGGGCCGGGCGCAGCGGCGCCGGCATGACCGCGGCCTCCGAGTGGCCGCCGCAGCCGTAGGACAGCGACACCAGACGGCCGTCGGCCGGGCTGAACTCGTTCGCGCAGACGCCGAAGGCCTGGCCGAGCGAGCCGCCGATGGCGACCAGGAAGCCGCAGGAGACGCAGGACGCGGGCGCGGCCTGCGCCATCGGGGTCTTGGCGCCGAAGGACTCGTCCCAGCGGTCGGCGGCGGTGTGCAGCCCGTACCGCGAGAGCACGCGCGCCCGGCGCATGCCCAGTTCCTCGGCGACCGAGGTGATGGAGCCGCGTACGGGGACCACCGCGCGGTCGGTGACGTCGGCGTCCTCGGCCTCGACCAGTTCGGCCATCTCGGTGGAGACCACCGAGTTCGGCGGCGGGGTGTCCTCGCCCGACCAGCCCGGCTCCAGGCGCAGGTCCTCGGCGTCGGTGGGCAGCAGGTCGCCGGGGCCCATGTCGCCGGGGCGCAGCCGCTCGCTCCACGGCACCCACTCGGGGGCCAGTAGCGCGTCGTCGCCGGGCAGCAGCACCGTTTCGTCGAGGGTGACGTTCTTCGCGCGGGAGGCGCGGGTCACGGTGACGGCCCAGCGCCAGCCGCGGTAGCCCGGTTCCTTGGACTCGAAGAAGTGGGTGACGACGCGGTCGCCCTCCGCCACGGCGGAGACGTGCGCGCCCACCACTCCGGGGAAGGCGGCCTCCTCGGCCGCCGCGCGGGCGAGTTCTACCGCCTCGACGCACAGGCGGTCGGGGGTACGCGGGGTACGGCTTCGCGTCGTCGCAGCACTCACTGGTCTCGTTCTCTCCTACGCCGTCTCACGTGTGCGCCGTCCGTACTGTCGTCCACAACGACCCGTCGGTGCTGTCCGTACGTGGCACGGGCGGAGCGGACCAGAGGGCCGCGTCGACGTCCGCACCCGATCGGACTCCGGGCGCACCTCACTGCAACCCATTCTGCGGGATCACGAAGAGGCGCGCGGCCAGGAGCAACCGCCGGTGGCGCGCTACGCACGCTACCTCCTCTTAAGCCTCGGGCACACATGCAAGGTCCGATTCGCGGACAAGCCACCGACCGGGCGACGCGCCGGGAGGCGCCCGGCAGGGCCGGGTGGGGCACTATGTCGAGTGTGGCACCCGTACGGTCGTCCGACGACGGCTCGGGACCGGCCAGGCGGGCCGGCCGGGCTGTCGGGCGTGCGCTGCACCTTCCGGCGCGGGGGATCCGGCGGGCCACGCACGCGCACGGGGCCGGTGAATCGGGCCTCGGCAAGCTGATCGAGCTGCACGCCATCAACGGCGCCGGCGACATGCTGATCACGGTGGCGCTGGCCTCAACGGTGTTCTTCTCCGTTCCCACGGACGAGGCACGGGGCCGGGTGGCCCTGTACCTCGGCATCACGATGGCCCCCTTCACCGTGCTGGCCCCGGTGATCGGCCCGCTCCTGGACCGGCTGCCGCACGGCCGCCGGGCTTCGATGGCGGCCGCGATGCTGGCGCGCGCGCTGCTGGCACTGCTGATGTCGGGCGCGGTGGCCACGGGGGGCATTCAGCTGTATCCGGCGGCGCTGGGCGTGCTGGTGGCGTCGAAGTCGTACGGGGTGGTGCGCAGCGCGGTCGTGCCCCGGCTGCTGCCGCCGAAATTCTCACTCGTCAAGGCGAACTCGCGGGTCACACTGGCCGGTCTGCTGGCCACGGGCGTGGCGGCGCCGGTGGGTGCCGCCCTGCATCTGATCGGGCCGCCGTGGCCGCTGTACGGGGCCTGCGCGATCTTCGTGTGGGGCACCGTCGCGGCGTTCACGCTGCCGCACAAGGTGGACGAGGCCAAGGGCGAGCGCCGGGCGCGCCTGTCCACGCACGAGGCGCACTCGAAGCGGCCGGGCCTCAGGACGGTCAGCCGGTCGGTGCTGTGCGGGCTGCTGGCGAACGCCTCGATGCGTGCGCTGTCCGGGTTCCTGATCTTCTTCCTGGCGTTCCTGCTGCGTGAGCATCCCCTGGGCGGGCAGAGCGCGGCGGTGTCGCTGGGCATCGTGGGCGTCTCGGCGGGCGTGGGCAACGCCTGCGGCACGGCGGCGGGCGCGTGGCTGCGGGCGCGGGCGCCGGAGGCGATCATCGCGGCGGTGCTGTGCCTGACCCTGGGCGTGGCGGTGCTCGCGGCGGTGTTCTTCAGCGGGCTGTTCATGGCCGTGCTGGGCGCGACGGCGGGCTTCTGCCAGGCGCTGGCGAAGCTGTCGCTGGACGCGATGATCCAGCGGGACGTGCCGGAGTCGGTGCGGACCTCGGCCTTCGCCCGTTCGGAGACGCTGCTCCAGGTGGCGTGGGTCCTGGGCGGCGCGATCGGCATCGTGCTGCCGCTGAACGGCGTACTGGGGATGTCGGTGGCCGCGGCGATCGTGGCCCTGGGCACGACGATGGCGCTGCGCGGCGTCCTCTCGGCCCCCCGCCCCCACCACCCGGGCACCACCCGCCCCCGCGTGGCGTAACACTTCAGCCCCGCCGGCCAACCCAGCGCCGCCGGCGTTTGAGGCGCACCCACCCAGCCCGGCCGGCCAATCCAGCCCCGCCGGCGTTTGAGGCGCGGGGTCTGGGGCGGAGCCCCAGGAAGCCCGGGCGGAGCCCGGGGCCGCTCGCGCGGCGGCGCCGCACCGGCAGAACCGCGCCGCGCCGCAGGCCACCGGTACCCCGTGCGGCGGCGCAGCCCACCGGCCCGATAGCCTTCGGCTCATGACCGCACCGCTTTTCTCGGGTAGGGCCCGCCGCAGCGTCGCGGCCCTCGGAGCCGTGTCCGCCGGCCTCCTCCTCCTCTCCGCCTGCGGCGAGAAGCCGACACCGCTGGCGACCGTGACGGTCGGCACCTCGTCGGTGTCCGCCGAAGCCTCCTGCCACAACGACGGCAAGGAGCTCTCCATGGACCAGGTCCAGGAGTGCCTCAC
Source organism: Streptomyces sp. NPDC001549 (assembly GCF_042894025.1). Classification (NCBI taxonomy): domain Bacteria; kingdom Bacillati; phylum Actinomycetota; class Actinomycetes; order Kitasatosporales; family Streptomycetaceae; genus Streptomyces; species Streptomyces sp. NPDC001549. The sequence goes on from NZ_JBIAVJ010000037.1 coordinate 38,463, forward strand.
CAACCTCAAGAACCCCAAGACCGTCGAGTACGCCCGCGGTGACACGCTGCGTCTCGGTGTCGAGCCGGAGATCGTCGAGGACGGCAGGCGCTGGTCGGCGGTCCTGGACGGCCAGCCGATCACCGAGCCCTCCTCGAACACCTACCGCAGCTTCCCGGGTGCCGACGTCTTCGCGACCGGCGGCCAGGGCGAGGCCCCTTCCTCGAAGAAGCTCGCGTTCCTGCAGATCGCCGAGGACGGCAAGCCGCTCGCCGTCTGGTCCTTCAACCTCAAGCTCAAGTAACCGGGCGGCAGCGGTGCGCGCGCTCGTCGTGACCGCGGTGGCGGCGGAGGCAGACTCCGTCACCACCGGGCTGACCCCTCATCCCGACGCCTTCGGTCCCGGCCCGCGCACGCTCCCCGGCGGTTACCTCATCAACCGCCGGGACCTTCCGGGCATCGCCTTCGACGTGCTCGTCGGGGGCGTCGGTCCGGCGGCGGCCGCCGCCGGGACCGCCACCGCCCTGGCCCTCGCCGACTACTCGCTCGTCGTCTCCGCCGGCATCGGCGGCGGGTTCGCGCCCGCCGCCCCGCTCGGTTCCCTCGTGGTCGCCGACGCGATCGTCGCCGCCGACCTGGGGGCCGAGACCCCCGACGGCTTCCTCGGCGTGACGGAGCTCGGCTTCGGGCACAGTGTGCACCTGCCGCCCGCCGAGCTCGCCGCCCGCGCCGCCGAAGCGACCGGGGCGCTGCTCGCGCCCGTGCTGACCGTCTCCACCGTGACCGGGACCGCCGCCCGGGCCGCCGCGCTCGCCGCCCGGCACCCGATGGCCGGGGCCGAGGCCATGGAGGGTTTCGGGGTCGCGGAGGCGGCCACCGCGCACGGGCTGCCCGTACTGGAGATCCGCGCCGTGTCCAACGCCGTGGGCCCTCGTGACCGTGCCGCCTGGCGGATCGGGGACGCGCTCGCCGCGCTCGCCGACGGCTTCCGCGTGCTGGGGCCCGTACTCGCGAACTGGGGAGAACGCCATGAGCACCCGCACCGGTGAACCGCTGAAGATCGCCTATTCGCCCTGCCCGAACGACACCTTCGTCTTCGACGCGTGGGCCCACGGCCGGGTACCGGGCGCGCCCGCCCTCGACGTCACCTTCGCGGACATCGACCTCACCAACGGCATGGCCGAGCGGGGCGAGCTGGACGTGCTGAAGGTGTCGTACGCCGTGCTGCCGTGGGTGCTGGAGGAGTACGCGCTGCTGCCGTGCGGCGGGGCGCTGGGGCGCGGCTGCGGCCCGCTGGTGCTGACCCGCGAGCCGGGGCTCGACCTGGCCGGGCGGACGGTGGCCGTGCCGAGCGAACGCTCCACCGCCTACCTGCTGTTCCGGCTGTGGGCCGCGGACGTGCTGCCGGAGGGCGTCGGCAAGGTCGTCGTCCTGCCGTTCCACGAGATCATGCCGGCGGTCCGGGACGGCCGGGTGGACGCCGGGCTGGTGATCCACGAGGCCCGGTTCACCTATCAGGACTACGGGTTGCACTGCCTCGCCGACATGGGTGAGCACTGGGAGTCCACGACCGGCCTGCCGATCCCGCTCGGTGCGATCATCGCCCGGCGCTCGCTGGGCGCGGAGCGGCTGCGCGCGCTGGCCGAGTCGGCCCGTACGTCGGTCCGGATGGCCTGGGACGACCCGGAGGCCTCCCGCCCGTACGTCCGCGCGCACGCCCAGGAGCTGGACCCGGCCGTCGCCGACCAGCACATCGGTCTCTACGTCAACGAGTTCACCGCCGACCTCGGCGACTCCGGCTACGCGGCGGTGCGCGGACTGCTGACGCGGGCGGCGGCCGAGGGGCTGGTACCGGCCATCCCGCCCGGCTCGCTGGACTTCCCGCAGGACTGATCGCCCCGCACACACGGCTGCGCCCCGCCGCTCTTTCGAGTGGCGGGGCGCAGTCGTACGCGTGACGGTGCGGGGCTCAGACGTCGAGCTGGTCGGCCACCGCGCGCAGCAGTCCGGCGATCTTCGTGCCGTGCAGCTTGTCGGGGTAGCGGCCGCGCTCCAGCATCGGGGTGATGTTCTCCAGCAGGGTCGTGAGGTCCTGCACGATCGAGGCGAGCTCGTCGGGCTTGCGCCGCTGCGCCGCCGCGACGGAGGGTGCCGGGTCCAGTACCGTCACCGAAAGTGCCTGGTCACCGCGCTGACCCGCGACGACACCGAACTCCACGCGCTGGCCGGGCTTGAGAGCGTCCACCCCGGCAGGGAGCACCGACGAGTGGACGAAGACGTCGCCGCCGTCGTCGCGGGAGAGAAAGCCGAAGCCCTTCTCACTGTTGAACCACTTGACCTTGCCGGTAGGCACGTCCGTCCTCTGTCCTTGTGCTCGTCGGGGGTCCGAAGTGCCGTGAACGGCTCCGGACAACAGCGCAGCGGGCCATGTGTGACCCGCCGCCTCAAGGCTAATGGTCGGGGGCCGGGTGACAAGACGTTCCCCGGTCCTTCACGGTCGGCTGCTTCGGCCAGGGAACTACCCTGGTGAGGTGACTGTTACTCCTCATTCCGACGAAGCGCGGCCCGGCGACGGACTCGTCAAGGCCGGCGGCATCGTGTTCATCGCCGGGGCCGTGGCCACACTGGCGACCGTGGCTCCGCTCTTCCTCGACATCGACCCGTTCCCGCCGTACGCGTGGGCGGTCTGCATGCTCATGGGCGTCGGCTTCGCCATCTCCGCGGCGGGCGTGCTCCGCTCGGCCGCGGCGCAGCGCCGGGCCGCCCGGGCCTCGCAGGCGTAGCCGCCCGGGAAGTCCTCAGACGGGCTGCGCGGCGACGTACTGGGCGAGCCACTGCGGCAGCGCGGTGAGGTCGGGCAGCACCACGTCCGCGCCCGCCTCGCGCAGTTCCTCCTCCGGGCACGGGCCCGTCGGCACCACCACGGACAGCGCGCCGGCCGTACGGGCCCCGCGTACGTCGCCGACGTGGTCGCCGACGTAGACCTGCGCCCCGTACTCGCGCAGCGCACCGGCCTTGGCCTCCGCCCAGAGCCAGCCGATGACCGCGTCGGCCTCGATGCCGAGGTGCGACAGGTGCAGGCGGGCGTTGGGCTCGTGCTTGGCCGTGACGACGATCGCGCGGCCGCCCAGTGCCTGGACGGCCTCGATCGCCTCGCGGGCGCCCGGCATGGCCGGGGTCGGCCCGATGGCGTACGTGGGGTAGATCTCGCGGTAGCGCTCGGTCATGGCCGGGATCTCGGCCTCCGGGAACCAGTGCGCGAGCTCCTCCTCCAGCGGCGGACCCAGCCGGGTGACCGCCTCGTCGGCGTCGATGAAGGTTCCCGTCTCGGCCGAGAGGGCCTGGTAGGCGGCCTTGATTCCCGGGCGCGAGTCGATGAGGGTCATGTCGAGGTCGAAGCCGACGGTGAGGTTCATACCCTCCATTGTGCCGAGGCGGCCGTACGGGAGATCGACTGCGGGCCTACAACAGGGGAACGCACGCCGAGGGCTCGGCCCTGCCCGGTGAAAAAACTTCGGATCCGTGTTCAACCTTTTCCGTGCGACAGCGCTCAGGACCGGGTGAGACACGATGTGAAGGGGAGGGCGGATGCCACCAGGCACCGAGCAGGACTTCGAGGCCTTTGCCCGGGCCGGTCAGCGCAAGCTGTACCGGACCGCGTACCTGCTGTGCGGGAACGCCGACGGCGCACGCGATCTGACGCAGACGACGCTCGCGAAGCTGTTCCAGCACTGGCGGCGGGTGTCCGCCGCCGACCATCCCGAGGCCTACGCCAGAACCGTACTGACCCGCACCTTCCTCGCCGAGCGACGACGGCGGCTGCGCGACCTCCTCGCCCACCGGCACGCCGCTCCGGCCCCCCTGCCCGAGCACGCCGAGCTGCGCGTCACCCTGCTCGCCGCGCTGGCCGAACTCCCGCCGCGGGCCCGGGCCATGGTCGTCCTGCGCTACTGGGAGGACCTGAGCGTCGAGACCGTCGCCGAACTGCTGCGCTGCAGCGAGGGCACGGTCAAGAGCCAGTGCTCGCGCGCCTTGGCGAAGCTGCGCGCCCGGCTGGGCGAGGCCCACATCTACGCCACCGAGAGCTGAGGAGACGCCATGGGTACCAACGAAGACCACACGGACGACCGGGCCGCAGCCATGCTCGTCCGGGACGCGATGGACCGTGCGACGGCGGAACTGCCCGCCACGGCGGATCTGGTGGGCCCGGCCCGTGCCCAGGGCCTGCGCCGCAAGGCGCGCGTCCGGGCGGCGATCGGCGGTGCGGTACTGGCCGTGGCCGGGCTCGGCCTGGCCGGAGCCCTCGTCCTGCCGGACGGCGGCCAGGAAACGACCCGGAGCTCCGGGGTGACCGGGGTGGCCCCGTCGCCGACGGACACCACCGGCCCGGTGCCGCCGGTCCACATCGAACCGACGCCGGGCCAATCGTCGATGGCCGATCTGCCGCCCGCCGAACGGGCCCGGCAGGAGAACTTCCAGAACCAGGCCGTCGGCGTGCTCCAGCAGCTGCTGCCCAAGACGGTGGGCACCGTGCAGCGGACCGACCTCTCCGTGCGCATGTACCACGCCACCAAGGACGGCAAGACGTTCGTCGTCATCTTCTCGGTACGGCCGTCGGAGCCCGGCACCACGCAGAAACCCTGCGTCGAGGTGAGGGGCATGACCTGCAAGAAGACCACTCTGCCCGGCGGCATCGCGGCCAATGCGATGACCCTTCCGATGGACTCCGCGACGACCACCGGGGCGGAGCTCACCTTCCGCTACGGCCAGAGTGACGTCCGGCTGTCCGTCAACCCGCACACCGCCTCGAACACCTCGGCGCCCGTCACCAACGACCAGCTCCTGGAGCTCGCCCAGTCCCCCGCCTTCCTCGACCTGGTCAAGACGGCCGACGCCAACCCGATGGAGAAGATGCAGCGCACGATCGTAGGCGGCTGACCGACCAACTCCAGCCCCGCCGGCGACTGAGGCGCGGGGCTCGGGGCGGAGCCCCGGTCTTTCAGCCTCGCCGGCGATTGAGGCGCGGGGTCCGGGGCGGAGCCCCGGCAGCGGCGCCGCGCCCCCGGCTACCGCCGCCGCGCCCGCCACACCAGGTACAGCACGGAGGCCAGCGCAGCGCCCCGCAGGACCCACGGCCACATCCCGTGCAGCGCCCCGCTCAGCTGGTCGTCGGGCAGGGTCTCCCCCCACTTGCCGTTCATCCGGCCCCACACCCACAGCACCGCCCCCGCGAGCACCGCGCCGGGCGGGCCGAAGACCACCCATTTCCGCTCGGCCGGCCCCAGCACGCGCGAGGCGAACGGAAGGAGCCAGCCGACCACGAGGAGCAGCCAGTAGCCGGTGACCACGCCGACGACGAGGACGGCCGCCGCCAGCAGCAGGAGGGCGTTCGGCCGCGGGCGGGCTGCCGGGGCCGCCGGGGCTTCCGGCCCGGCGGCCCCGGCCGCCGCGTCCTTCTTCGCGCGCCGCCGCTCGCGCAGGAACCGTACGAGGCTCCGCGCGCGCCCCTCGTCCTCCCCGGGCGGAGCCGGCGCCGCCTCCCCCTCCCGCGGCTCGTCCTGCGGCCCTTCCTTGAACAGGTCCGGGATCTCGATGCCGCCCGCGAAGCCGTCGACCTGCGGGCCCGCCCCGTACGCCGCCGGGCTCACCCGCCACCAGTCGGGCTCGGCCCCGCCGGACGGGCCGAGCTCGTCCAGCCCGGCCAGGTGCGGCGGCACGTTCTCGGGCTCCGCCGCCGGACGGGCCGGGGCCGCCTTCCGGCTGCGCAGGCGGCCCGGTCCCCGCTGGACGGGGACCGACAGACCGGCGTCGACGGGGGCCGCGGGGGCGGGGGCCGCGCCCTGCCGGGAGCCGAGGGTGTCCAGGACCTCCTCGGGCGTGCCGATCCGCTCCAGGATGCGCCGTACGGCGGCCGGGGTGTCCGGGTCGTACTTGGCGCGCCGACGGTCGATCTCGTCCCGCAGCCCCGACACCAGCCGCATCCGGTCACCGGAGGACAGCTGCCGCTGTTGCGCCAAGTCCCCGACGCGGCTCAGATATTCGTAGACCAGATGGTCGCTTTCGATCCCCACGCCCAGGCTCCTCCCTTACCCCCTGTCCCGAAGGTAGCGCGTGCGCCCGTGGAGCTGCTGCGGGCGCAGCGGATACCGTTGGCCGGATGGGGACCGGCCGACTGACCGGCCGACGCGACCAGGAGGCGACTGTGCCCGAGGCAAGCACTGCGGCGGGATCCGCCGGCGGGAGCCCGGCGGGAAGCTCCCCGCGTTCACTCGCCGAGGCGCTGCGCGCCCGTGACGACGGGGCGCTCGCGGCCCTGTTGCGCGCCCGCCCGGACCTGCTCGGTCCGGTGCCCGGCGATGTGACGCAGCTGGCCACCCGGGCCGGGACCCGGGCCTCGGTGGTGCGCGCCCTGGACCACCTGGACCGGTTCGCCCTGCAGACCGCCGAGGCCCTCGCGGTGGGCCCGGAGCCGTGCCCGTACGCGGTGCTGGAGGGGCTGCTGACGGGCGGCGAGGACGAACGGGCCCGCGCCGCGCTCCCCGACGTTTTGGCCACCCTGCGCGATCAGGCCCTGGTGTGGGGCGACGAGGACCGGCTGCGGCTGGTCCGCACGGCGCGCGAGCTGCTCGCCCCCTCGGCCTCCCGTCCCTCCCCCACCGGGCTGGGTCCGACCGTCGCCGAGGCCACGGCCGGGATGTCGCCGACCCGGGTGCAGGAGATCGTGGCGGCCGTCGGGCTGCCCGCCACCCACGACCCGGTGTCCGCGGTGACCGCGCTGACCGGGCTGTTCACCGATCCGGAGCGGATGTCGGCGCTGCTGGACGAGGCTCCGGCGGAGGCGCACCAGGTACTGGGGCGGCTCGTGTGGGGGCCGCCGTACGGGGAGGTCACGCCGAATCCGACGCCGCCGGTGCGCTGGCTGCGCGACCGGGGGCTGCTGCTGCCCGCGACGGCGCGGACCGTCGTGCTGCCCCGCGAGGTGGCGCTGCACCTGCGCGGCGGGCTCGCGCACCGGGACACCGCGCCGGTGGCTCCGCCGGTGCCCGCGCACCGCGAGCACCGTCCACAGCTTGTGGACGCGAACGCCGCCGGACAGGCGCTGGCCGCGCTGGCCACCGTCGAGGAGCTGGTGAAGTCCTGGGAGCACGCCGGTCCGCCGGTGCTGCGGGCGGGCGGGCTCTCCGTACGGGACCTGAAGCGGGCCGCGGCCCTGCTGGACACGACCGAGCAGCAGGCGGCCTTCTGGGCCGAACTGGCCTATGCGGCCGGTCTGCTGGCCAGCGACGGGGAGGCGGACGAGCGGTACGCGCCCACCCCGGCCTTCGACGACTGGGTCGAACTGCCGCCCGCCGAGCGCTGGTCGCACCTCGCGGCGGCCTGGCTGCCGGCCACCCGCACGGCCCCGCTGGTCGGCGAGCAGGACACCAAGGGACGCACGCTCTCCGCGCTCGGCCCCGAACTCGACCGCTCCGCCGCCCCCGAGGTGCGCCGGCGCGTGCTGGAGCTTCTCGGCGACCTGCCCGAGGGCGGGGCGCCCGACCCGGAGACCCTGTTGGCGCGGCTCGCCTGGGAGCGTCCCGTACGCGGGGCGAGCGACCTGCGGGCCCGCCTCGCGCGCTGGGTGCTCGCCGAGGCGGAGGTCCTCGGGGTGACCGGCCGGGGCGCCCTGTCCGGGCCCGGCCGGGCCCTGCTGGAGCACCGCGACCCGGCGCCGCTGCTGGCCCCGCTGCTGCCGGAGCCGGTCGACCACGTGCTGCTGCAGGCCGACCTGACGGCGGTGGCCCCGGGCCCGCTGCGCCGCCCGCTGAGCGACACCCTCGCCGTGCTCGCGGACGTGGAGTCCAAGGGCGGGGCGACGGTGTACCGGTTCACGCCCGGCTCGGTGCGCCGGGCCCTGGACGCCGGTCATGCCGCCGCGGACCTGCACGCCTTCCTCAAGGAGCACAGCCGCACACCGGTGCCGCAGCCGCTGGCCTACCTGATCGACGACGTGGCCCGCCGGCACGGACACCTGCGGGTCGGCGCGGCCTCCTCGTACCTGCGCTGCGACGACGACGCGATGCTGGGCGAGATCCTGGCCGACAAGCGCTCGGCCGGGCTGGGGCTGCGCCGCCTCGCGCCGACGGTCCTGGCGGCGCAGGCGGATCCGACCGTCCTGCTGGAGGGCTTGCGGGCGATGGGTTACGCGCCGGCCGCGGAGTCCCGTACCGGCGACGTGCTGGTGGCGCGGGCCGACGCCCACCGCACCCCGGCCCGCTCGGCGCCCGTACCGGTGCCGGAGGGTCCGCCGGTGCCGGACGCGACGCTGCTGGCGGCGGCCGTACGGGCGATCCGCGCGGGCGATGTGGCGGCGACGGCGGTGCGCAAGGAGCCCGCGACGGCCTCCGCCGCCGGGGTGCCGGGCGAACTCCCGCGCACGAGCGCGGCGGAGACCCTGGCGACGGTGCAGGCGGCCGCGCTGACCGGGTCGGCGGTGTGGATCGGGTATGTGAACGCGGAGGGCGCGGCGAGCCAGCGGGTCATCGCGCCGGTGCGGGTGGAGGGCGGCTTCGTCACCGGGTACGACCACACGGCGGACGAGGTGCGGACGTACGCGCTGCACCGGATCACGGGTGTCGCGGAGCTGGCGGACGACCAGCTGTAGGGGCGGCGGCGGGGGCGGCGGTGCCGGGGCGGTGGCGGGGCGGCTCCCGGTCCGCGCCGGCCCCGCCGAAAACCGATGGTCAGCAGGGTGACGGGCCGCCATCCTGGGTCCATGTCCGACGAGCACGTCCCGAACCGCCAGATCCGCGCGGCGCACACCGACTCCACGATCACGGTGTACCAGGCCTACTCCCCCTCGCTCGGGGTGCCGGCCGCCCGCGACGGCCGCTTCCCGCCCGCCTGGAAGCGTGAGCGGATGACGTGGATCAAGCCGTCGTTCCTGTGGATGATGTACCGCTGCGGCTGGGGCACCAAGGCCGACCAGGAGACGGTGCTGGCGGTCGAGATCACCCGCGAGGGCTTCGACCGGGCGCTGCGCGACGCCTGCCTGTCCCACTACGTGCCCGGCGTGCACGAGGACCGGACGGCCTGGAAGGAATCCCTGCTCGGGGCGCCGGCGCGGGTCCAGTGGGACCCGGAGCGGGACCTGCGGCTGAATCCGCTGCCGTACCGCTCGCTCCAGCTGGGCCTGTCCGGTCCCGCGTCCCGGGCCTACGCGGACGAGTGGACGGTCGGCATCCGTGACGTGACCGGGCTGGCCCGGGAGATCCGCGGCCTGCTCGCGGCCGGGGACGAGGCGGCCGCGCGCGCCCTGCTGCCGACGGAGACCCCGTACCCCGCGGGTCCGCTGCCCCACCTGGGGGCGTAGCCGGTCGGTTCAGCATGATCTAGCGAGGAACCCCGCCCGGGCCTTGGGGCCTGGGAGGAATCGCTTCTCTGGACTGTTCTGACCTGCAGGCTGGAGCGGACGTTTTTGCTGCTCGATGTACTCCTTGATGGCGGACAGCGGTGCTCCGCCGCATGAGGCGGCGAAGGAGGAGGGTGACCAGAAGTGTGCGCCCCGCAGGCCCTTACGGATGTGCTCCGGGCACTCCTGCCGCAGCCGTCGGGCGGAGACGCCCTTGAGGGAACCGGCGAGCCGGGACAGGGCGGCCTTGGGCGGGTAGTGCACCAGGAGGTGCACATGATCGCGTTGGCCGTTGAACTCAACCGGCTCGGTCTCGAAGTCGGCGCACACATCCCGCATGACTTCTTCGCGGCGTCGAAGGATCTCGTTGGTGAACGGCCCGCGCCGGTACTCGGGTGTGAAGACCACGTGGGCTTGGAGGGTGCGGACGACCTTACGCCCCCTGCGGATGGCGGAGCTCGACTCCCGGCGCGGCAACGTAGGGCAACGGTATGATCACCAATTGTGAAGATCGTGGCGCAGGTGAAGCTGATGCCGGAGGCCGGCCAGGCCGCCGCGTTGTCGGCGACCCTGCGTACGGTCAACGAGGCCGCGTGCTGGGTGTCCGGTGTGGCGTTCGAGCGTGGTGTCCCGCGTGAGTACGAGCTGCGCAAGCACACCTACGCCGAGTTGAAGGCGCGCGGGCTGGGGGCGCAGGCCGCACAGCACGTCATCAAGAAGACCCGTGACGCCTACACCACGCTGAAGGCGAACATCCGCGCCGGGAACCTGGGCAAGCCCGGTGCGAAGCGCAGGGTCAAGGCGGAGTCGAAGCCGATCACGTTTCGCCCCGACGCGGCGCAGCCGTATGACGACCGGTGCCTGTCCTGGCAGTACGACGCCCGAACGGTGTCAGTCTGGACGACGGCCGGACGGCTCCAGCGCGTCCGCTTCGCCTGCTCCCCGGGCACGCTCAAGATGCTCCGTGAGCACCGCAGGGGCGAGTCCGACCTGATCGAACGCGACGGCGTGTTCTACCTGATCGCCGTCTGCGATGTCCCCGAGCCGGATCTGTACGAGCCGGACGGGTTCATCGGCGTCGACCTCGGCATCGTCAACATCGCCACCACCTCCACCGGTTACCGGGCTGCCGGGCGCGGCCTGAACCGGCACCGGAAGCGACAGCTCGATCTACGCAAGAAGCTCCAGGCCAAGGGCACCAAGTCCGCGAAACGTCTCCTCAGGAAGCGCTCCCGCAAGGAAGCCCGGCACGCCGCCAACGTCAACCACATCGTCTCCAAGACCATCGTCACCACCGCTGAACGCACCGGCTCGGGTATCGCCCTGGAAGACCTCACGGGCATCCGAAGCCGGGTACGGCTCCGCAAGGACCAGCGGACCTCTCTGCACTCGTGGAGCTTCCACCAGCTCGCCGCCTTCGTCGAGTACAAGGCGAAGCGGGCCGGGGTGCCGCTGGTGTACGTCGATCCGGCATACACGAGTCAGCAGTGCTCCGAGTGCGGACACATCGACCGGAAGAACCGGGTCGATCAAGCGACGTTCGCGTGCCGGTCCTGCGGGGCCCTCATGCACGCGGACGACAACGCGTCCCACAACCTCGCCCGCAAGGGCGAGACCGTGTGGACCGCGGGGCGTGAGTCACGCGTCCCTGCCACCCCATAGGTGGCCTGGACGGAGGAGCCAACCCAGCAGCCAGTTGGGCGCCACCTCCAAGCCCGGTCCTTCAGGGCCGGGTCAAGTTGACTCCCGGATGAGCAGGACGATGAACCCCGCGACGACGCCCACGAGCAGGGCGAGCAGGGCGTAGCGGGGCCGGTTCTCGCGCAGCACCGGAAGGTAGTGGTCGGCTGCGAAGCGGCCCGGCCCGGTGAGGGTGAGGGCTACGACCGCGGCGAACAGCACCACTTCGAGTTCCACGCCCTTGGGCGGGAAATAGGCGCCGAGGCCCCGGACGTCGAGGACGTTGATGAAGGTGCCGGTCAGGGCCGCTCCGGCGAGCGGGGTGAGCAGGCCGAGGGCGAGGCCGAGGCCGCCGAGGGTCTCGGAGAGACCGGCGATGACGGCCATGGCGTCGCCGGCGGGGTAGCCGGCCATCGTGAAGCCCTTGCCGGTCGCGGTGAGGCCCGGGCCGCCGAACCAGCCGAAGAGCTTCATCGTGCCGTGGCCGGCCATGCTGAGGCCGACGACGAGCCGGAGCAGCAGCAGGCCGGTGTCGTGGGTGACCGTGGTGGCGGGAGCCGAGGAGGTGCTGAGGAGCCTGCGGTCCCAGCTTGTTTGCATCATGAGGGTCCGTTCCGAGGTCGCCTGACAGCGACCGCCACCGTATGACGCCCACCCCCGAGGACCCGCCCGCAACATCGAAGGCCGCCCCATCGGCCCCTTCCGTCTACCCGTTCGGTCGTAGAACATCCGCCCGACATCGCCTCGGGTGGGGTGGACCCGCCTCGGGGACCCGGGCGTGAGTGGCTGTCGGACGGCCTGCCGCGAGGCCCGGCAGACCGGGCACCGTGGTGGCACCGGCAGATGGTCGAGGCCGCGGAATCGTCGACGGAGACCGGACGGCCCGTGAGCCCGCACACGGTGCGGCGCCGCCGCCGGCGCTACCAGAAGGGCGGGGTGCATGGCATGGTGGACGGCCGTCATGCTCCCCGCCGCCCGGTGCTGGGCCAGGTCTCGGTCTGCCGCCCGGGCGAGCTGATGGAGATCGACTCCACGCCGTTCGACGTGCTGGTGAGGCTGGACAACGGGGTGGTGGACCGGGTCGAGCCGGTCGGCATGGTCGACGTCGCCGCACGCTCGATCACCGCGGCGGTGCTGCGGCCGACCACAAAGTCGGTAGATGCCGCCTGCTGCCGGGCCGCTCGGTGACCCCGGCGCCGATGCGTCCGGGCTGGCCGGTGGCCCTGCGAATGCCAAGGAATTTACCACGCCCCGGGCGCGCATTGAAGGTGCGCTGGATCGCTCAACTGCGTTCTCTTGCAGCGGCCCGGATCTCCACCTCTTCCCGATGACCCCACCACGTGGAGTGCGTGGCGATCCTGGAGCCTGCCGAAAAGGGATCCTTACCTGCGGTTTCGTGCATGCGCTGTCCAGCCTCGGGCTTAGGGTCCGCCTTCAAATTGATCTTGCCCAGAGCAGGATTGATGCGAGTGTGACCGCTGCTTCGTAGGGAGGAGGTGGCGGCGTGCCGGTGGGCGCGGACTATGGTGGAGTCGATCTGGACCAGCCGGTCGATGTCACCGGCGGCATCCGCCCCGGGCCTGGATCCGCTGCAGGGCCCGAGTGAACACGCTGCCGATGGCAGAGCGGCGGAAGCGGGTGTAGAGCGTTTTCCACGGGCCGTAGCGTTCCGGCAGGTCACGCCAGGAGACCCCGGTTCGGATCTTGTGGACCATCCCGTTGATGACCCGGCGGTCCTCAGCCCGCGGCCGCCCCCTGCCAGCACTCGGTATCGGAGGAGCCGGCAACTCCCACTCGGCGTCGGTCAGTTCATGACGACGTATCACGACATCATGATCCAACATCGAGCGATCTTTTGAAGACGGACCCTGGTGGTCCTCGGTCGCACTACGGACAGCCGGGGAGGAAGGCCACGTCGGCCCATCCGTGGTGTCAGGAGTCGCTGTGCTCCACTCGGATCCTGCGGTCGGGTCACTTGATCAGAGTTCTCATGGACTCTTCGCCCGCCAGGATCCGCCCCGCAGGCCACGCCAGTTCATGGTGATGAGGGAGGGCAGCCGGTGCTCGATCCGGTTCGATTTCGTTCCAGGGCACGGCCTTGCCCAGTTCCTTGTCCCAGAAGTCGTGGGTGCTGACCCGCATTCACCCGCTGTCCGCCACTTCTTTCCGCTGTTCTTCAATGCCTATAGCACGCCGACAACCATCACCAAACCGGGAAGCTGCCGGTAAATCCTCGGCAAGTCCTGACTTCGCGGCATTGCATTGCGACACCCGCGGAGTGGGACCGGCGCGGGGTGAGTCGGTTGCGAGTTCGCGGCTGATTCGCTAAATAATGCTTACTATGCCCGGCATTGAAGTTCCGGATGACAATGTTCCATATGCGAGATCAGAGATCCCTGACGATGAAACATATTCTGAGATCCTCAGGTATGCAGAAACCTGAGGAGGCTTGCGCAGAGGATGCGGACACCCCCGGCATCCCGGAGTCCCGCCCCGGGGTGCCGGGGCGGGACTCCGGGATGCTCAGGCCGCGAAGCTGACCGAGGGTGCGTGCGAGTACCACAGAGCCGCCACCTGCGAGCGGTCACGGCATCGTAGTTTGCGCAGCACATTGGAGACGTGGAACTTGACCGTGCTGCGCTCGATGGTGAGCTGCTCAGCGATCTCCGAGTTGGAGAAGCCCTCGGCCACCAATCGGGCCACCCCCCGCTCCCGATCGGTGAGTCGGCTGACCTCCTCGACGGGCGGCTCGGTCGGCCGGGGGTGACTCATGCGGCCCGAGAGCAGCGTGGGGACAAGCTCGGGAGAGACCCAGCCTCGCCCGCTCAGCACCTCGCGGACCGCGGCTACATACCCGCGGTCGGGATCATCACGGCCGATGACGCCGGCTACCCGGGTGTGGGCCGACGACGGCCAGAAGGCATCGCCCTGGCCCGATACCAAGACGATGAGCCGGGTTCCCCGTTGGGCGAGCGACGGGTCGGCGTTCAGCACACCGGCCTCCACCACGACGATATCCGCCGGAGTGGACGAGTTCGCGACGGCTCCACCGTCTCCGTATCCGGAGACAACCCATCCAGGACCGACCAGCACCTCGGTCATCCGTCGTAGCAGCGCAGGAGAATCGATGACAAGAAGTATTCGTTCCATGCTTCCCCGTAATTCTGATACAGAGGACGTCAGGAAACCTGGGCGAGTCAAGCCCAGTTGCTGTCCCCCGTCCCCGAAAGCCCTTGAGCAGTGACGAGGAAACTAGCACACAAAGGTTCGGCAAAGAAGGCGAGGAGGAGGGGTCGCCGAGTACCAGAGGAAGAATTGAGGAAGCCCGTCTCAGACGCCCCAGTTGAGCGTATTTGATCACCGCGGGGGAGTCTGGAGCGGCTCTGGAGCAGGGCGGCTGCGACTCGCCGGGAGCCAGCGCGCTTCGGACAAGCCCTGGCTCTCGAGGCTGTTGTCTTTCCGAGTGCGATCGTGGAGTTTCCGCTGGTCAGGCATAGGGTCGGTACGCGTGGGCGAGTTCGAGCGGAGCCGGCTGTGGGATGTAGTCGACCCGCTGTCCGAACCGGTGCCGCCGCAGGAGCGTGTCACGGCAAGGGGTGCGGCCTGCCCGAGAATGCGGAGTCGGGCCCCGCGCGACGGCCGGTGCGGGCTTGGGCGGTCCGCAGCCGACCTGTGTGCCAGCTGAAATCGTGGCTCTCGACCAGCCGCAGTGGCTGGTATCCGACCGGTATGACCTTGACCGCCGCCCACCCCATCTCGCGCAGCCCGGCCGGGAGCCGGTGGGTGAGGTCGATCGCGAGCGGATCCGCGCCGTCGGCGACCAGGCTCCGTACGACCGTGTCGGTCGGCACCTCGACCGTGGTCCGGTGCGGGGCGTACTGGACGAAGCCGTCGACCCACTCGCGGACTTGCTCGTATCCCTCCCGGGACGCCAGATGGCGCAGACGGTCGTCGTCGTCGTCGATTCGCGCCGGCGCCCGGCCGAAGCCGTGCTCGTCCCAGGAGTTGAGGATCACCGAGCGGACCTGGAGGGCTTCCTGCAGCGCCCCGAGCATGCTCCACCAAGGATCGTCCGAGGCGTTGCACCCCACGGTCGCCAACGGACCGGCCCCGGCACCGGTCTCGTCGATGACCGCGGCGACGGTGCAGACGACGCCCGGCACCGCGGTGGGCAGGTCCGCCAGGACCGGCACGAGTCCCGCCTGCCCGGTCTTCTGCCACAGCGCCGCGAGGTTGCGGCGCTTGATGTTCCGCTTCCCTCCGAGCCCGGCGGCGGCATCGTCCGTGGTGAGCGGGAACGGTGTCACTCGCGCGAGCCGCAGCCGCTCCTCCCAAGCGATGAGAAAGGCATCGCGCTCGATGACTTCCATCAGGCCGGCGCGCAGCGCCATGGTGTAGCCGTGACCGGATGCCGCTCCGGATGGTGTCGGGTCGAAATGCCGCGCCTCGGGCGAGGCGTTCGGATAGTCCACGAGCGGCGCGGGTACCAGGACCTCGGCCCCGTCCCGCAGCCTCCGGGCCGGGTACCAGGTCAGGACCTCGTCGGCAGCGCGCGGGTCGCCCAGCGCCGTGTCCGGGCCGTGGAACGCCAGCACCTGCCCGCCGGCTTCGCGCGCTGTGGCGCGTACGGTGCCGGGCGGGGCCGTCGCCGAGGGGAAGAGCGCGTAGCGCTCCACGGCTTCGCCCACGCCGCGCGTCAGCGCGTCGGAGCGCGAGTGTCCGTAGGCCCCGACGACGCACGGGTCCAGGGCGCGGCCGACGGGCTCCTGGGGGGCGGTGCCGGGGGTGATCCGTACCAGGGCACGCCACAGCAGATCGGTGGGCGGGGCAGGAGGCTGGACCTCGCACCGTTCGGCGAGCCCCTGTGTACGGTCCAAAGTGCCGAGGAAGTCGATCACGAAGCGGCTCCTGTACGCGGCGCGAGGCCGCTCCTGCGGAAGAACGGAAGCGACGGCCCGTCGTCCGTGAGCGCGGAGTTCAGCGCGAGCAGCACCCCCGCGCCTCCCGTGGCGAGATCGGTCGAGACTCGCATGGCCTCGTGGCCCAGGAAGGCGGGCCGGTCGTCGAGGCGCACGGTCTGCAGGGCGAAGCCGTCCACATGGAGGCGTACGCTCTCCTCCTCTGCCCCGTTCTTCTGCGCGCCGGTGCCGTCGGCCATGTGACGCAGGGCCACGAGCGTGCCCGCGCGGCCGTGGAACAGGCCTGTCTGGGCAACGAATCTGCGCCGGGCCGATCCCAGGATCGCGTCACGCGCGCGGATGAGCTCGGCTTCCGGACGGTGCGTGACGAAATCGTGCAGCACCATTCCGGTGCCCGCACTGCCCACGGCCAGCAACGGAGCTCGCCCCGGGGCCTCTTCGGGCAGCTGGTCACCTTTCCAGCCGAGGTGGGTCAGCTCCTGTCGCAGCGCGGTGTGCGCGTGCTCCAGGAAGGACGGGGCGCCGGTTGCCTCGTACAGCCGCAGCAGGAACAGGGCGCGGCCCGCCGGCCCCCGCAGCAGCCCGAAACGTGTCCTGCCGTCCGGGCTCCCGGCGGGCCCGGCGGTGATCCGCTCGGCCAGTCGGACGGCCTCGTCCAGCAGGGCGCCCTCGCCGGTGCTCCGGGCGAAGTGGAGCAGGGTGAGCCCCACTCCGGAGGCCCCGCTGAGCAAGGTGTCGTCAGTGCTGCCGGATTCGGCGCCGAGGTCTGCCACGACCTGGGAGACGAGTGCGCGGGCGGTCTCGGCACGCCCAAGCCGGTCCAGGGCCAAGGCGATTCCGCTCAGTCCGGTGCAGAAGCCCGGCGAAGGGCGGTCGAGGGCGTGGGTGGCGGCAACCAGCCAGTCGGTGAGGTGTGCGGGGACCGACGCGCCGGCCTCGGCCAGGGACCACAGGACCCCGGCGGCGCCGTAGGCGAAGTCCGCCCCGCCCTCGGACGTGGCGAACTGTTCCGGGTCCCCGGGGAAGAGCCGGTCCTGGCGGTCCGGTGTAGCGGTGGCCAGGATCCCGTCGATGATCTCTGTGCGCAGCGCGGGCCAGTCCTCACGGGGATCCGGCCGCAGGTCCGCGGTGGGCCGGGGGCGCGTCGTGTCGGCCCCGATGCCCAGATCGCGCCGGACGGTGTCGGCGAAGTCCGCGGGTACCGGGAAGTGCGCGAGGACCGCGTCGATGAGGTCCTCCGTCTTCTCCGGGCCCCAGAGCAGCAGGGTCGGCAGCGGGATGAACACGGCCAGGCGCAGACATCCCAGGGCGTAGCGGTCGATGGCAGGGCCCCGGTACGCGGCCGGTGCGGTGAACCCCGGCGCTCCCATGGTCTGCCGGGCCGGGGAGTCCACGGAGTCGGCCGTCTCGAAGTCGATGAAAACGACCGTGTCGTCCGGGCGGACGAGGATGTTGGACGGGTGCAGATCGCGGAAGACGACGCCACGGGCGTGCAGTGACGCGATGCCTTCTTCGACCAGGCCCAGAATCCTCAGGGCCCACTCCGTGTACGCGGTGAAGGCCTCGGGGGACCGGTCGTCGCCTGCCAGGGGGTTGCGGCGGATCATCTCCTTGGCGAGGGGCTCGCCTTCGGCGTATTCCCTGACCAGGAAGTAGTGTTCGCGCCCCTTGCGGAAGTCGATGAGGCGGGGAATGCAGTCCAGGCCGGCCAGTCGCTCCAGCGCCCAGTGTTCCCGTTGCTGGCGGGCGACCGCGTCCTCGCCGTCCACGAGACCGGCGAAGGGGCGGGCTTCGCGGAGCAGGACGTCCGCGCCGTCCCGGTTGTCGGTGCCCCGGTAGACGCCTCCTCCGTTGGAGAAGTGCACGGCGGAGGTGACGCGGTAGGGGAAGTCCTCAAGCGTGCCGGAGTTGCGTGCCGCGGCCGATTCGGCCAGGCAGTCGGGAAGAGGCGCCCAGGCCGGCGGGCGGAAGCCCGGGCCGCGGTGGTCGGGTACCAGCCTGCCCTCGGGATCCTCCACGCAGTGCACGAGTTCGCCGGTGTCCGCTCGTACGGTGCGCAGGAGGAAGCCGCCGTAGCGCACGTAGAGCGGGCCGGACCGGTATCTCAGGTCGCTGAGGATGTAGGGGCCTTCGCGGCCGCCCAGCAGGTCGTCCAGCTCGCTGAGGATGAGGGCCAGACGGGCCTCGTCGAGCGGGTAGATGGTGACGAACTTGCCGCTGGCGCTGCGGTCGCCGTACTTGCTGTTGCGCGATTCGAGTACGGCGCGGCTGCGCAGGAACTTGAAGGTGATGCCGCCCGCGAGGCAGTACTTCCAAACGGTGGCCAGGACGTCCTCGGCGTTGTCGGGGGTCGCCGACACATGGATCTTCCAGCCCTGCCCGGGTATCCCGGAGTCGGGCGGCGAGATGCCGATCCACTCGGTGCCGCCACTCCGGGTCCAGCCGGGGGCCGGTTCCTCATGGGCGAGAGGGAAGTCGTCCTCGTCCGTGTGGGCCGTGGCCGGCAGATCGAAGAACGGGCTGCCGGGAGGGCAATAGTGAAGATGTCTGCCTACGTCCATAACCTTTACCTGTCTCCCCTGCCGACTGCCTGGCCCGGCCGTCGTGATGCCAACGTCTGGATGTCAACGCCCGTATGGAGCTACATATTTGAGGTACAGCCACTCCCACGCGGGCCGGGTGCCCGCATCGACGTACGCCAGTCCGGCCCGCTCGGCCGGTGCCTTGTCCGTACGCAGCGCGAAGCCCGACACCTCCATCGGGAAGTGCTCGCCCTCACGGAAGGGGACGAAGGCGGACAGTGGTGCCGTTTGCCGTGTGGCACGGTCCACCGCGACGACCCCGGTGCCGACATCGGTGCCGATGACCAGGCCGCGCCGCTCCAGGCGGACCTCGGAGCCCCGTGCGACCGCGTCGGTGTCGGCCGTGTCGGCCAGCACCAGCCGGACCTGGCCGCCTTCCTGAACGAATCCCCCGACCACGGTGTACGGCAGCCGGACGAACAGCAGGGCGGCGGCTGCGGCGGCGACGGCCAGCACCGAGACGAGGGCGATCCGCTGAAGGCCTGCCCCGGCCCGCCGCGCCTCGCGCAGCAGCCGTTCGCCGCCGTTCCAGGCGTGGTACATCAGGTAGCTGATGGCCGCGGCCATCACGGCGGCGCCGGCGAGGCCCAGGCTCTGGACGATGTCCGACCAGAGGCCGATCGCGACGGCGACGAGGTAGAGGGGGAAGATCATGCAGGCGAACCCGAAGGGCACGGCCCAGGTGAGCCGCGGCAGTTCACGGCTGTACCGGCCGCCGAACAGGATCCGGGCCAGGAACCGCCGCGCGTCGGTCATGGACCGGTCGCGCAGGTGCGGGATGTCGAGATGGCTCATCAGCGCGAGATAGCCGTCGAGCTTCACCAGCGGTACGAAGTTGAGTACGCCCGTGAGGTAGGTGGAGACCCCGAAGATCAGCATGCCGTCGTGCAGCAGCGAAGGGCCGTTGACCGTGGACAGCACGAGCGCGATCAGGGAGACCGTTCCGGCGACCACTGTCTGTGTGACGATGCCCGCCAGTGCGACCCGGGTGCGCTGTTCCTTGTGCGGCAGGCGCCAGCCGTCGGACACGTCGCAGAAGAAGGCGGGCGACATGTAGAAGAGCATCACGCCCATCCGGCTGGGGCGTCCGCCGTAGTGGGTCAGGACCGCCCCGTGGCCCATCTCGTGGAGCGCGGTCGTGAGGATCGTCGCGGTCATCACACCGAGCAGGACGGCGAACGGCAAGGGCTGTCCGAGCGCCTGCGTCAGCGCCGGGGCCTGCACGGTGAGCGCCAGCAGTCCGCCCAGGACGAGTATCGCGGCGACCACGGCCGCGGCCCGGTTCGCCAGCAGCCTGATGAGGGGCACCAGCCGGTTCAGTAGCCGCTGCGGCTTCAGGACGGTGAACTGCAGTGTCAGGGGTGGTACGTACTTGAACCAGGTGCCGCTGTGCCGGTGGATCCGCCCGTCCTCCAGCAGCCGCATCTCCTGGAGGTTGTGGACGGCGGTGGCGACGGCGTTCTCCGTCCAGGGTCCGCCCAGCGTGCTCACCAGAGCCGCGTGGTCGCGTTCTCCGTCCATCGCCCGCATCAGCCTGGCCATGTCCGCACCGACCCGGATGTACTGCTGCCCGGACTGCACGATCCACAGGGAACCGTCTGCCGTCGGCTCGTGCACCTGGACCCGCGGGGCGAGCCGGGGCCGGCGGGTCAGTTCGGCCGTCTCGGCCGCCGAGGGTTCGGCGTCGGCCCGCTTGCGGCGACGCCGGGGCCGACCGGCCGGTCCCGGAGTGGTCGGCGCGGCCCGCTCGTCGGTCAGGGTCATTTGACGTCCCGGGTGACGAGCAGCCTGCGGGCCGCCCAACCGGCGAGGACGAGCCACCCGGCGATGACGAGCAGGGCCAGGGGGATCGACAGCATCTCGGGCTTGGCGTCGCGGTAGACCGCGCCCATGGCGATCCCCATCGTGAACTTGCCGACGGCGGGCAGCACCCGGAAGAGCGTCTCGTCGACGAAGAGTGTCACCACCAGCACGAGCGTCACGCTCGCCGCCTGGTTGCGGATGATCCAGCCGAGCAGGACCCCCCACGGCACGGCCAGCGTGACCACGGCGAACACGCCGAGCAGCGTCAAGGTCGCTTCGCCGCTCCACTGGACATCCATGCCGAACAGGGTGAAGAAACCCCACAGGGAGATGGGGGCGAGGACCGCCGCCAGCAGCGCGAAGACCACTCCCATGGCCGTTCCGACGATCGTCTTGGCCGCGAGCAGCCGCGTCCGGCTGCCACACAGCAGGACGGACCGGCTGATGGCTCCGGTGTTGTACTCCCGGCTTACGAAGAGAGCGCCGAAGAGGACGGAGGCCAGGAGAACGGAGAACCAGGAGCGGATGAGCTCGGCGGTGGCCGCGGCGGCATCGGTCGCGCCGGAGTCGATCTGCTGGTCGGCCACGGCTGCGGCTCCGCTGCTGCCCAGCAGGCCCAGGAACACACCGAGTGCGCCCATGATCCACC
The DNA here is from genome assembly GCF_042894025.1 of Streptomyces sp. NPDC001549. Lineage (NCBI taxonomy): Bacteria > Bacillati > Actinomycetota > Actinomycetes > Kitasatosporales > Streptomycetaceae > Streptomyces > Streptomyces sp. NPDC001549. The sequence continues at coordinate 59,466 of NZ_JBIAVJ010000037.1, forward strand.
AGGTACGTCCGCTCCATGCCTTGAGCCATTCGGCGTTCAGCACCTCACGCATCGACGTGCCTTTCCGCTTCTGTGCCGACCAACTCGAAGAATCGTTCCTCCAGGCTGGTTCCGCTGCCCGGGACCAGCTCGGATATGGGACCGCTGTACCGCAGGGTGCGCTGAAGGATCACCACGTCGTCCACTGTCTGTTCCACCTCGGAGAGCAGGTGGCTGGAGAGCAGGATGGTGCGTCCCTCGTCGGCCAGTGAGCGCAGGAAGGTCCTCAGCCACCGGATGCCGTCCGGGTCGAGCCCGTTGGCGGGCTCGTCGAGCACCAGCAGTTCCGGGTCGGCGAGCAGCGCCACCGCCAGGGCGTGCCGCTGCCGCATGCCGGTGGAGTAGCCCTTGATCTTCCGGTCGGCGCTGTCGGTCAGCCCGACCTTGTCCAGCACCTCGTCGACACGCGTCGCGGGCAGGCCGAGCATCCGGGCCCAGATCCGCAGATCGCGGCGTCCACTGGTGCCGGGCATCGGGGCGATGCCGTCCATGCTGACCCCGACCCGGCGCGCGGCGTCGGGCAGGTCGGCGTAGGGGCGCCCGAAGACGGTGGCAGTGCCGGAGCTGGGGCGTGAGAGCCCGAGCAGCATGCGCAACGAGGTGGTCTTCCCCGCGCCGTTGCGGCCGAGCAGCCCCACGATGCGGCCCGGCCGGACGTCGAACGTCACGTCCTCCACCGCGGTGACCTCACCGAACCGCTTGGTCAGGCCGCGGACGGAGACCGCTGCGGTGTCGCTCATCCCCTGCCCGCCCGCCTGTTCGCGTTCATCTGGTACGCGCAGATGAAGATGAAGACGGTCGCGGCACCGATCAGGACCCACTGCGCGGTCCCGTCCAGCGCGGCGCCGACAGGCATGAGGATCAGTGCGAGCAGCCCCGTCATCATGGTGAGCGACTTGTTCGACGGATTCCGGTTTCCGGTGTTCGACATGAGATTCTCCCTTTTTCATTCTGCGGATGTTTACGCTCCGCACGCCCGGCCCCGGACGGCCGAGGCCGTCCCGGGCCGGGCGTCACCGCTGTTGACACCGCGAGGGGCTCGCGCCCCCGGCAGGCATCAGGTAGAGGCAGCCACGCTGAGCGCACCCACTGCGATGCTGAACATCAGGCCGTCCTTGAAACCGGTGTAGAAGCCCGGGGCCTCCATGGCCTCAAGCTCCTGCATCCCCAGCTCCAGAGCCGGACCATTATCCTTCAGGTCAAAGCCCGTCTTGGGCTCGAAGACCGCCTGCATTTCGATACCTCTTCTCGATGGTTACTCGGAGAATCCGGCGGTTGGTGCAGGCCGCTCCCGGACCGCAGTCAGGCGGTCCGGGAGCGACCAGGCCGCTCTAGGTGATCGCCGCGCCGCTGACGGCCACGTAGACGCTGCCGTAGGCGATGGCGCTGGTGACAACAGTGCCCGTGCCGAAACCGG